>JAABTG010000107.1 GCA_011389995.1 Thiotrichales bacterium
GGACTTCGCCACCGCCGCCGCGTAGGCCGCCTGATCGTCGGTGATATTGAGCACCACGGCCTGCAGCGGGGCGAGCCAGGCGGGCATCTTCCCCGCATATTCCTCGATGAGGATGCCGATGAAACGTTCCAGGGACCCCAGGATGGCGCGGTGGATCATCACCGGCACCCGCCGGTCGCCCTCCTCCGTGACATACTCGGCCCCCAGCCTGCCCGGCATGGAGAAATCCACCTGCACGGTGCCGCACTGCCACAGGCGGCCGATGGAGTCCGTGAGCACGAACTCGATCTTGGGACCGTAGAAGGCCCCCTCTCCTGGCTGCAGCTTGTATTCCAGACCCTTGTCGTTGAGGGCCTGCTCCAGGGCAGCCTCCGCCTTGTCCCATAGGGCGTCCTCTCCCACCCGCTGGTCGGGGCGGGTGGACAGGGCGAGCCGGATCTCCTCGAAACCGAAATCCCCGTAAACCTCCCGGGTGAGATCGATGAGGGTGGCCACCTCCTCCTGGATCTGGTCCTCGGTACAGAAGATGTGGGCGTCGTCCTGGACGAACCGCCGCGCCCGCATGAGGCCGTGGAGGGTGCCCGAGGGCTCGTTGCGATGCACGGTGCCGAACTCGGCGATACGCAGGGGCAACTCCCGATAGCTGCGCACCCCCTGGTTGAACAGCTGGACATGGGCCGGGCAGTTCATGGGCTTGACGGCGTAGTCCCGGTTCTCCGAGTGGGTGGCGAAGATCATGTCACCGAACTTGTCCCAGTGGCCGGACTTCTCCCACAGGGAACGGTCCAGCATCTGGGGGGTGTGCACCTCCTGATAGCCGTAGTCGTTCAGCTTACCGCGGACGTACTCCTCCACCTGGCGGTAGAGGATCCAGCCCTTCTCGTGCCAGAACACCATGCCCGGCGCCTCTTCCTGGAAATGGAACAGGTCCAGGGCCTTGCCCAGCTTGCGATGGTCCCGCTTCTCCGCCTCCTCCAGACGATGGAGATACCCCTTGAGCTCCTTCTTGTCCCGCCAGGCAGTGCCATAGATGCGCTGCAGCATGGGGTTGCGGGAATCGCCGCGCCAGTAGGCGCCGGCCAGTTTCATGAGCTTGAAGGCCTTGCCGAGATGCCGGGTGCTGGGCAGATGGGGTCCCCGGCACACGTCGAACCAGTCCCCCTGGCGGTAGATGGACACCTCCTCGCCCTCGGGGATGATGTCGTCGATGATCTCCACCTTGTACTTCTCGCCGAGTTCATCAAACGCCCGCTTGGCCTCCTCGCGGTCCAGCACCTCCCGTACGATGGGCAGGTCACGGTCCACGATCTCCTCCATGCGCCCCTCGATGCGCTCCAGGTCCTCGGGGCCGAAGGGCTCGTCCCGGGCGAAGTCGTAGTAGAAACCGTTCTCGATGGCGGGACCAATGGTCACCTGGGTGCCGGGGTAGAGCTCCTGCACCGCCTGGGCCATGACATGAGCCGCATCGTGACGAATGAGCTCCAGGGCATCCTCCTCGTCCCGCGGGGTGACGATGGAGACCTCGGCATCCCGGTCCACGCGATAGCCCAGGTCCACGAGGCTGCCGTCCACCCGCCCCGCCATGGCCACTTTGGCAAGGCCGGGGCCGATGTCGGCCGCCAGTTCGGCGATGGACACGGGGGCATCAAAGCTCCGCTGGGAGCCGTCGGGAAGGGTCAGTGTGGGCATGGATGATTCCTTGGTTCAGAGGTGACCTATACGAGGGGCCACTTGGGGGGATGTGAAAACGATGAAGGCTATATGCAGCTACTGCGATGGCGCCACTGATGACGTCCGGACATCGATTGGTAGGCGCGAGTGGGATCGAACCACCGACCACCACCATGTCAAGGTGGTGCTCTACCACTGAGCTACGCGCCTGTCGAAGAGCGGAAAGATACTCGAATGCCCCCCCGGGGGCAAGTCACCCTTGCCGCCGAAGATCAAAGGTGTCAGGAACCGTTTTCTGTCCAGGCCCTATCGCAGTGGGCAACAAACGTGAAACGGTTCCTGACACCGTTTTTTCAGGCCATGTCCCAGTGGGCGGCGAGGAGGGTGGCGGTGTCCTGGGGGTGTTCACGCACGGCCTGGTGCCAATGGTCGATGCCGGGGGAGTCGGCCACGAACTGGCTCATGGCCTGGGTGAGCAGGGCCACCTGGGTGTCAATCAGGGCATCGCCGGCGGTGGTGGTGAAGCGCTCCACCCGCCGGGTGTCGTCCCGAAACCAGTCGGCGACGGTGAGGGAGGCGTCATCCCGGGGGCCCTGGATGACGAGGTCGTCCCCGGCCCGGGCGAAGGCCAGGTTGTCCGGGCGCAGGTGGGGGCCGAGGCGCACGGTGTCGTCGCCGGTGCCGTCCTCGATGCGGTCGTGGCCGGCGGAGAAGCTCAACATGCCGAGGGCCACCTCCTCGTCCCACAGGTAGACGTCGTCGCCGGGCCCGCCCACCAGACGGTCGTCGCCCTGGCCGGCCACCAGGGTGTCATCGCCGGCCCCCCCGTACAGGGTGTCGTCGCCGGCACCGGCGTGGAGGCGGTCGTTGCCTGTGCCGCCATACAAGGGCGTGCCGTCGTCGAAGGCGTAGAGGGTATCGTCCCCCGTCGTGGGGGTGGTGAGGCGCGCGGCGATGTCGGCGGCGTGCCAATGGGCATCGGCGTTGCCGTCGCCGTCGATGTCGAAGTCGATGCCGGCGAAGCCGCTGGTGTCGGCCCCCGCGGCGGTGAAAAGTTCTTCCTGGCTGCCCACCACCAGCCCCCCGGCGCGCAGCCCGAAGCCGCGGCCGATACCCGTCGTCCAGTACGTGCGACGCTGGTCGCCGAGACGCGCATCGGAGCGCTTGAAGTACCCCCGCTCCACGGTGACTTCGTCCGGAGACACGCCCACCAGCTCGATGCGGTCCCCGGTCCCCAGGCGCACCTCGGTCTCGCCCGTGAGCCCGGCGCCGAAGCGGTAGGTGTCGGCCCCGGGCCCGCCGTCCATCTCGTCCAGGCCATCGCTGCCCACCAGCACGTCGTCGCCCTCGAGGCCCTTCAGCACGTCCTCGAGGGCCGAGCCCGTCAACTGATTGTCCAGGGCATTGCCGTAGGCCCGGGGGCGGAGGTACAGGGTGGCCCACAGGCCCCATGGGCCCAGGGGCTGGCGGGCCGCCTCGGACACCTCCAGTCGCTCCACGTGGTCGGCCAGGGGCGCGCCGCCGTGGTTGGGGTGGGCCAGCGCCAGGGTATCCACCCCCCCGCCGGGCCCCTCCAGCAGCCGGTCGTCGGGGCGGTCGACCGTGTAATAGTCGTCTCCCGGCCCTCCCACCAGCACGTCGGCACCGGCGCCACCGTCCAGGGCATCGTCCCCCGCCCCGCCCAGCAGCACATCCACCTGCGGACCGCCCGTCAACCGGCGGGCCGGGGGAGATGCCGGCCCGGGGGCCACCGTCACGGCCAGATCCAACGACAGGGCATCGCCGTCGCCATCCGTCGCCACCACCTCCAGGGCCAGGGGCCCCACCGCCTCGGCGCCGGGGGTGCCGTGAAAGGTCCGGGTGGCGGCGTCGAAGGTGAGCCAGCCGGGCAACGGGGCGCCATCGGCCAATCGTGCGGTGTAGCTCAAGGGGCTGCCGTCGCCGCTATCGAAGGTCGCCGCCGGCAGCGCGTAATAGAAGACCTCACCCGCCGTCGCCCGGGGCACTTCGGGCGGCACCGCCAACACCGGCACCGCGTCCAGGCCGGGCACGGTGATGTCGATGGACTGCTCCGGCAGGGCTATTTCCTGATTGCGCACCGCCAGGTGTACCGTGAAGGTCGCCGCGTCGTCCGCCGACGGGGTGCCATACAGGGCGTTGGCCCCGGCGTCGTAGTGGAGCCAGTCCGGGACGATGGGCGGGGGCGTCCCGGCCCCTTCCCCCCCTGCGCCCTCCCCGCCGCCTTCATACCCCACACCGCTCCCGCCATCCCCCGCCTCGTCGGCCACGCGGATCCCATTGATGGCGAGATCCGCCAGCCGTGCGCCGTCCGGGATGTCACGCAACGCAATGTCAGAAACACCGTCGTTAAAGGCGATGCGGGTCTCCAGCCAGGTGCCCTGGGGGGCATAACCCCCGCCGGGATTCTCGCCGGGGGCGATGGTGAGAAACAGTGTGGGCGCGAAGGGCAGGTCATAACGAAAGGGCGCGAGGGGACGCGCCCGGGTATCCGGCGGCTCGGCATACAAGGGGTTGCGCTCGGGCGCCAGGGCCACGTCCAGGGCGAAGGACTGGGGGGCGGACACACCGCCGTAAGGATCCATGGCCGACAGGTGGACGGTGAAACGCCCCTGGTCCATCTCCCCCGGCGTCCCCGTCAAGGTACCCGTGGCGGCATCGAAGGCCAGCCAGTCCAACTCCTCGGGAAAGAACTCACCCGCACGACTGATCTCCAGGCGATAGTCGAGGGGATCGCCGTCCGCGTCCACGAAGGCCCCCTGGGGCAGATGGAAGGCGAAGGGCGTGTCCACCGTGGCGCCCTGGGCACCCGGGGCCGCGCCCGCCACGGGGGCGCGGTTGTGGAAATAGCGGTCCAGGATAGCCCCCCTGACGGTCGTCCCATCGCCCAGGTGCACCGCCTCGATGGAGCGCTCCTGCCAGTGGGCAACGGTCACGTGGCTGGGGCCGTGGCTGAGCCCCAGGGCGTCCCCCTCGCGGGTGATGGCGAGGTCCGCCGCTTCCCCGCCACCGAGAAAGGTGAGGCTGTCGGCCCCCTCGCCATCCACGACGGTGACCCGGGCCGCCAGCCCCGGCGCCACCAGGTAGCGGTCGTCCCCCGCGCCGCCGTGGTAGACATCGTCGCCGCCCTGAAACACCAGCACGTCGTCCCCCGCCGTGCCTGTCACCGAATCGGCCCTGGGGGTGCCGGCCAGGAGGGCCGCGGGGGACTCCAACGCCGCCAGGTTCGCCACCTCCCGGCGTCCCAGCACCAGACCGCCCACGTCGATAGTGTCGACACTGCTGTCGGCCCAGCCGGCGATGGTGAGGGTGTCTCCGGCGCCGTAGCCGATGCGCAGCGCCCCGTCGGCCCACCCGAACTGCAACTGCCCCAGGTGCAGGCCACCGGTGAAGCGCACGGTGTCGGTCCCCGCCGTGTCCCGGAGGAGATCCTGCCCGCCACCCGGGACGAAATGGTAATGGTCGTCGCCGCGGCCCCCGTACAACACGTCCGTCCCCGGCCCGCCCCACAGGCGGTCGTCACCCGCGCCGCCATGAAGCGCGTCGTCACCCGCCCCGCCGTGCAGATCGTCATCGCCCCAGTCGCCATGAAGCACATCGTTTCCCGCCTGCCCCGGTGCCGTGGGATGGTCGCCGTGGAGCAGGTCGTGACCCCCTCCTCCCGCCAGGCGATCGTCACCGTCGTTGCCCCACAGGGCGTCGTGGCCCGCGCCCCCCAGCAGGGTGTCCGCACCCTCACCTCCCGACATGAAGTCATGCCCGGCACCGCCCACCAGCACGTCGTCCTCCGAGTCCCCGAACAGGCCGTCGTCGCCGGCCCCGCCCACCAGTACGTCGTCGCCATCGAAGCCATGGAGAAAGTCGTCCCCGGCACCGCCGTAGAGGTGGTCCGCGCCACCCGCGGCATGGGGCGCACCGGGCAGATGCAGCACCAGATCGCCGTTCGACACCTCCGGTGGACCCAGGGCCACCGCGCTCGAAAATGCCTGGGACCGCACCGCCGTGGCCTTCTCGTCCGGGGCGCGGGGACGCAACACCACCCGGATGTCCCAGTCACGCCCGGTGGCGTAGGCGCTGCCCTCGCCGAACACGATGTCGTTGCCCCCGCCGCCATGGAGCACGTCGGCGCCCGCGCCCCCGAACAGGGCGTCGCCCCCCGGACCGCCCGCCAGCACGTCGCCGCCGCCGTCTCCCGACAGCACATCGGCCTGTGTGCCCCCGAACAACCGGTCGTCGCCCGAGTTGCCCCGCAGCACGTCCCGCCCGGCGGCGCCCCGCAACAGGTCATCACCGGCGCCGCCGTCCAGGTAGTCATCCCCGCGGCCGCCGAGGAGCATGTCGGGGCCGCCCCGGCCATGGAGGTCGTCGTCCCCGCCATAGCCGAACAGCTGGTTGGCCCCGTCGTCCCCGGCCACCCCGTCCTGGAGGTCAAAGATGGTCGCACCGCGGTCATCCCCCGCGGTGCCGCGGTGCAGGGTGTAGCTCAGGTCCTCCGGCACCTCGTCCGAAAGCACGATGCCGAGCCGGCCCGGCTGGAAGTCCTCGATGGTGAACTGCCCGAGGCCCGCGCGGGTGACCGTCAGCACGCTGCCCGTCAACGCGTAATGGAAGCGGTCGTCGGCGCTGGCGTAGGTGCGGGCGCCAGGGCTCGTGGCCACACCCCCCAGAAGCACCTGGCCGCCGAAGAACACCAGGCCGTCACCATCCCTGTCCGTCACCACGTCCCCGGGGCGCGCGAAATAGATGTCCCTGCCCAAGCCACCGCGCAACACATTGGACCCCGGGCCCGCCGTCGGATGATGGCCGCCGTGGAGGATGTCGTCACCGGCGCCACCTTCCAGCACGTCGCTACCCGGGCCGCCGTAGAGACGATCCGCACCCGCGTTGCCCTCCAGCCGATCATCCCCCTTGCCACCGTAGAGGCTGTCGCCACCGCCGCCGCCGTAGAGATGGTCTGCCGCACCTCCACCCATCAGAATATCCCCGCCCTCTCCCCCGAACACGAAGCGCCGCGGCAACGCCGTCGCCGCCGGCAGCCGGGTCTCCGGATCCGAGCCGCCCCCGGCCTCGGGGAAGTCCAGGAAGCTGATCCCGGTGCCATTCGCAATGCCCACGGAGTTGCGAGCCAGCAGCGTCGAGAGGTACAAGGCCCGGTCAGCCAGATACACCGTGGAGAGGGTTCCTTCGCCCGTCACGTCATCATATACATCCAGTTCCCCGTTTTGATTATGTTGCGCGAAGAGGGCCTCTGCGCCGTCTCCGACGATGGCAAAGGGCAACAGGTGCCTGAGCGCATAACGGTAGCCCGCTTCATACCGGGCCTTGCTCGCCCATTCCGCCGGTCCACCCTGGACGCTCAGCTCCTCCACCCTCATCGTTCCGGAACTCACCTTCTGAATCGCCACCAACAACGCAATCACCCGGTCACTGTAGGCATCGGCATCCTGGACTGCACCGCCCTGCCCGTCGCCTGTCACCAATCGCTCGAGCGCCTTCAACAGAGGCTCGACACCGCGCTCCGCTTCCCTTGATATCGCAGCCTCTATACGAGCGACGGCCTCCGCACTCACCTCCGGATCGAGCCTGAAGAAAAGCAGTTGATGGAGTTCCTCCACCCCGATATCCAATTCGATCCCGTTATCCAGCAGCCGGCGATCATTGAATACGTCGACCACACCATCACTCAAAGTCTCTATCCAATCGATAACTGCATTCTGGAATGTCTCGATATCCTCCCTGAATGAGTATTCGAAGGCCTTCGATACACCAAAGGATACGAGTCCCACGAATGCAGCGGTAGCGAAAACTGGAACACCAGCCCCAGCTGCCACTACACCTGCGAGCCCTCCCACCGCAGTGCCGACGATCACCCCAATCGCCTCTGTGGTGTCACCCTTCGCCAGCTTGCTGGTGTAGTCATAGACGGTTAAGGCGGTCCCACCTGTCTTGCCCAGATATTCCATGGTCCGGCCATGGAGCAGTTCGGCCGATGCCGCCTTGAAGTCCGGCAGACCCTCAGCGATCCTTCTTTCCAGCCAATGGAGCAACTGGGCCTGTTCCTCGGCGGCCCTTGCCAACAGGGCGGCAGTTCTATTGTCCCGTCCAAAGTTGGCCAGAGCTCGTTCGGCATAGGCATTGGCCAAGGCCCCCTTACGCCGGGCGCCTTCGGCCATGGCCAGAAGATAGGCCTCCGCTTCTGCCTGTTCGACAAGGCCTTCAATAGCAATCCGCTGGCCAGTTTCACTCAACAGATTCGAAAGCACCGCACCAGCATTTACTCCATACTCTTCAAGCAAAAGGCTCTCTTGTGGATCCATAGTTCTTCCCTGTCATTTTTTTACAAACGAAGCTAGAAACAATAAGCAAAACAGCAAAAATACTGCAAACCCGACCCAAAATATGAAAGAATACAGTATGCTACTAAAAAAACCTTCTCGGTACGAAATGGCAAAATAAGAATTAGAGCCTTCAAACCATGCGATACCGCCAAATATAAAGTGCCCGGCAATCCCAACAGCAACGATGGATAATAGAAAAGCAAAGGGTTTTATATCACCCTTCTTCACGTCATTTATGCGAATAAAAAGAAAAACAAAGAAGAATGGGCTGCTCAGCAATAAAAAGATCCACACCAGACCCAATGTGTCCGCATGGCGCGTAAACCTAGTGCCTTCCTCTATAAATGGAAATGCCATCGTCATATGACGATAGAACACACAGTCATGACCGCCCACGCCATAAGCATCTGCCAATATGGCCACTATCAAAGTGGATAGCCCCCAGACGGCGATGGTCCAATTTAAGAATCGTTCGGACTTTGGCGACAGAAAAGAACGCCTATTCCCCGCCCGCCGATATAGCTCATCACGCAAGAATTTATTCAACATGACTCGTCAGTATTCCAGGCCGATTGGCTCCTTTCGCCACCCTTCCACCTCTCTCAAAGGCTGTAGAGTTCGGGGAATTGCATTCCCGAAGGCCGGACAGCGTGGAACCGGGCCATAGGAGGCGTTCGGCCGGGGCCGGTGGAGGGACGAATTGTTGAGCGGTGGGATGATGACATCTGACAATCCTTGTCTTTGGCGGGTCTTGGATTCCTGGCCCTCGCCTGTAGGGCCGCCCAGGGGGCGTTCAGCACGCTATAAAACGTTATCCGGCTGGCGCCGGAATGATGCCGACGGGGCCGCATCCCTGGACCAACAACTGGAAAGTTAATCGGCCGCGGGCATCAATTCAAGTCCAGCCACTAAACCCGCGATGCCGGCCTCCGCTGGCCTCAGTCCTCTGTCAGGGCCTCGGTGAGGCCCATGGAGGCGTCGCGGACGCGGTGGATCTCGTCCCCCGAGAGGGCCGATCCCAAAAACGGTGTCAGGAACCTTTTCATTCGCCGCCCTCCTTCTTTGGCCGCCCCGGCCTGCGCAACGTGGATTCCAGCCCCAGCGTCGTGGTCATGCGCCGGGTCCAGTCTGCGGCTCCGAAGGGACGACCCCGGGCCACACAGCACCGCAAGTTGTCCAGTTCCCCCTCGGCCGGCTCACCATTCACGAAGCCCACCCAATCCCGCGGCCGCTCCACGGGCCATCGGCGGTGACTGACGTGGCCCGCCGGGGAGCCGGTGTTGAAATACCAACAGCTGCTCCAGCGCCAGTCCTGGGCCCGCTGGACGAGGCCTGCCCGCAGCGGATTGCGTTCCACGTAGCGGCATACGGTTAGGAGATGGGCATCGCCCTGGATGGGAAATGACTTGAAGCGCCCCTGGTAGAGATGGCCGCTGCCGACGCTCTCATGGGCGGCATGCCAACGCTGGGTGTGGGTCAGCGTGAGCAGGCGCATGAACTGGGAGAGGTCGCCGTCGTGAACGGGCCACAGCACGAGGTGCCAGTGGTTGGGCATGAGGCACCATGCGAGGATGCGCATGGGGATGCGGTCGCAGGTCTCCACCAACACCGCCTCGAAGGCGGCGTAGTCCCCTGCCCGCTGGAATATCGGTCGGCGCGCGTTGGCGCGATTGAGAACGTGGTAGACAAGCCCGCCCTTGGCCATCCGTTGCGCCCTTCCCATGTCAGCACCCTTCCCTGGTGACGGTGGCTGGAATTTTAGTGAATAGACGGACCGAGGGGCAAGGGCTCTTCGAAAACGGTTCCTGACACCGTTATTGCAGGGCCTCGGTGAGGCCCATGGAGGCGTCGCGGACGCGGTGGATCTCGTCCCGCAGGCGGGCGGCCTCTTCGAAGTCCAGGTTGTCGGCGGCGCGGTACATGTCCTTTTCCAGGCTCTCTATGCGCCGGCGCAGCTCGTCCCCCGAGAGGGCGGCATAGCGTTCCATCTCCTCGGCCACTTTGGCGAGGCGCCGGGCGGGCATGGAGGCGCCGGCATGGCTGCTCTCCATGACGTCGGCCACCGCCTTCTGCACCGACTTGGGCGTGATGCCGTGGGCCAGGTTGTGGGCCACCTGTTTGGCGCGGCGCCGGTCCGTCTCCTCGATGGCGCGGGTCATGGAACCGGTCATGACGTCGGCATAGAGGATGGTACGGCCATGGAGGTTGCGGGCGGCCCGGCCGATGGTCTGGATGAGGGAGCGTTCCGAGCGCAGGAAGCCCTCCTTGTCGGCGTCGAGGATGGCCACCAGGGAGACCTCGGGGATATCGAGGCCCTCCCGCAGCAGGTTGATGCCCACCAGCACGTCGAACTCCCCCAGCCGCAGATCCCGCAGGATCTCCATGCGTTCCACGGTGTCGATGTCCGAGTGCAGGTACCGCACCTTGACGCCGTGCTCGGCCAGGTAGTCCGTGAGGTCCTCGGCCATGCGCTTGGTGAGGGTGGTGACCAGGACCCGCGCCCTGGCGGCCACCCGCAGGTGGATCTCCGACAGCAGGTCGTCCACCTGGGTGGCCACGGGGCGCACCTCCACCTCCGGGTCGACGAGGCCGGTGGGCCTCACCACCTGTTCCACCACCTGGCCCTCGGAGTGCTCCAGCTCGTAGGGGCCGGGGGTGGCGGAGACATGGATGGTCTGGCCCACCATGCGCTCGAACTCCTCGAAGCGCAGGGGCCGGTTGTCCAGGGCCGATGGCAGGCGGAAGCCGTATTCCACCAGGGTCTCCTTGCGGGAACGGTCGCCGCGGTACATGCCGCCGATCTGGGGCACCGTGACATGGCTCTCGTCCAGGAACACGATGGCGTCGGCGGGCAGGTAATCCAGCAGGGTCGGCGGCGGCTCGCCGGGGTTGCGTCCCGACAGGTAGCGGGAATAGTTCTCGATGCCCTTGCAATAACCCAGCTCGTTCATCATCTCGATGTCGAACATGGTGCGCTGCTCCAGGCGCTGGGCCTCCACCAGCTTGTCCACGGAGCGCAGGTGCTCCAGGCGCTCCTTGAGCTCCACCTTGACGGCCTCGATGGTGTCCAGCACCGTCTGGCGCGGGGTCACGTAATGGCTCTTGGGGTAGATGGTGAGCCGCGGCACCCGCCGGCGCACCTCGCCCGTGAGGGGGTCGAAGTAGGCCAGGGATTCGATCTCGTCGTCGAACAGCTCCACCCGCACCGCCTCCTCGTCGGACTCGGCGGGGAAGATGTCGATGACGTCGCCGCGGGCGCGGAAGGTGGCGCGCCGCAGCTCCACGTCGTTGCGGGTGTACTGGAGCTCGGCAAGGCGCCGCAGGATGGTGCGCTGGTCCATGGTGTGGCCGCGGGACAGGTGCAGCACCATACCCAGGTAGGACTGGGGATCGCCGAGGCCATAGATGGCGGAGACGGTGGCCACCACCACCACGTCCCGGCGCTCCATGATGGCCTTGGTGGCCGACAGGCGCATCTGCTCGATGTGCTCGTTCACCGAGGCATCCTTCTCGATGTACACGTCGGAGGACGGCACGTAGGCCTCGGGCTGGTAGTAGTCGTAATAGGAAACGAAGTACTCCACCGCGTTCTTCGGGAAGAACTCGCGCATCTCGCCGTAGAGCTGGGCCGCCAGGGTCTTGTTGGGCGCCATCACCATGGCCGGCCGCTGTACCGCCTGGATCACATTGGCCATGGTGAAGGTCTTGCCGGAGCCCGTGACGCCGAGCAGGGTCTGGTGGGCGAGCCCGTCCCCCAGGCCCGCCACGAGGGCCTCGATGGCCTGAGGCTGGTCGCCGGCCGGCTGGTAATTGGAGCAGAGCTCGAAGGCTTTGGACATGATTCAACCCTAACGTGGACGGGCCGGCCGGGGAAAGCGGAAACCCGTTGCGAAAATGCGTGAAAGTGCGCCCCTGCGGGTTACGCGAGGCCGGGCGGCTAAAGTATATTACCGCCCCATTACACCGACCGTCACAGAGGACATTACGTGGATATCCCCCTCTCCACCCGCATCCGCCGGGTCCGTCCCTCCGCCACCCTGGCCGTCACCAGCCGGGCAGCCGAACTCCGTGCGGCCGGCCATGACATCATCGGCCTCGGCGCCGGAGAGCCCGACTTCGACACCCCGGACCACATCAAGGATGCCGCCAAACAGGCCCTCGACGACGGCTTCACCAAGTACACCGCGGTGGACGGTATCCCCGAGCTCAAGCAGGCCATCCAAGACAAGTTCGAGCGGGACAACGGCCTGAAGTTCAGCCGCGACCAGGTGATCGTCAGCTGCGGCGGCAAGCAGGCCTTCTACAACCTGGCCCAGGCCCTGATGGACCCGGGCGCGGAGGTCATCATCCCGGCCCCTTACTGGGTGTCCTACCCCGACATG
>JAABTG010000108.1 GCA_011389995.1 Thiotrichales bacterium
TGACCGCGGGAGGGCTGGGGATCATCTATCTGTTTCCATACCTCACCCGGGCCGTGCCGTCGCCCCTGGTCACCATCATCGTGCTGACCGCCATCGCCATGGCCTTGGACCTCGACATCCGTACCGTGGGGGACATGGGTGACCTGCCCGACACCCTGCCGGTGTTCCTGTGGCCGGACGTGCCCCTCAGCCTGGCGACCCTGGAAATCATCCTGCCGTACTCCGTCTCACTGGCGGTCGTCGGCCTGCTGGAATCCCTGATGACGGCGACCATCGTCGACGACCTCACCGATACCGGCAGCGACAAGAACCGCGAGTGCAAGGGCCAGGGCGTGGCCAACATCGCCTCGGGCCTCATCGGCGGCATGGCCGGTTGCGCCATGATTGGCCAGTCGGTGATCAACATCAAATCGGGCGGCCGGCGCCGGCTTTCGACCTTCGCCGCGGGCGTGTTCCTGTTGCTGATGATCGTGTTCCTCGGCGAGTGGGTGGCGCAGATCCCCATGGCCGCCCTGGTGGCCGTGATGATCATGGTGGCCATCGGCACCTTCAGCTGGGAGTCGTTGCGCGCCCTCAGGACCAACCCGGCGAGCTCCAGCATGGTCATGCTCAGCACGGTGGTGGTGGTGGTCGCCACCCATAATCTCGCCTATGGCGTGTTCGTCGGCGTCCTGCTGGCCGCCATGGCCTTCGCCAACAAGGTCGCGCAGCACAAGTACGTGACCTCGGTCCTCAGCGAGGACGGGCGGAGCCGTAACTACCATGTCATCGGTCAGGTGTTTTTCGCCTCTTCCGACAAGTTCATCGATGCCTTCGACTTCAAGGAGGTGCTGGACAGGGTCGTGATCGACCTGTGCCAGGCCCATTTCTGGGATATCACCGCGGTGGCTGCGCTGGACAAGGTGGTATTGAAGTTCCGTCGCGAGGGTACCGAGGTCGAGTTGATCGGGCTCAACGAGGCCAGCGCGACCATCGTCGACCGCTTCGCCGTGCACGACAAGCCCCAAGCCGTCGCCGACCTCATGGGCCACTGAAGCGGAGAAACTGCCATGACGAAGGTCATCGCCTGCATTGACGGCACCCAGGTATCCACTGCGGTCAGCGATTACAGCGCCTGGAGCAGCCTGCGCATGGGTGCACCGCTGCTGCTGTTGCATGTGCTCGAGAAGTCGGAGTATCCGGCGGAGACGGATCTCAGCGGCAACATCGGCCTGGGCAGTCGTGAGGCGCTGCTCCGGGAGTTGTCGGAGCTGGACGCCAAACGCGGGCGCCTGGCCCTGGAGCAGGGCAGGCTGCTGCTCGAGGCGGCGGCCGGCCGGGCGCGCGCCGACGGGGTCGAGGCGCCGGAGATCCTGCAGCGTCATGGCAGCCTGGTGGACACCCTGCTCGGCTTCGAGGCCGCTACCCGCCTGCTGGTGCTGGGCAAGCACGACGACAACCTGGGGGAGCATGTGGGCAGCCGGCTGGAGACGGTGGTGCGCACCATGCACTGTCCGATCCTGGTCTGCACCAATGAGTTCAAGGCCCCCAGAAGCATCATGCTGGCCTACGACGGCAGCCCGACCACCCACAAGGTCGTGGACCTGGTGGCCGGCAACCCGCTGTTTCGCGGCCTGTCCTGTCACGTGGTCATGATCGGCGCCGACAACCCCCGGAACCAGGGCCAGATGGAATGGGCGAGGCACACGCTGGAGACGGCCGACCTCGAGGTGACCACCGCGTTGCTCCGGGGTGACGTCGAGGACGCCCTGTGCGGCTATCGCCGGGAGCACGACATCGACATGGTGGTGATGGGGGCCTATGGGCACTCGGTGATCCGCCGCCTACTGGTCGGCAGTACCACCACCTGTGTCATCCGCAATGCCAAGGTGCCGGTGCTGCTGATGCGCTAGCCCCATAGGGAGACAAACACGTTTAAGGCGGCCGGCCGGCCGACGGCCGCGCCGGCTCAGCCATGGCCTGGGGGCGGCGCAGGAGCGCCCTTGGGCGCGAACAGCCACGGCGGCACGTTCGGAGGCCGGGGTTCGCGGGCAAGCCGGCTCCTACGGGGCCGCTGCGGCCATCACCGCCCGACGCTGATACCGGCCCGGCTTGTCAACGAAGGTTCACGCCGCCGTCGCGTAACTGCAAGGCCCGGCTCCTAACGTAACTCCCCTATTCCATTCCAGCCCGGGGAGGTAAACCCATGAAAGGTACCGTTAGCATGTTGGCCGTGGCCGCCATTGTCGGCGTTCCGGGCCTGGCCCAAGGCGGCGTGATCAGCGACAACGCCAGCCTGGGCAATCTCTTGAGCGAGCTCCAGCCGCCCCTGCGGGTGCGCGAATGCATCCGCAACTACCGTAACAGCCTGCAGATCCTGCACAGCTCGGACAACGAGTCGTCTTTTCAGGACCCCAATACCCTGGAAGAGAAGGTCCTGAACTACTCCGCCGTGGTAAAGGGCCTGAAGCAGGTGGCCCGCGGGGAGTGCATCCCCACCCTGCACCTGACGGCCGGTGACCACACCATCCCCGGGCCGTTCTACCTGGCCTCCGAGGAGGCCTTCGGCGCGCCCGGCCTGGGGGACATCATGATGTTCAATGCCATGGGGCTGACCGCCAACGGCATGGGCAACCATGAGTTCGACGGCGGCATCGACGAGTTCGCCGTCATGCTGCGGGAGGCCGACTACCCCTTCATCGCCGCCAACCTGGACTTCGGCGACGTGGAGCTGGGCGCAGGTACGCCGGCCATCCGCATCGGGCGCGATGGCGGCAGCTGTCTGGCCAACCGCGGCAGGGTGGTCAGGAGTTGCGTGGTGGTGCGCGGCGGCCAGCGCATCGGCCTCATCGGCCGGGCGCCCGCGGATTTCTTCAATGTCATCGAGGACCCGGCCACCACCCTGCCCGGCCTCGATTTCGTGGGCGGCCGTGACCCCGCCACCAACCAGCCCCTGGTGTCCGCCCTGTCCCAGGTCCTGGAGCAGGTGGACCTGCTGGAACGCCGGGGGGTGAAGCGCATCATCCTGCTGGACCATGCCCAGGACTTCACCGGCGACCCCCTGTCGGCCACCAGCCTGCGGGGCATCGACATCATCGTGGCCGCCGGCTCCACCGGCTTCATGGCCAAGCCCGTGGCCGAGGGCCCCTTCAACCTGCTGCGCCCCGAGGACACGGCAGAGGCGGACTACCCCACCGTGCGGGTGGATAGCGAGGGCGCCACGGTGCTGGTGATCAACAGTGACCAGCAGTTCCGCTACGTGGGCAACCTGTTCGTCACCTTCGACCGCCGCGGCCGCATCGCCGACTGGGGCGACTTCCGCAACGGACCGGTGGCCACCACGGCCGCGGCCATCGATGAACTGGAGCCCGTGGCGGGGGTATCGGAGCTCACGGCCGATGCGACGGTGGCCGGGATCCTCGATGCCCTCAAACGGACGACCCTGATCCAGGACGCCTTCTTCGTGGTGGGCAGCACCGACTTCCCTCTCAATGGCCAGCGTTCGGACGTGCGCAGCCGCGAGACCAATCTCGGCAAGCTGGCCGCCGACTCCACCATCTGGGGGGCCCAGCAGAGCGGTTTCACCACGGTGGACGTGGCCCTCAAGAACGGCGGCGGTATCCGCGACACCATCCAGGGCCCCAGCATCATCCGCCTCGCCATCCAGGCGGCCCTGGCCTTCGATAACACCCTGACGGTGCTGGAGATGACCGGAGACCAGGTGCTGGCGGCGATGGAAAACTCCGTCAGCCGGGCCACCTTCACCGACGGCCGCTTCCCCCAGATCGCGGGCATGGTGCTGGCCTTCGACACCACCTTCGCACCCATCGAGGGCCAGGCCAGCGTCACCGTACCCTCCCGGGTGCGGGACCTCACCATCACCCGCCACGACGGCACGGTAGTGGAACTGGTGAGCGCCGGCGTGGCGGACGCGACGGCCCTGGCCGAGACCTTCGTGCTGGCCACCAACAGCTTCACCGCCACCGGCGGCGACGGCTTCGCCGCCTTCGCCGCGGCCACGGTGTTGGGCGCCACTACAGTGGGGGAGCAGGCCATTCTCGAGGACTACATCGTTAATGTCCTGGGCGGCAACGTCAGCCTGCCGGACGACCCGGCCAACCCCACACGGGTGATTCGCCTCGGCGACTGACAAACCCGGCTGTCCCCCCTGGCCCCGCCGGTCGCCCACCGGTGGGGCCTTTTTTATGGCGTCTCCTCCATCCCCGCCGACCGGGGGTGCCCTCCGCAGAGGCGCCTTCAGGTGCGAACCAACCCCGGTGGCCTGTGCGGGCGCCGGCGTTCTAGGGCATGCCCCTTCCTACGGGGCCGGGGGCCCCATAGGTGGGGCCTTCATACGCCAACGGACCTCTGTTGCCCGGGCCCCGGTGCCCCTGGGGCCGGGGCCTATGATGGCGCCAGGAGCGCGGCGATGATCTCGGCACCGTGGTGCACGGCGAGGGAGATGTGTCCCTCGTCGTCCAGCAGGTGCAGGTGGGCATTCGGCATCCTCGCCGCCATGGATTGCGCCATGGCGTGGGGCACCGTGCCATCCTGGCAGCCGTGCCAGACATGGAAGGGAGCCGCGATGTCCTCCAGGCCAAAGCCCCAGGGTGAGGCCAGCAGCTTGAACTCGTGAACGGCGCCGGCGACGCCGGGCCGGAGGGCCTCCCCCATCGAGCCGACGAGGATCGAGCGCACCTCGGGCGTGGCGAGGACCGCCTGGTCGGGCGGCGTGACCCGATTGAGCCGGAACACCAGGTCCGGATAACGGGCGACGAGGCCCGCCAGGGTGCCGTAGGCCAGCCCGAAGACCCCGGGGTGGCGGCGCGCGAGGTGGAAACCCAGGCGGGCGATGGCACCCATCCCGCGCACCAGCTCCGCGTCCGTAGTGGGCCCTAGGCCGGCTGCGCTGGCGGCCCGGATAAGGCGCGGGCCGAGGCGGTGGGCGCAGGCGGCGGCATACGGGCCGCCCCCCGAGACCCCGAGCACGGCGAAATCATCGAGTCCAAGGGCGTCGGCGAGGCGGCGCACATCCCCGGGCCAGTCGAGGATGCGCCGCCCGGGCTGAAAATCGGAGCGCCCGAACCCGGGCCGATCGGGGGCGATGATGGAGGCTCCCACCCGGCCGGCGGCTGCACCAATTATGGCCCCCTCCAGCCGGCTGGCGGGAAAGCCGTGGAAATAAAAGACGGGCGCACCGCCGGGGTCGCCATAGCGCCCGTAGCCGAGGCGCCGTCCGTCGGGCAGGGCGATCTGTCCTTCCGTGTTCTCGGTATTTGACGTCAGGAGAGAAATTCCTCGGGGCGTGGTGGCCGCGGCGCCGCTATTCGATGAACGGGTTGGGCTTGCCCTGGAGCACGGTGATGGCGGCATCGCGCCGCCGCTCCATGGCATCGGGCGGGTCGCGGCGGTGCCATTCCTCCAGCAGGCGGCGCTGGCGGGCGTAGAGGGGCAGGCCGTAGCGCTGCTCCATGTAGAGCATGGCGCGGGCGATGTCGCCGCGCACGGCGGGGCGGGGCTCCACCCGGCGCCGCCCGGGGTCCACCTCGAAGTCGCAGCCGCGGCGCAGGTGGCGTTCGCCGTCGATGATGCCGAAGGCCTGGGCGCCGCGGGCCTCGTTGATGTCCCGCAGGGCGGGATAGAGGTTGTGCATGTCCGTCTCGATGCGGTTGAACACCCGGCTGGTGCGCCGGCAGCGGTCGCGGCTGCCGCAGCCCAGGTGACGCGTGGCCCAGGACATGGGGAACACGTGCTCGATGTTGACCCGCCGGTCGAAGGGTTCGAAGGCCTCGCCGCAATAGAGGGTCTCGCCGCCTTCGGGGTAGAGGCTGCGCCAGAATACGGGGATGGTCTCCAGGTAGTCCTTTTCCGCCGCCTGAGCACCGAGGCCGAGAAGGGCGGTGAGGGCGGCCACCAACAGCCGTTTGTGTGTAGCCCGGTTGAATAATGCACGCTTCAATAAAGCCATGGGTCCTCCGTTCCCGCCGGCGGCGCCGTCGTATCATGGGGATGGCATGATAACCCGGCCGGGGAAGCGGGGATGCCGGGTCGTGGCGTGACCGGCCCAGGGTTAACGGCCGGCGCCGGAATGGTGGTCAGGCGGTCCCATGTTGGGAGGGAGCGGGGGATGGGCCCAGGAGCGCCCTTGGGCGCGAACAGGCCACGGCGGCCCGTTCGGGCGTGGGCGTTCGCGGGCAAGCCCGCTCCTACGGGAAATATCCCCCACGGCCGGGGATGGGCCCTCCTGTAGGAGCGCCCTTTGGGCGCGAACGGGCCATGGCGGGGGGGCAAAGGGGTAATCGGGGGGTGGGGACCCGTCGGGCGGGTTGGCGCTAGAATGCCGTTCCCCCGGATACGTGCTGGCGTCTATCCATGACCTACATCCTCGGCCTGTCGGCCTACTATCACGACAGCGCGGCGGCGCTGGTGGAGGACGGGACCATCGTGGCGGCGGCCCAGGAGGAACGGTTCTCGCGGCGTAAGCACGATGCCCGTTTCCCCGCCCACGCCATCCGCTCCTGCCTGGAGACCCGGGGCATCCGTCTCGCGGACGTGGACCAGGTGGTGTTCTACGACAAGCCCCTGGTGAAGTTCGAGCGCCTGCTGGAGACCTACCTGGCCTACGCGCCCCGGGGCTTTCGCTCCTTCGTCGCCGCCATGCCGGTGTGGCTGCAGGACAAGCTCTACCTCAAGAAGACCCTCAAGAGGGAACTCGCCACCCTGGCGGGGATGAAGGAACAGGCCCTGCCGCCCCTACTGTTCACCGAGCACCACCAGGCCCATGCCGCGTCGGCCTTCTATCCCAGCCCCTTTTCCGAGGCGGCGGTGCTGTGCCTGGACGGGGTGGGCGAATGGGCCACCACCAGCGCCTGGCTGGGGGAGGACAACCATCTCAAGGCCCTGTGGGAGATCGACTTCCCCCACTCCCTGGGTCTGCTGTACTCGGCCTTCACCTATTACGCGGGCTTCAGGGTGAACTCCGGCGAGTACAAGCTCATGGGTCTCGCCCCCTACGGCGAACCCCGCCATGTGGACCTGATCCTCGACCGGCTGCTGGACCTGAAGACGGACGGCACCTTCCGCCTGGACATGGATTACTTCAACTATTGCACCGGCCTGACCATGACCAACGGCCGCTTTCATGACCTCTTCGGCGCCCCGCCCCGCACACCCGAGGCCCCCATCACCCGGCACCACATGGATATCGCGGCCTCCATTCAGAAGGTGACGGAGGAGGTGGTGCTGCGCCTGGGGCGTACCCTGCAGGCCGAGACGGGCGCGGCGCAGCTTTGCCTGGCGGGGGGCGTGGCCCTCAACTGCGTGGCCAACGGCGAGCTGTTGCGGGCCGGGGTGTTCGAGGACATCTGGGTCCAGCCGGCGGCGGGGGACGCCGGCGGGGCCCTGGGGGCAGCCCTGGTGGTCTGGCACGAGTTCCACGATGGCGAACGCGTTGTGGCGCACGGCGACGCCATGGCGGGGGCCTATCTGGGACCGCGCTTCTCCACCACCGAGGCGGCCCAGAGCCTGGAGGCCATGGGGGCGGTGGCCGAGGCCATGGACGACGGGGAACTGCTGCCCCGGGTGGCGGCCCTGCTGGCGGAAGGTGCGGTGGTGGGATGGTTCCAGGGACCCATGGAATTCGGCCCGCGGGCCCTGGGAGGACGCTCCATCCTCGGCGACCCCCGCTCGCCGCGCATGCAGTCGGTGATGAACCTCAAGATCAAGTATCGTGAATCCTTCCGCCCCTTCGCCCCGGCGGTGCTGGCGGAGCGCGTCGGGGAGTGGTTCGAGCTGGACCGCGCGAGCCCCTACATGCTGTTCGTCGCCCCGGTGGCCGCCGCCCGGCGCCTGGCGGCCCCGGAAGATGGGGAGTCCGCCGGCCTGGAGCGCCTGAAGCTGGCCCGCTCCACCATCCCCGCCGTCACCCACGTGGATTTCTCGGCCCGGGTGCAGACGGTGCACGAACACACCAACCCGCGCTTTTACCGGCTGCTCCAGGCCTTCGAGACCCACACCGGCTGCCCGGTGCTGGTGAATACCTCGTTCAACGTGCGGGGGGAGCCCATCGTCGGCTCCCCCCGGGATGCCTACCGCTGCTTCATGGGCACGGAGATGGACTATCTGGTGGTGGAGGGCCTGCTGCTGGCCAAGACCGACCAGCCGCCCCTGGAGGAGGACGCCACATGGCGGCAGACCCTGGAACCGGACTAGGAAAATGCGCTCTGCGCGTTGCCCCGGGAATCTGGGATAATCCCGCCATGGTCGCCCGCCCTTCGCCAGCCTCATCACCCGCGGTCGCGGAACTGCGCGCCTTCGGCCTCCTCATGGGGGCCATGGTGGGCCTCGTCTTCGGCCTGCTCATCCCCTGGCTGTGGGGTCTCGCCTGGCCCCTGTGGCCGTGGCCGGTGGCCGCGGTGTTCGTCCTCGGCGCCCTGCTGGTGCCCCGCTGGCTCGCCCCCGTCCATGGTCTGTGGCTGCGCATCGGCCACGCCCTGGGCTGGCTCAACACGCGCCTCATCCTGGGGCTGGTGTTTTTTTTGATATTCGTGCCGGTGGGCCTGGCCCGGCGGGCCTTCAGGGACCCCCTGGCCCGGCGCCTGGATGGCGGCCTGGAGAGCTACCGCCTGCCCGGCCGCCAGCCCGTCAAACGCAACCTCGAGCGCCCCTTCTGATGCTGGACCTGCTGCAGGACCTGTGGGCCTTCATGGGGGAGCGCAAGAAGTTCTGGCTGCTGCCCATCATCATCGTGCTGGTGCTGCTGGGCTCCCTGCTGATGTTCGCCCAGGGCTCGGCGGTGGCGCCCTTCATCTACACCCTGTTCTGATCCCCGACGCCGATCCCGGGGCCGTCGGGGCCCCATGTCACGTTTCGTTAACTTCCGGCCCGGGCGGGTTCTTAACGATTCGTTACAATATACCCCTGGCCAAATAAATACTCTTTATTTTTCAATTGGTTAATAAATGGCACGGCGATTGCTCCAAGGGAACTGACCGGCCCGCAGGGGGCCCCAAACCCGGAGAACGCCATGTCCACCACCGCCGCCGAAATCCAGGACACCACCGCACCCTTGCCCCCGGACGTCACCCGCGCCGACTTCGAGGCCCTGGTGGACACCTATTCCCGGGACCTCTTCCGCTACGCCCTGTGGCTGGCCCGCGACCGCGCGGTGGCCGAGGACGTGGTACAGGAAACCCTGCTGCGGGCGTGGCGGGCCCGCAGTTCCATCCGCGACGCCAAGGCCGTCAAGTCCTGGCTCATGACCATCGTGCGTCGCGAGCACGCCCGCCTCTACGAGCGCTACCGCCCTGAGTTCAGCGACGTGGAGGTGGAGCGGGTGGCCGGCTTCGACGGTGACGACAAGAGCACCGAGGCCTTCGTGTTACGGCGCGCCCTGGAGACCCTCTCCCCCGAGTACCGCGAGCCCCTGGAACTGCAGGTGCTGGGCGGCCACAGTTGCGAGGAGATCGGTCGCATCATGGGCATATCCCGCGGCGCCGTCATGACCCGGGTGTTCCGCGCCAAGCACAAGCTGCGGGAATTGCTGGAGGCGGATTGCGGCACCCTGCAGACGGCGGCCTGAGGTCGTCATGTCCGATCGCAGAGTGCTCATCGTCGACGACGACCTCTCCCTCAATGCCATCCTCGGCCTCCATCTCCAGGATGCCGGGTACCACATCGCCGGTGCCCGCACCTGCCGCGAGGCCCTGTACCTGCTGCAGGACCGCACCTTCAGCGCGGCGCTGCTGGATTACCGGTTGCCCGACGGTACCGGCCTGGAGGTGCTGCGGGCGGCGCGGGAGTCAGCGCCCCGCATGGGTATCATCATGATTAGCGGCGTCCATGACGCCGCGGTGCGCCGGGCCGCCCTCGAGGGGGGCGCATTGGACCTGCTGCGCAAACCCATCTCCCTCATGGAACTGGATGCGGCCCTGGAACGGCTGGAGGAGAAGTTTTCCCTGGCTAACGGGCCCATGGCCGGTTGCCCGTCCTGGTCCGCGGGCTGACTCGGCCCTCTGGGGGGGCCGCCGCGGAACCCGCCGCCAGCGTCAATGCACGCTGCCAGCGGCCCCGTGCAGTTCCACCATGCGCTCCCGGATGGCGTCCCGGTCACGGGGCTCGCCGGCGTGGTCCAGGTAGCGGCGGTAGGCCTGCAGGGCACCGGCGGGATACTCCAGCCCCTCGTAGCACACCGCCTGTTCCCGGTAGAGCTCGGCATCCTGGGGCGCCAGCACCAGCAGCAGCTCGGACAGCGCCAGCAGGCGCGCATAGTCTTCGTTATTGCGGTAGATGACCCGCAGGTTGGAGGCCATGCGCAGCAGGATGTCCCGCTTGGAGGCGGCGTTGAGCAGGTCGGGGATGGCCTGGCGCGCCTCCTCGCCGCCGCCGCCCAGAGCCGCCAGGCGGGCCTCCACGTCCTCCAGGGACAGGGACACCCCGCCGGAGTAAGGGTCCAGCAGCACCTCGCCCTCCTCCAGGGTGAGTTTCACCAGGAAATGGCCGGGGAAGGGCACGCCATTGACCTCCAGCCCGGCCCGCCGCGCCACCTCCATGTACACCACCGACAGGGTCACCGGGATCCCCGTGCGGCGCTCCAGCACGTCGTTGAGGAAGCTGTTGCGCGGGTCGTAGTAATCGGCGTGGTTGCCGGCGAAACCCTCCTGCTCGAACAGGTAGCGGTTGAGGGCGCGCAGGGCGTCCAGGGGTTCGGCGGCGGGCCCCGCCAACTCGTTCACCTCCCGCCCCATGCGGTCGAGGGCCGCCAGGTAGCGCCCGGCATCCAGCTCCGGATACTCCAGGGCGGCGATGATCAGGGCCCCGGCCGCGAGGTCGAGTCCCTCGTCCCCGGCGGCCACCAGGTGGCGCAACTGTTCGGGTAATTGCTTGTTCATAGGGCTAGGCGTCAAGATTGGGTGCCCGAGACCGGGCAAACGCCGGCAAGCGCCGGATAATGGCTATTAGATGGTGGTGGCTCCCCTGATTCAACCGTCAAATCCCGTGACAATACCCCCTCCCGCGGTGGCTCCCTGATGGGCCTCTCCCAGCCCCTCCTGCCGTGGCTGGCCATGGCGATCCCCCTGGTGGTGCTGGTGGCCGTGGTGGTGTTCCAGGGTCGCGCCTGGCGCGCCACCCACCGTGCCATCGAGCGTCTCGAGGCCACCCTGGAGGAGGAGAAGGAGCGGCAGCGGGAGCAGGCCCATGCGGTGCGCTCCCTGGCCACCCAGATGGATCGCATGGACCAGCACCTGGCGTCCCACCGCAGCGAGCTCATGACGGCCCTGGAGCGCGGCTTCGGCGCCAGCCGCGCGAGCCAGATCAAGGCCCTGGCGGAGATGCAGAACCATCTCATCCGCCAGTTCGCGGCCTTGAGGGAGCAGGTGAAGACCAGTCTGGCCGACTACGAGCAGCGCGCCGAGCGCCGGGACAATCACGGTCTCAAGGTGCTCCACGACAGCCTGAGCCGCGGCACCCGCGCCATGCAGGAGCAGGTGTCCGGCGCCGTCAAGGCCAGCGGCGAGGCGGTGAGCGAGCAGGTGGACCGCCTCACCCGCTCCACCGACGAGCGCCTGCGGGACATCAGCGGCCAGGTGGAGAAGCGCCTCGCCGAGGGCTTCGAGAAGACCACCGCGGTGTTCGCCGACGTGCAGCAGCGCCTGGCCCTCATCGACGAGGCCCAGAAGCGCATCACCGAGCTCTCCAGCAACGTGGTGAGCCTCCAGGAGGTGCTGTCGGACAAGCGCTCCCGGGGGGCCATGGGGGAGGTGCAGCTGTCCGCCCTGGTGGGCAACGTGATGCCCGAGACCAGCTACGCCCTCCAGTACACCCTGCCCAACAACCGCCGGGTGGACTGCATCCTGTTCCTGCCGGACCCCACGGGCCACGTGGCGGTGGACTCCAAATTCCCCCTGGAATCCTGGCAGCGCATGATGGACGAGACGGCGCCGGAGGCCGAGCGCCAGGCCGCCGGGCGACAGTTCAAGCAGGACGTCAAACGCCACATCAGTGACATCGCCGAGCGCTACATCGTGCCCCAGGTGACGGCGGACGGCGCGGTGATGTTCATCCCCGCCGAGGCGGTGTTCGCCGAGATCCAGGCCCACCACCCCGACCTGGTGAACCTGGCCTACCGCTCCCGGGTGTGGATGTGCTCCCCCACCACCATGATGGCGGTACTCAACACCGCGCGGGCGGTGCTCAAGGACGACGCCACCCGCCGCCAGGTGCATATCATCCAGGACCACCTGTCATGGCTGGGCCGTGACTTCGAGCGCTTCCGCAAGCGCATGGACAACCTCGCCCGCCACATCGGCCAGGCCCACAACGACGTCAAGGACGTGCACATCTCGGCGGGCAAGATAGCCGACCGCTTCGAGCGCATCGAGAAGGTGGAGCTGGAGGGCGCGGAGGACGCCGCCGCCCTGCCGCGGGCCGCCCCGCAGGGCGACGACGGGGCCTGACGGGGCCGGTGCCTCAGCGCAGCATGATGCGCAGGATCCTGCCACCCCGCTGGAGGGTCATGGAGAAGGTGTCGCCGGCCCCCGCCAGCACCCGCGCCATGGCCTCGAGGCCGCCCACCCGCTGGCGGTTCACCGCCAGGATGATGTCCCCGGGACGCAGGCCGGAGCCCCAGGCGGCGCCGTCCCGCTCCACCGCGAGCACCCCCACCCGCACCGCGTCACGGCCGTCGCCGCCCACGTTCACCTCGGCGAAGCGGGCATCCGCCAGGCGCGGGTGCAGCTCCCCGCCGGCCATGCCCTCGGGCTCGGGGGCGCGGGAACGCATGGTGACGCTCATGGGGACGCCGTCCCGCAGGAACTCGATGGTGACCTCCTGGCCCAGGCGGGCCAGGCCCACGGTGTTGCGCACGTCGGCGGAGTTGCTCACCCGGCGGCCGTTCACCGCCACGATGACGTCGCCGGGGCGCAGCCCGGCCTCGGCCCCCGGGGAGCCCGCCGCCACCTCGGTGATGACGGCACCCTGGCGCGACTCCAGGCCGAAGGCCACGGCCAGCTCCGGGGTGAGGTCCTGGGCGGTGACCCCGAGGTAGCCCCGGCGCACCTCGCCGTACTCCACCAGCTGGGCCATGATCTCCCGCACCATGTTGGCGGGGATGGCGAAGCCGATACCCACGTTGCCACCCCCCGGGGCGAGGATGGCGGTGTTGATGCCCACCAGCTCGCCCCGCAGGTTCACCAGGGCGCCGCCGGAGTTGCCGGGATTGATGGAGGCGTCGGTCTGGATGAAGTCCTCATAGCCCTCGATGCCCAGTCCGCTGCGGCCCATGGCGCTGACGATGCCGGAGGTCACGGTCTGGCCGAGGCCGAAGGGGCTGCCGATGGCCACCACGAAATCCCCCACCCGCAGGGCATCGGAATCCGCCATGGGCAGGGCGCTGAGGCCCTCCGGCGGCACCCGCACCACGGCGACATCCGTCTCGGGGTCGTGGCCCACCAGCTCGGCCTGGAGGTTGCGGCCGTCCTGGAGGGTGACGGTGATCTCGTCGGCGCGGTCGATGACGTGGTGGTTGGTGACGATGTAGCCCTCGGCGGCATCCACCACCACCCCCGAGCCCAGGCTGTGGCGCTTGCGGGAACGCTCCCGGGGGATGTCGAAGAAGCGCCGGAAGAAGGGGTCCTGGAGCAGTGGGCTGAGCTCGCGGCGCACCTCGGTGCGGGTGGAGATGTTCACCACCGCCGGCACGGTGCGCTCCAGCATGGGCGCCAGGGAAGGCAGGGGCGCGCCGTCCACCGCCAGGGGCAGGGCCGCCCCGGCGGTGGACGCGGTGACCAGGGCCAGCAAGGCCAGCAGGGCCGGCAGCCGGCGGGCCGGGGACGGGGAGCGGCGCGGGCGGCGCCCGGCGTGGATCCGGTTCAGGTTCATGGTCTGTTTCTCCCTTGGTGTCGCGTGGTTCACGGGACGGCCACCCGGGGCCGGCTCAGCGTCCGAGATGGGAGCGGGGATCGAAGGGGATCTCCCGCGCCATACGCTCGTAGAGGTCGCGGCCGCGGTCGTCGGCGGCGGGGGGAGTGACTATCTTCAGCAACAGGTACTGGTCCCCCGGCGGGTCGCCGGGCAGCCCCCTGCCCTTGAGCCGCATCTTCAGGCCGCTCTGGGAACCGGGGCGGATCTTGAGGTCCACTTCGCCCCCGAGGGTGGGCACCTTGAGGGTGGCGCCGAGGGCCGCCTCCCAGGGGGCGATGGGATAATCCAGATAGATGTCGCGGCCCTCGGCGCGGTAATAGGGATGGCGCTGCAGGTCCACCTCCAGATACAGATCGCCGGGGGGACCGCCGCCGCGGCCCGGCCCCCCCTGGCCGTTGAGGCGGATCTGCCGGCCCTGGGTCACGCCGGGGGGTATCCTCACCTTGAGGGCACGGCTGCGGCTCACCACCTGGCCCCGCGGACCGATCTCCGGTACCTGGAGCTGCAGGGTGCGCACCGCGCCGTGGTAGGCGTCTTCCAGGCTCACGAGTATCTTGGCCCGCTCGTCCTCGCCCGCCCGGGCATGGGTGCCGTCCCGGGTGCCGCGGCCGGGGCGGGGCGGGGCGCCGCCGAACAGGCTCTCGAAGAAATCACTGAAGGAACCGCCGTTGAAGCCGGGATGCCCGCCGGGCCGCGCACGGCGCTCCCAGCCGGGCGGCGGGCGGAAGTCCTGACCCGGCCGCCAGCCCTGCCCCAGCTGGTCGTAGGCGCGCCGCTTGGCGGGGTCCTTCAGGACCTCATGGGCCTCGTTGACGGCCTTGAAACGGGCCTCGGCATCGGGGGCCTTGCTGACGTCCGGGTGGTATTTGCGGGCGAGCCTGCGGTAGGCGGCGCGGATCTCCGCCGTGGAGGCGCCGCGGTCCACGCCGAGGGTCTTGTAATAATCTTTATATTCCATCGCGCATTTCTACCATGCACCCGGCCACAAGGTAAGCGTGAAGTCACGCCAGGCCCGCTGTCAGGCCCCTGC
The DNA here is from genome assembly GCA_011389995.1 of Thiotrichales bacterium. Lineage (GTDB taxonomy): Bacteria > Pseudomonadota > Gammaproteobacteria > JAABTG01 > JAABTG01 > JAABTG01. The sequence continues at coordinate 14,930 of JAABTG010000108.1, forward strand.
CGCCGCCGGCGACCCGCGTCGATGGCGGAGTTGAATAACCTTACGCACGGTGCGAAACTCATTTTGATCGTCCACCGGCTCCCGTCCGGGTCCGCGAGCGACGGTCGAACACATCAGTCTGCTATCTGTTTTGCTACTTATAAAAAAGGAGAGAGGTATGAAAGTACTCGCTAAAGCAGCCGCAGTCGCCACGATCCTCGGTGCCGCCGCCCTCCCCCTGCAGTCCGCCAACGCATGGTGGGGTCCGGGTTACGGTGGCGGACCCTGGAGTGGTATGGGGGACGGTCTCGGCGATATGTTCGGTAGCGGCAACATGAGCTGGTCCGGCAGCGGCCGCGGCTGGGGTCGGGGTTATGGTTACGGCGCGCCCCACTACGGCTACGCCCCCTATGGTTACCCGGGCTATGGCTATCCCGGCGGCTGGGGCGGCTACC
>JAABTG010000109.1 GCA_011389995.1 Thiotrichales bacterium
TGCGGGCCATCGCTGCGCGATGGTCAAATGCGTTCCCGACGCATTTGTCAGCCGCTCGGCCATCTCTCCTTTGTCTAAACTGGCTAACGGTGCCGGGCTCCGCACTCCTGGCTTCGCGTTACTAACGCGCCAGCCCGACCCTGCTATGTATTCTGCACTAGCTGGGCAGGGGAGCGCCTTACTCCGGGCATCCTGCCCTTCGCCCTGCGGGCCATCGCTGCGCGATGGTCAAATGCGTTCCCGACGCATTTGTCAGCCGCTCGGCCATCTCTCCTTTGTCTAGACTGGCTAACTATGCCGAGCTTAGCCTTCTGGATTCGGCGTCCTGATGTGGCGGCATGATCCTGCTACTGGTCTGCCAGCCCCTCGGCCATCTCGCCTTCTCGAAGGAGCGGTAGAATAGCCGATCCGGGATCTGGTGGCAAAAGGGTTTTGGGGGCCCTGTTATCCGCCCTGGGCCGCCCCTCCCGCCTCGGTTTTCTCGGCCTGGATGCGCTCGTAGATCTCTTCCCGATGGACGGAGACCTCCTTCGGCGCATTGACGCCAATGCGAACCTGATTGCCCTTCACTCCAAGCACGGTGACGGTCACTTCGTCACCGATCATCAACGTCTCACCCACCCGTCGGGTCAAAATAAGCATCGTATACTCTCCGAATGTCCTTCTGGCTTGTCTGTCGCCAGTCTTATTAGCTAGGTTCCTGGAACTACTGCCTCCCCGAGGCTACGGGGCGGAATGTGCTGCGGCTCAGACTCTCACCGCGAACCGTAGAAAACCAACAGTGCGATGGTGGCCGACGGATAATCCTTATCCATCAACGTGTTACAAAATGCCATCGAAGTATAAATGATACGTAAGAAAACTTAACCTAGTATAATTTCTATCCCAGGTGGCAAATCTACCCCTCTGCAGGGGGTTTATCCAGTTCAAAAGTATCATGCAGGGCTCTCACCCCCAACTCCAGATACTTCTCCTCCACCACCACCGATATCTTGATCTCTGAGGTGGAGATCATCTGGATGTTGATGCCCTCGTCCGCCAACGCGCCGAACATCAGGCTGGCGATGCCCGAGTGGGAGCGCATGCCCACGCCGACGAGGGATATCTTAACGATTTTGTCATCCCCGATCACTTCCCGCGCACTGAGTTCAGCGGCCACTTTGTGCACCGCTTCGAGGGCCCGTTGGAGGTCGTTGCGATGGACCGTAAAGGTGAAATCGGTGTTGCCGTCCTGGGCGACGTTCTGGATGATCATGTCCACTTCGATGTTCCGCTCCGCCACCGCCCCGAGGATCTGTCGGGCGATGCCAGGGTTATCGGGCACTCCCAGGATGGTTATCTTCGCCTCGTCACGGTTGAACGCGATGCCTGAAATGACCGCCTGCTCCATGATTTCGTCCTCGGATGTAATGAGCGTACCCGGCCCCTCCTCGAAGGAGGACAGTACACGCAGTCTGGTCTTGTACTTGCTGGCGAACTCCACGGCGCGGATCTGCAGCACCTTGGCCCCCAGACTGGCCATCTCCAGCATCTCTTCGTAGGTGAGCCGGTCGAGGCGGCGGGCCGTCTGCACCATGCGGGGATCGGTGGTGTATACGCCGTCCACATCGGTGTAGATCTGACACTCGTCCGCGTCCAGGGCGGCCGCGAGGGCCACGGCGGTGGTGTCGGAGCCGCCACGTCCGAGGGTCGTGATGCTGCCCTGGGGATCCACGCCCTGGAATCCGGCCACCACCGCCACGTAGCCCTCCTTGAGGTCGCGGCACAGGGTCTGGTGGTCGATGCTGAGGATGCGCGCCTTGTTGTGGGCGCTGTCGGTCTGAATGCGCACCTGGGCGCCGGTGTAGGAGCGGGCCGGGCAACCCCGGGCCTCCAGGGTCATGGCCAGCAGGGCGATGGTGGTCTGCTCACCGGTGGACAGCAGCACGTCCAGTTCCCGGGGCGGGGGCACGTCGCCGATGGCCTTGGCCAGGGTGAGCAGCCGATCCGTTTCGCCACTCATGGCCGACACCACCACCACCACATGGTTGCCGGCGTCCCGCGACGCCTGCACCCGCCCGGCGACGTTGGCGATACGCTCCAGGTCACCCACGGAGGTGCCACCGTACTTCTGAACGATCAGGGCCATCTCGATTCCAAAATCAGGGGTTCACGCCCGGCCGCCATCGCGGCCGGTGCGGACACAAAGCGCGGAATTAAACGTCATTCCGCCGGCAAAAAAAAGGCCCCGGGACGGCGGCGCACTGAAACGGCATAGGGGTGCCTCGGGTCCTCAGGTTACCGCGCGGTCCTCCACCTGCTCCCGCACCCAGTCGGCCACCGACCCCAGGGCCCCGGGCAGGGCGGCGGCATCGCTGCCCCCGGCCTGGGCCATGTCGGGACGCCCACCGCCCTTGCCTCCCACCTGGCGGGCGACGAAGTTCACCAGGGCCCCGGCCTTGATGCGATCCGTGGCGTCCTGGGATACCCCGGCCACCAGGCGCACCTTGCCGTCCTCCACCGCCGCCAGCACCACGGCGGCGGTCCCCAGCTTGTTCTTGAGCTGGTCCACCGTATCCCGCAGCGTCTTGCTGTCGGCCCCCTCCAGCTCGGCCGCCAGCACCTTGATGCCGGCGACGTCCCGGGCCTCGGCGGACAACTCGCCGCCCTGGCTGCTGGCCAGCCTGGCGGTGAGCTGCTCCACCGTCTTCTCCAGTTCGCGCTGGCGCTCCAGCAACTGCCGCAGCCTGGGCTCCAGGTTGTCCGGGTCGGCCCGCAACAAGCCCGCCAGGTCCCTCATGCGGTGGTCCGTGTCCATGGCCCAGGCCACCGCGGTCTGGCCGGTGATGGCCTCGATGCGCCGCACCCCCGCCGCCACCCCGGTCTCGGCGACGATCTTGAACAGACCGATGTCGCCCGAGCGGGAGACGTGGGTGCCACCGCACAGCTCGGTGGAGAAATCGCCGATGGACAGGACCCGCACCCGCTCGCCGTATTTTTCCCCGAACAGCGCCAGGGCCCCCGCGGAGATGGCGTCGTCCATGGACATGATCCGGGTCTGGACCTCGGCGTTGGCCAGTACCTCGGCATTGACGCGGCGTTCGATCTCCGCCAGCTGCCCGGCGCTCACGGGCTCGAAGTGGGAGAAATCGAAACGCAGCCGCCCGGGCTGCACCAGGGAGCCCTTCTGCTGCACGTGGTCTCCCAGGATGTCCCGCAACGCGGCGTGGAGCAGGTGGGTAGCGGAGTGGTTGCGTGCCACGCTGTAGCGGGCATCGGCGTCCACCCGGGCCCTGAGCCGATCGCCCTTGCCTATGCGCCCTTCCACCACCCGCCCCAGATGGACGAAGGCCGCTCCCTGCTTCTGGGTATCGCGCACCTCGAACACGCCGTCGGCGGCGCGCAGCCGGCCGCGGTCGCCCACCTGTCCGCCGGATTCGGCGTAGAAGGGAGTGGTCTCCAGCACGATGCCGCCCTCGGTGCCGGCGGTCAGCTCGTCGACGGTGGCGCCGTCGAACAGCAGTTCAGCCGCCACGCCCTCGCCCTCGAGGCTGTCGTAGCCGATGAAATCGGTGCAAGTGATGAGGTCGGGGCCTTCGCCCGCGGCCATGGTGAATCGGCTGGAGGCCCGCGCCCGCTGGCGCTGGGCGGCCATGTCCGCCTCGAAGCCCGCCATGTCCAGGGCGAGGCCACGCTCGCGGGCGACGTCGGCGGTGAGGTCCACGGGGAAGCCGTAGGTATCGTAGAGCTGGAACACCACGTCGCCGGGGATAATCTCTCCCTCCAGGTCCGCCACCGCCTGCTCGAGGATGGCCATGCCCTGATCCAGGGTCTCGGCGAAACGGATCTCCTCCTGCTTCAGCACCCGCTCGATGATCTCCCGGCGCTCGTGGAGTTCCGGATAGGCCTCTCCCATCTCCCGGGCCAGAGGCGCCACCAGGCGGTGAAAGAAGGGGTCCCGCAGGCCCAGACGATGGCCGTGGCGGATGGCGCGCCGGATGATGCGCCGCAGCACGTAGCCCCGGCCCTCGTTGGCGGGCACCACGCCGTCGGCGATGAGGAAGGCGCCGGAGCGGATGTGGTCGGCGATGACCCGCAGGGACTTGTCTTGCGGGTCGGCGGCGGGGGCCAGCTCCCGTACCGCCGCGATGAGATGGACGAAGGTGTCTATCTCGTAGTTGCTGTGCACCCCCTGGAGCAGGGCGGCGAGGCGCTCCAGCCCCATGCCCGTATCCACCGAGGGGGCGGGCAGGGGCTCGAGGTGGCCATTGGCATCCCGGTCGTACTGCATGAACACCAGGTTCCAGATCTCGATGTAGCGGTCGCCGTCCTCGTCGGCGCTGCCTGGCGGGCCGCCGGGGACTTCGGGGCCGTGATCGTAGAAGATCTCGGAGCAGGGCCCGCAGGGGCCAGTGTCGCCCATGGACCAGAAATTGTCGCTCTCGTAGGGGCGCCCGCCCGGCTTGTCGCCGATGCGCCCGAAGCGCTCCGGGGCCACGCCTATCTCCTGGAGCCAGATGTCCGCGGCCTCGTCGTCGTCCTGGTACACCGTCACCCACAGGCGCTCGGCCGGGATCCCCAGCTCCTCGGTGAGGAAACCCCAGGCATAGCGGATGGCCTCGCCCTTGAAGTAGTCGCCGAAGCTGAAGTTGCCGAGCATCTCGAAGAAGGTGTGATGGCGGGCGGTATAGCCCACGTTCTCGAGGTCGTTGTGCTTGCCCCCGGCACGCACGCAACGCTGGCTGCTGGCGGCGCGGGTATAGGGGCGCTTGTCCTCGCCGAGGAAGACGTCCTTGAACTGCACCATGCCGGCATTGGTGAACAGCAGGGTGGGATCGTTGGCCGGTACCAGGGGGCTGCTGGGGACCACCTCATGGCCGCGGGCCTTGAAGTAGTCGAGGAAGGTACGGCGGATGTCGTTGGCAGTCTTCATGGAGTTCGTCACTGTCTGGTACGGCAATGGGCCGGGAATGGGCCCCGCTCAATGGGAGAACCCGAGGGGACGATTCTAGCAAGAGTTGCGCCCGCGGACGCACCGTGAAGCCCCCCGGTCACGGGGACGGTGGCCGGCGCACCAGGCGGGCCACCTGTTCGGCGACGAAGCCGCGACGCAGCAGGAAATTGCGGAAGCGACGGTGGTCGTCGGGGGTGGCGGGCACGGTGGTACCGAAGCGGTGGCCGAGGGCCTGCTCGGCGATGGCGGGCCATTCTTCCTGCAAGGCCCCCAGGGCCCGCTCCGCCCGGGAGCGGTCGATGCCCCGCTGGGCGAGCTCCGCCTTGATCCTCAGGGGGCCATAGGCCCGCTGGACGCGGCTGCGCACGAAGCTCTCGATGAAGCGGTCCTCGTCGAGCCAACCCTGCTCTTCGAGCCGGTCCAGGGCCTCGCCGATGGGTTCAAGCTCGAAATCCCGGGCCCGCAGCTTGTCCGTCAGTTCCCGGCGCGAATGCTCCCGGCGGGCCAGCAGGCCGAGGGCCACATCCCTGATGTCACGCCTGGGGCTCAGCCTCGGCCTCCACCTGCTCCGCCGCCGCTGGTTTGGTGGCGGTGGGCAGCAGGATGGCCCGCAGCTTGGCCTCGATGTCCGCCGCCATCTCCGGGTTGTCCTTGAGGTACTGGCGGGCGTTGTCCTTGCCCTGACCGATGCGCTCGCCGCTGCAGCTGTACCAGGCCCCCGCCTTGTCCACGATGCCTTCCTTGACGCCGAGGTCGATGAGCTCGCCCTCGCGGGAGATCCCCTGGCCGTAGTAGATGTCGAACTCCGCGGTGCGGAACGGCGGCGCCACCTTGTTCTTCACCACCTTGACCCGGGTCTCGCTGCCCACCACCTCGTCGCCCTTCTTGATGGCGCCGATGCGACGGATGTCGAGGCGCACGGAGGAATAGAATTTAAGGGCGTTGCCGCCGGTGGTGGTCTCGGGGCTGCCGAACATGACGCCGATCTTCATGCGGATCTGGTTGATGAACACCACCAGGGTGTTGGAGCGCTTGATGTTGGCCGTGAGCTTGCGCAGGGCCTGGGACATGAGACGGGCATGGAGCCCGACGTGGGAGTCACCCATCTCGCCCTCGATCTCGGCCTTGGGGGTGAGGGCCGCCACCGAGTCGATGACCACGATGTCCACGGAACCGGAACGCACCAGCATGTCGGCGATCTCCAGGGCCTGTTCGCCGGTGTCGGGCTGGGAGATGAGCAGCGACTCCACGTTGACGCCGATCTTCTAGGCGTAGATGGGGTCGAGGGCATGCTCGGCATCGATGAAGGCCGCCTCACCGCCCCGGCGCTGCACGTCGGCCACCGCCTGCAGGGTGAGGGTGGTCTTGCCGGAGGACTCCGGGCCGTAGATCTCCACCACACGCCCCCGCGGCAGGCCGCCGATACCTAGGGCGATGTCGAGGCCCAGGGAACCGGTGGAGACCACCTCCACGTCCACTGCCTGGGCGTCACCCATGCGCATCACCGCGCCCTTGCCGAACTGGCGCTCGATCTGCGACAGGGCCGCACTCAGGGCCTTCTTCTTGTTCTCATCCATAATCACCACGCCTCCTCAAGCTGCCAGTGTCAGTTGCGGGATTATCACACAGCGCGCCTGCTACGGCCTACCCTTGCCGGGCCCCATCCCCTCAGCCGGGTCCCTCTTCGGTCCCCCGGTTCAGGGGCCAGGTGGCCAGGGTGGTATAGCAGGGCCCCTCCCGCCCCGCCACCGAACGCACCAGGGCGAATTCCCCCACGGGCCATACCAGGCCCGACGGCAGTTCCCCGCACGGCGGGCGGCGCACCTTGCGCGCCAGGGTCACGTGGGCGGCGAAGGGACGTGTCTCGGGGGCCACGCCGCAACCGACCACCACCCGCTGCACCTCGGCCACCAGACGGGCGAGGCCGGCCGGCCCATGGTCCGTGCCCACCCACAGCACCTGGGAACGGCGCCACCAGCCGAGGCGGTCGAGGGTCATGGTGAAGGGAGGCGCGGTGATGCCGGCGGCCGCTTCTGTAAGGCAGGTCCTGACGGCGGGGTCCACATCGCCCACGAAGGCGAGGGTGAGGTGAAGCCGCAGAGGCGGCACCAGACGGCCTCCGCCTGCCAGGGTCCCGGCACCGAGGGCGGCCAGGCGGGACCGCAGGTCGGGATGGGGCCACAGGGCGAAGAACAGCCGCTCCCGCGGCGCCTCAGTCACTCCCCCCCAACCTGTCCAGGATGCCCTGGAGGGCCGCCAGCACCGCCTGTTTACGGATCATCTCCCGGTCGCCCTCGAAATGGCTGAGTTGCGCGCGGGTATCCCCGTCGGTGCCGGCCCAGGCCAGCCATACCGTGCCCACGGGCTTGTCGGGGGTGCCGCCGTCGGGGCCGGCGATGCCGCTCACCGCCACGCTCACCTGGGCGGCGGCCCGCCCCAGGGCCCCCTCGGCCATCTCCCGCACCACCGCCTCGCTTACCGCGCCGTGGGCGGCCAGGGTGGCGCCGGAGACCCCGAGGTCGTCCTCCTTGGCGCCATCGGAATAGGTGATGTAACCGCGGTCGAACCAGGCCGAGCTGCCCGGCACCGAGGTGATGATCTCCCCCACCCAGCCGCCGGTGCAGGACTCGGCCACCACCAGCCTGGCGTCGTGCTCCTTCAGGGCCTCACCGACCTGGGCGGCGAGATGGTGGGTCACGTCCATGCAGGGCCTTCCCTGTCGGGCCGGAAGCTCGCAACGCTTGGTGTCGGGGATGCCATATAGCCTTCCTGAATCGGGATACCGGGCCACCAACGGCGGCGCAGGAGAAACCCGCGTGCCGCGCACGGCTGGCCGTCGCTTGAATAACGCCGTCCGTCGAATAACGAATGCTCCGCCAGCGGCGGCGTAACGGCACTGCTTATGAAATCTGGTCCACCCAGGAGGCACTGTCAACCGGGCTCGGCGGGCGTCCCCTCCCCCCGCGCCCCCGGCGGGCCCGGAAGAAGCGCCGCAACAGGGCGGCCGCCTCCTCGGCCCGCACCCCGCCCGTGAACTCGATGCGGTGGTTCATGTGGCTGTTGGCCAACAGCTGAAACACCGTCCCCGCCGCACCGATGCGGGGATCGGACGCACCGAACACCACCCGCCGCACCCGCGCGTACACCAGGGCCGCGGCACACATGGGACAGGGCTCCAGGGTCACGTACAACACCGTGCCCGGCAGCCGATAGTTGGCGAGGCTGCGCCCGGCGGCCCGCATCGCCACTATCTCCGCGTGGGCGGTGGGGTCGTGCCGGGCGATGGCGGCGTTGCGCCCCATGGCGACGATCTCGGCGCCACGCACCAGCACCGCCCCCACCGGTACCTCTCCCGCCGCCCCGGCAGCAACGGCCTGCGCCAGGGCATGGCCCATCCAGTAGGCATCCAGGTCGCGCCCCAGGGCACCCGGGACGTTACTCATAAGGGCCCACCGTCCACGCCCCCCTGGACACGCCTTCGAGTTCCATCCCCAATGCGACCCACCCCTGCCTGCCCATCTCCTCCTCCAAGCTCCCGACTCCCCTCCCCCATCGCCGACCTCCGTCCCCCCGGCCCTCGATCCCCGACCCCCATCATACCCGCCACCCGTACAGCGGCGCCGCAAGACACACTCCCTGCGGGGGATTTCACCGTCCGCCCCGGCAAAACCCCCACCCCCAGGCCGGTACACCATTCTTCGCCCCCATTTCGCCACCCTTTCGCCTGGCACGTCCCTTGCCTTGTCCCCAATACACAAAGCACGGTCTGCGCCCTTTCCCGGCCGGACCATGCCATCCCCCGAGTCGAAACCCAAGGAGACGAACATGCCAACCAAATCTGCCAAAAACACCGTTGCCGCATGCGTCCTCGGCGCCTGCGTGTCCGCGCCGGCGCTGGCCGAGGAACCTTACATGAAACCGGATGACACCTGGATCAGCCTCAGCGGCACCGTCGAGCACGTGGAGCGCGACGCCTTCACCCTGGATTACGGCGAGGGCATCATCAGCGTCGAGATGGACGACGGCGATCGCGATGCCGACGCCTACAAGCTGATGGAGGGCGACAAGGTGACCGTGAGTGGCCAGGTGGACGACGACCTTTTCGAGACCACCACCATCGAGGCCAGCAGCGTCTACGTGGAGAACATCGGCACCACCTTCTATGCCTCGCCCATCGACGAGGAGGAGGCCTATGCCTTCGTTAATATCACCACCCCCATCGTGGTATCTGCCACCGTGGTCGAGGGCACTGTCACCGATGTCAATGACGAGGAGTTCTCTGTCGATACGGGGCCGCGTCAGATCCGCGTCGACGTCAGTGAGATGGCCTACAACCCCCTGGACGACAAGGGCTACCAGAAGCTGGAGAAGGGCGACCGCGTGCGGGTGGGCGGCCATATGGAGGACAACCTCTTCGAGGGCCGCGAGCTGATGGCCGACTCCGTGGTGACCCTCGCCGACTGACCGTCGGCGGCGCGCCGCGGCCCTCGTCGCCGCGGATGAGTAACGGGCCCGGCCGTCAGGGTGTTGGCGGCCGGGCCTTTTTTCATGACCTGGTCATACCCGCCGGCATGGCCCCTCCCACCTCCCCCTTCGCTCCTTCCGCCGACTCCATCCTCCCGGCGGCGCCAAATGGACGGTGAAATGGAAGCGACTGCGGCCGGCGGCTCAGGAGTTGGTTTGGGGCCGTCGGGTGACCCGGGCGGGCGTCCTCGCCGTGCACGAGGGCCGGCGCCGTCGGGCGCCGAGGTGGGAATGACCGCTCTGGGTTTAGGGTGGAAACCGCCCACCGTAAGGGGGCCGGCGGCGGGCCATGGGGCCGTTCAGTACCCTTCTTCCGTCTGCTTGGCGGTCTTGGCGGCATCCGCGCTCAGGCTGTAGATGGTGTCGGCGATGAGCTCCCGGCGTTCGAAGAGGTCGTCGTCCAGACGCCCCCTCACCGAGACCGCCTGACCACGGTCGAGGCGCTGGAACCCTTCGTCATCCAGGGGGTTGTATGCCATGGTGCGGGTATCCACCTCGATCTCGCCGAAGCCGGTGGCGAGGGTGAACTCACGGCCGTCCACGTCCTCGATGATGCCGGAGAGGTTCACCCAGCTGCCCTCGTCCGCGGGCACGGTGACGACGTAGGTGATGAGGCGGGCGTCACCTTCTTCGTCGGCGGTGTTGGCATAGAAGTACGTATTGAGGTCCTCCACATAGACGCTGCCGGCCTCGATGGTGCGTTTCTCGAACAGGCCGGCGTCCACGCGGCCGTGAACCGTCACCTGGTCGCCCTCGATCAAGAGGTGCCCTTCCTCGTACCAGCCCCAGTCGTCCATCTCCACCGTCACCAGGCCTTCACCGTAGTCCAGCTTGAAGGCATCGGGCCGGGCCGAGACCACGGTGCCGTTAATGGTCAGCCAGGATTCGTCGGGCTGTTGAACCGGGTCATCGGCATGGGCCGCGAATGCGGCCGCGGCGAGGCCGGCGATGACCGCCGGCGCGATGAGACGTTTGTATGGCCGTTTCATGTTTTTTCTCCTGATAATTTGTGTTTTGCCGAGGCACCGGCGGGAACGGGTATGCAACGGGGCAGGCACTGCCCGGGCCGGAGACCCGGAAACGGCGGGACACCCGGCCTGAAGGCGTGGGCATTGCCGCTATGCGGGCCAATGACAGTTTCCACAGCCCCCCGGTCCCGGCATTGAAATCTTTTAAAAGGTCCTGCCGCCACGCCCACGGAAGCAATACTCAAACCCTCGGCAACCCGGCGCCCGGGGAGGTCCGGGAACTCACAGGGCGAAGGGCTCGATGCGGCCCTCGACGGCACCCAGCTCCTCGGCCGACAGGAAGTCGCCGGGGGCATGGCCGAGGCCGGTGGCGGCCTCGGCCACCACATGGGCCCAGGTGCAACGGTTGGCCATCAGCATGCCGCCCACGTCGAGGGTGCCACCGCGGTTCAGATAGCCCAGTACCGGGCTCGGCGGCACGTGGCCCAGCAAAGGCCGTACGGTACCCGCGAAGGGCTCGGGCCGGGTATGGGTGAGGAACACCCGCACCGTCGCCTGGGGGGGGAACAGGGCGGCCCGCAGGGTGGCGGGGGCCAGCACCGCGGCCTCGCGCTCATCCCGCGCCCGGCGAAAGCGGCCCGGCTCCTGAATGTAAACCACCGCGTGCTCCACCCCGGCCGACTCCAGGCGGTCCGAGGCCTTTAATGCCTCGGCGAGCTGGTAGGCCCCGGTGGCCGCCAGCAACAGGTGCTCGTTGGCTCCCCCGCTACCCCGCACTCGCACCGCCCCGTTGGCCGCCAGTTCCCGGGCGGCGGCGGCGTCGAGCCGCCCCGGCAGCTCACCCTTGGGGGTCACCAGGGTCCATATCTCGCCGTGGGCCGAGTAGGCGGCCCCCAGGGCGGCCAGGGCGCTGTTCCAGTCGGCCGGGAACAACACCCGCGCCACGTCCTCCATCTCCCCCATCAGGGCCTCGCAGAAGGTGGGGTCCTGGTGAGACTGGGCGTTCTTGCCGTTCTCCCAGGTGTGGGAGGTGGCGACCACCGGTACCGCCAGCCAGCCGGGGGGCTTGCCGGCCGCCCGGCGATCCCGGGAGAAGATGATCTCCTGGCGCAGGGCCCCCAGCATCCTGACGGCGAAGGCCTCGTAGCTGGCCACCAGGTTGAGTCCGCCCTTGTTGGCCAGGGCCGCGCTCACCACCGCCTCTTCGTTCAGCGCCGTAATCACCCCGCCGTGGGTGTCCTCGGGGATGCCGGCCTCGGGTCGGCTGACGCGGTGACGGAGCCGCTCCAGGGTGCCGGCCAGGCGGTTGCTCTCCATCTCATCGGGGTTACCCACCCGTACCCGCAGCTGGGGGTTGGCCTCGACGATGGCGCTGAAGTAGGCATCCACCGCGGCCATGGGGCTGAGGGCCTGCTGCCAGGCGGGTTCGCGCCATGGCGGTTCGGGCAGCCACGGCGTGGCCACCTGACGGTGGGCGAGGGGATGATCGCGCTCCAGGGGGCGGCCCTGACGGGCGTGGCGGCTCAGCATGCGTACCGCTTCGCCCAGGGTGGTGACGTCCACCCAGAGTTCCCGGGCGCCGCGATTGAAGCCCTCGCGGGCGGAGGCGTCCTCGCCGGGATGGCCGCCCAGGGGCAGATTGTGGGCGGCGTTGGTGCCGGCCCCGGGGAAGCCGTAGCCCTTCTCGGTTTCGGCCACGCCATAGGGCACGGGCACGGGGTAGTCCGCCTCGCCGCGGCCCACCGCCGCACCCGCCGCGCCCAGCGCGGATTCCATGTGGAAGATCCCCCAGGCGAAGTCGGCGGGGTCGCGGCCGTCGATGAGCACCGGGTCGAAGCCGTTGAGGCGCAGGTGCGCGCACAGCCAGTCGGCACCGCCCTTCATGGCGGTGGCCGAGCGCTGATCGATGCGCCGGCCGTTCTGGATCATGAAGGGCGTCACCAGGCCGCAGTCCGCCGCCCGCCACCAGCGGGGCACCCAGTCCGAGCCCCGCTGCTCCTCGAAGGCGCCGTCGCTGAGGAAGGTCACCAGGTGCTCCCCGGGCAGGGGCATATGGGCGTACTGCAGTTCGGCGAAGCCGAGATAGCCGCCCTCCATCATGCCGCCGGCGGTGTGGGCGTTGACGTGACTGCCCACGGGGGACTCGGGGAGACCGTCGGCGCCCACCCGGTAGCCGTAGTAATCGCGCACGAAACGGCTCAGGCCGGCATCGTCCAGGACATAGCGCCCGGCATGGGCGGGACCCAGGTTGCCCACCAGCAGGTTGACGGCCTCGATGGCGGCCACGCAGTGACCCTGCCCCATCAGCCAGCCCCGGGTCAGGCCGGCCAGGGTATTGGCCGCCAGGTAGCCGGTATAGGCGGGCACCATGTTGAGGGCGCCCCCGGTGTGTCCCTCGGGGTGCTCCTTGAAGTCCTCCGCCGCCAGCGCCGCGCCGTCCAGACGGACGTTGCGGGCATAGGTCATATGGACCACCAGCCACATGCCGGCGCTGGCCACCCGATCGGCGGCGGCGAGCACCCTCAGCACGAAGTGGACGTCGGGCACCACGCCCTCCCGGTACAGCCGTGCCGCCAGCTCGTGGACCCGCACCTGGGTGGCATCGCGATGGGTGATGACGCCGTAGCCTGCGGCCCAGCGCGCGAACTCCATATCGCCGTCGCGCAACTCCCGGGCGCGGTCGTGGATGGCCGCCGGCGTGGCGTCGGGCCGTTCTTCCCTCATGAGGGGTCTCCCGGGTCAAGGGCCGGGCGCCGGTGCGCGCGGCCTGGTGGTCGTGGATGGGACTCAAGGATGGACAGGAACACGCCGCGGGCAATGAGATCCTTCAATCCCGCCCCCTGCGCCCGGATCACCGCGAGGCGATTAAAAAAAGTTAATGCTCCCCTGCCATGGAGCGGGCCTAATGGCTGACATGTTGGATGATGGCTACAGCTTCCGCAGTCCTCGGACCACTATCTGGGTAGTGGCCGCGGATACCGAGCGCGTGCGGATCTTCCGGCTGGATGAGGGGGCGGACGCCCTGGTGGAATTGAAGGTCATCCGCCCCGCCGACGACACGCCCCCGGCCATGGACTCCGCCGGCGGCGGCGCCGTGCCATTCCAGCGACCCGTCCAGCCCCCGGGGTCATGGAGCAACGGTCCCGGCGACGAGACGGCGGCCCTCATCCACGGTCTCAACGGGTATCTCCTCGAGGCCTGCCGCTGCGGGCTCTACGAAGGCCTCATCCTCCTCGCCCCTCCGCACCTGCTGCCCCTGCTGGTGGCCGGGCTGAGCCCGCACATAAGGCGCTCCCTGATGGCGGAGATGGAGAGTGACCACACGCCCCGGAGCGCCGCGGCCATCCGCTCCATGCTGTCGGTGTAGCATGGCTCTCGTACGCCACGGCGTGTCCCTGCTGACGGACCATGACATCTACCTGTTCAAGCAGGGGACCCACACGCGGCTCTACGAAAAGCTCGGCGCCCACCCCCTGGAGGTGGAGGGCGAGCCCGGGGTGCTGTTCGCCGTGTGGGCGCCCAACGCCCTGGCCGTATCCGTGCTGGGTGATTTCAATGACTGGCAGAAGGGCGCCCACCTGTTGAAGATCCGCGGGGACGACTCCGGCATCTGGGAGGGCTTCGTACCCGGCCTCCAGGTGGGCACCGGCTACAAGTTCCACGTGGTGTCATGGCACGGCGATTACGCCGTCGACAAGGGCGACCCCTTCGCGTCCCACTGGGAGACGCCGCCGGCCACGGCCTCCAAGGTGTGGAACCTGGATTACCGCTGGGGCGATGCCGACTGGCTGGTGGGCCGCGCCGCCGCCAACGCCCTGGAGGCACCGTGGTCCATCTACGAGCTCCACCCCGGCTCCTGGCGGCGGGTGCCGGAGGACGGCAACCGCCCGCCGTCCTACCGCGAGCTGGCCGAGTGGCTGCCCCCTTACCTGGCCGAGCTGGGCTATACCCACGTGGAGCTGATGCCCGTCACCGAGCATCCCTTCTACGGCTCCTGGGGCTACCAGACCACCGGCTACTTCGCACCCACCGCCCGCTACGGCACGCCCCAGGACTTCATGCACCTGGTGGACACCCTTCACCAGCACGGCATCGGCGTCATCATGGACTGGGTGCCCTCCCATTTCCCGGACGACGCCCACGGACTGCGCCACTTCGACGGCACCGACCTGTTCGAGCACGCCGACCCCAAGCGCGGCTACCACCCCGACTGGCACAGCTACATCTTCAATTACGGCCGCCACGAGGTTCGCGCCTTCCTCATCAGCAGTGCCATGTCGTGGCTGGAGCGTTACCACATCGACGCCCTCAGGGTGGATGCGGTGGCCTCCATGCTCTACCTGAACTACGGTCGCCGCGAGGGCGAGTGGGTCCCCAACCCCTACGGGGGCAACGAGGACCTGGAGGCGGTGGCCTTCCTGCGCCAACTCAACGAGGCCCTCTATCGGGACTTCCCGGGCATCCAGACCATCGCCGAGGAATCCACCGCCTGGCCCATGGTGTCGCGGCCCGTCTACCTCGGGGGGCTCGGCTTCGGCATGAAGTGGAACATGGGCTGGATGCACGACACCCTCGACTACTTCGCCACCGATCCCCTGTACCGCAAGTACCACCACGACCGGCTCACCTTCAGCCTGGTCTATGCCTTCAACGAGAACTTCGTGCTCTCCCTGTCCCACGACGAGGTGGTCCACGGCAAGGGTTCCCTCGTCAACAGGATGCCCGGTGACGCCTGGCAGAAGCTGGCCAACCTCAGGGCATTGTTCGGCTACATGTACGGCCACCCGGGCAAGAAGCTGGTGTTCATGGGCGGCGAGCTCGGCCAGTGGCGCGAGTGGAACCACGAGGACGGCCTCGACTGGCAGCTGCTGGAGGAGCCCGGCC
>JAABTG010000013.1 GCA_011389995.1 Thiotrichales bacterium
GTTTTATCTGGAGCTTCCAGCGTCGTTTCACCGCGATGGGTCCGGGAATATGGTCCCCGCAACTGACGACAACCCGGCGCAGGCGGAGCACTTGCAGGCTCCGTTCATCCACCGCCCATTCGATGACGACAGCAGCGCCGTGACGTTCTGGGGGAAACGCGACTTGCGGGCGATGCTTCGCAAGGCGCTGGAACTGCTCGATGCTCACTACGCCGAGCCTTCAGACGCACAGGCCATGAACGACCGCCGGACATGACGCCCAACTTACAATTGAACGACACGGGTGCCGGGTAATTCCGGCCGACCGTAGGTCGTGTAACCCGGTTTGCGCTCTCTCAAGCGCCTGATTTAGCATGCAAGCCTGCTGGGTTACGTAGACATATAACTCAAGGAGGAAACCGGACACATGGCCGTGTCGAACAAACCCATGCTGCTGGATGTCGTCCGGCAACGGCTCCGTCTGCGGCATTACAGCCCCCGGACGGAGAAGTCTTACGTCCACTGGATCCGGCGTTTCATCCGGTTCCATAACCGGCGTCATCCCCGTGACCTCGGGAAAGCAGACATGGAGGCGTTCCTGACCCATCTCGCTGTGGACCGCCAGGTCTCCACTTCCACGCAGAACCAGGCATTCCACGCCTTGCTGTTCCTCTACCGTGAGGTGCTGGAAATGGAGCTTCCGCGGCTCGATGACGTGCGGCGTGCCAGGAAACCCCGGCGGCTGCCGGAGGTTCTTTCCCCCCGGGAGGTCCACCGCGTGCTTGCCATGCTGGAAGGGAAGTACTGGATTGCCGGCAACCTGCTCTACGGCGCGGGGCTTCGCCTGCTGGAGTGCCTGCGGCTGCGGGTGCAGGACATCGGCTTCGACATGAGGCAGATCGTGGTCCGGGGCGGCAAGGGGACCAGGGATCGGGTAACCATACTCCCCGATGCGGTGACCGAAGCGCTGGGAGACCATCTTGAAGCGGTGCGTACCATCCATAGCAGGGACCTGGAGAGGGGTCTGGGGCGAGTATATATGCCCCCGGCCCTGGCCCGTAAGTATCCGCGCGCGGCCGAGCAATGGTCGTGGCAGTTCGTCTTCCCCTCCACCACTATGTGCCGGACCCGGATACGGGCCGGCCGGTGAAGTTTCATTTGCATGAGAAGGCCCTGCAGCGGGCGATTCATGATGCCATTGGCGCCTCGGGGATAGATAAACGCGCCAGCGCCCACACCCTGCGGCACAGTTTTGCCACCCACCTCCTCCAGCGGGGCACCGACATCCGCACGATTCAGGCCCTCCCTGGCCACAAGGATGTCAGCACGACGCTGATCTACACCCACGTCGTGGGCAGGGGCGGATTCGGCGTAAGGAGTCCCCTGGATACGGTCTGAACGGGGCGGGCCGCCCCTGCATGAATCTCACCCCCGTACCGCCACCTCTTCCTTTCCCTCGGGCAGGCGGGCGGCCCAAGCCTCGTCCGTGGCGCCGAGGGTGGGGTCAAGGGCGTGGCTGGGGTCGCACTTCTGGAGGGCGATGTCGGTGGCGCCTGCCCGGATGAGGCGGTCGGTGAGGGCCTGGAGGCGATGGGGGGGCAGGAGGGTGCTGTGGACGGTGACCCGTACCTCGTGGGGGGTGGTGGACGCCACCAGGAGTTCGAGGCTCTGCCAGGCCCGTTCGCCGCTGGCCGGCACGCCCGTCAACGCGGGGTAGTCCTCGGCCAGGGCCTTGATGTCGAGGCCCACCCAGTCGGTGAGGGGCAGCACCCGTTGCAGCCGTTCCGGATAGCAGCCGGAGGTGTGCAGGCCCACCTTGAAGCCGCGGGCCTTCACGGCCGCCATGGCGGCGGGCAGTTGGTGCTGGGCCAGGGGTTCGCCGCCGGAGAAGACCACGGCGTCCAGCAGGCCGCGCCGGCGTTCGAGGAACCTCATCACCTCGGGCCACGGGACCTCCCCTGCCCCGCCGGCCTCCAGCAGGTGGCCGTTGTGGCAGTAGCGGCAACGCCACGGGCAGCCGCGGCAGAACACCACCGCGGCCAGCTCGCCGGGGTAGTCGATGGTGGTCAGGGGCGTGATGCCGCCCACCCGCAGGGCCGGGGCCATGATCAGCGGTCGGTGGGACCCGGCTCGCTGTAGTACTGGCGCTCGCGGTGCTCGGACTTCTTGCCGGGGTTCCAGGAGGACACCGGGCGGTGGTAGCCCATGACCCGGGTCCAGACTTCGCAACGGGTTCTTTCGGTGTCGTCCAGGGGGGTGGTATCACACATCCCTGTGGCGCCGATCCGGCCCGGCATCCCTGCCGGGCGTTCGCCAGGCTGCGTTCGTCCACCGGACGAACGGTCCTGGCTCACCCAGACTTCGCAACGGGTACGCTCTTCTTCTCTCAGCTCAACTGTCTCGTCATGCATGGTCGGTCTCCTCTCGTTTTTTCGCCATCAGCTCCTCGTCGCAGCGCGGGCAGAACTCGTGCTCGCCGGCGAGGTAGCCGTGGGTGGGACAGATGGAAAAGGTGGGGGTAACGGTGATGTAGGGCAGCCGGAAATTCTCCAGGGCCCGCTTCACCAGCCGGCGACAGGCCTCGGTGCTGGACACCGGCTCCCCCAGGTACAGGTGCAGCACGGTGCCGCCGGTGTATTTGCACTGCAGCTCGTCCTGGCGCTCCAGGGCCTCGAAGGGGTCGTCCGTGAGGCCCACGGGCAACTGGGACGAGTTGGTGTAATAGGGGGCCTCGGGGCCGCCGGCCTGGAGGATGTCGGGCCAGCGCTTCTTGTCTTCCCTGGCGAAGCGGTAGGTGGTGCCCTCGGCGGGGGTGGCCTCCAGGTTGTACATATGGCCGGTGGCCTCCTGGAACTCCACCATGCGCCCGCGCACGTGGTCCAGCAGGCGCACGGCGAAGGCGTGGCCCCAGCCGGTGGTGATGTCGTGGGCGTCATGGGTGAAGTTGCGGATCATCTCGTTGATGCCGTTGACGCCGATGGTGGAGAAGTGGTTGCGCAGGGTGCCGAGGTAGCGCCGGGTGTAGGGGAAGAGGCCGGCGTCCATGTGACGCTGGATCACCTTGCGCTTGAGCTCGAGGCTCGCCCGGGCGAGGTCCAGCAGCCGGTCCAGGCGCTCCAGCAGGGCCGCCTCGTCGCCCCGGTGGAGGTGGCCGAGGCGGGCGCAGTTCAGCGTCACCACCCCCAGGGAGCCGGTCTGCTCGGCGGAGCCGAAGAGACCGTTGCCGCGCTTCAGCAGTTCCGTGAGGTCGAGCTGCAGGCGGCAGCACATGCTGCGGATCATGTTGGGCCGGAGCTCGGAGTTGAGGAAGTTCTGGAAGTAGGGCAGGCCGTAGCGGGCGGTCATGGCGAACAGGCGCTCGGCGTTCTCGCTGTGCCAGGGGAAGTCCGCGGTGATGTTGTAGGTGGGGATGGGGAAGGTGAACACCCGGCCCCTGGCATCCCCGGCGGTCATCACCTCGATGTAGGCACGGTTGATGAGGTCCATCTCGGGCTGGAGGTCGCCGTAGGTGAAGGCCATGGCCTCGCCCCCCACCACCGGCACCTGCTCCCGCAGGTCCTCGGGGCACACCCAGTCGAAGGTGAGATTTGTAAAGGGGGTCTGGGTGCCCCACCGCGACGGCACGTTGAGATTGTAGATGAGCTCCTGGATGTACTGCTTCACCTGGCCGTAGTCGAGGCCGTCCTTGCGTACGAAGGGGGCCATGTAGGTGTCGAAGGAGCTGAAGGCCTGGGCGCCGGCCCATTCGTTCTGCAGGGTGCCGAGGAAGTTGACGATCTGCCCCACGGCGCTGGACATGTGGCGGGGCGGCCCCGCCTCCACCTTGCCGGGGACGCCGTTCAGGCCTTCGTGGAGCAGGGTGCGCAGGGACCAGCCGGCGCAGTAGCCCGCCAGCATGTCGAGGTCGTGGATGTGGAGGTCGCCCGCACGGTGGGCCTCGCCGATCTCCGGCGGGTAGACGTGGGACAGCCAGTAGTTGGCGATGACCTTGCCGGAGGTGTTGAGGATGAGGCCCCCCAGGGAGTAGCCCTGGTTGGCGTTGGCGTTGACCCGCCAGTCCAGTTGCTCCAGATATTCGTTCACCGAGGCCCCCACGTCCATGAGGGTGCGGCTGTCGGCCCGCAGGCGCTGGTGCTGGGCGCGGTAGGCGATGTAGGCGCGGGCGGTCTCCAGGTGGTCGGCGGCGATGAGGGTCTGCTCCACCATGTCCTGGATGCGCTCGATGTCCGGCGTGCCGCCGCCGAGGCGACCGTGCCTCAGCACCTTGAGCACCCGGGCCGTGAGCAGGCGGGCCTCGTGGTGGCCGAACTCGGCGGTGGCCTCCCCGGCCCGGGCGATGGCCGAGAAGATGCGCTCCCCGTCGAAGGCGGCTAGGCTGCCGTCGCGGCGCCGCACGCGGGCCGGCAGTGGCGCCACGGCGGCGGTGGATACGGTCATGGATTCCCCCTGGGAGCTGAAACGAGTAAACACCATATCTTGTAGCCAATTTGGCTTTTTCACACAAGATATGGAAACCACCTCGTTGACCCAGGTCAATGGGAAGGGGATTCGGGCCGCCGGGTGACGGGCGGGCAGCCGGCGTCAGGCGCGGGCCCGCCGCCGGCGTCTGGGGTGGAGGCGGGCCGCGGCGGGGCCCAGATCCGGCGGCAGGGGGCCGGCCCCGCGGGCGAAGCACAGGGCGTTGAGGCGCCGGGCGATGGGGGCGGCGGCGTCCCGGGCGGCGGCCCATTCCTCCAGGGTCCTGAAGCCCCCGGCGTCCAGCAGCAGGCGGCGCAGCTCATGGGGGTCGCGGGCGACGGCGGCCCCACGGCGCAGGGCTCGGCGCCGCCGCCAGGCCCGCCAGCCACCGTGACCCGCCACGGCGATGCCCGCCAGCCCCGCCAGGGCCAGGGCGGCCAGCAGGTAAAGAGCGGAGGGCGGGGCGCGCCAGCGGGGCGGCAGATGATGGACCCGCTCCGCCACCCGGCCGGCGGCGGGGTCGAAGTAGGGCACGGCGAGGCGCGGCCCCCGGCCGAGGCCCAGGGACCAGGGCGGCACGGGGACGGTGTAGACCTGCCGCGCCGGCTGCGGGGGGCCCGCGAGGCCGGGCGTGGTGACTACCGCCACCCCCTCCACGGCCACGCCGGCGATGCGGGCGAGGGCCGTACGCAGGCCGTGGACCTCCTCCGGCAGGGGGCCCGGGTTGGTTACCACCACCCGCCAGGCCGGACCGCCGGGCCCCTCCACCACGGCGCTGGCGATGTCGATGGCCCCCACCGGCACGGCGGCCGGCAGGTAGCTGGGCAGGGGCCGCACCTCCACCTCCGCCAGGGGCAGGTGGAAGCGCCAGCGGCCCCGGCCCCGCTGCTCGATGGCGGGCGGCTCCAGGGTATGGACGCCGTGGCGGCGCGGGATGAGGCGCCAGCGCAGCACCTCCACCACTCCTCCGGGCCCCGTCTCCTGCCGCCGGGGCAGCTCCAGCACGGTAAAGGCCGGGGTCGATTCGAAGCCCGGGGCGACGATGCGGTTGGTGGGGTGAAGGCGGGCCGCCGCCACCGCCACCTCCAGGGCCTCGCCCACCCAGGCCACAGCCGGCGGGGGCCGCAGCCGGGGCGTGGCGTCGATGCCGTCGCGCACCAGGGGGGTCACGGTCACCGGCACCGGGCGGGACAGGGCGCCGCCGTGGCGCAGGGCGTGGAGCTTGAGGATGCCGGTGTGGCGCGGAAAGACCCGCAGGCCCTCCACCACCCGCACCCCCTCGTCCGTCTCCTCCACCGCCCGGTCCAGGCGCTCGGTGAAGAAGTCCTCGCGCCAGGCGCCGTAGCTCACGAAACCCGTATCCCCCGCGCCGCGGTAGGTCACCGCCACGTCCAGGTGGCGCCCCATCTCCACGGTGGCCGCCTCCGGCACCACCCGCAGGGAGGCCGCCGGCGCGGCCGGGCCCAGGGCGATGGCGAGGGACGCCAATCCCGCGAGACCTATGCCCCTCACCACGGACGTACCCCCTCCTGGGCCCGGGGCTCCTCCAGGGGGGCGGGGAAGCCCAGCTCCATCTCCAGCACCCGGCTCACCACGGCGGCGGTGGAGCCGGGCCCGCTGCCGGGGGCGGTGCGCACCCAGCCCGCCCGGGGTCCGCCTCCGGCGGCGCCGCCGGTACCCTGAAAGCCCTCGAGGCCCCGGGCCACCAGGGCGGCCAGGCGCTCCGGCGGCAGGGCCGCGTGGGCGTGGCGGGCGGCGGGGGGCAGGTCGAGGTGGATGCCCTCCGCCACGATGTCGGACAACTGCTCCGCCACCGCGGCGCCGCCGTCGGCCCGGGCGAGGGCGCGCTCCACGTCCCGGGCGTGGCGGCGCACCATGGCCGCGAGGCTGTCGGCGTAGGCGAGATTGCGGCGGGCCAGGTCCGCCGCCACCCCCAGCTCCCCGGCCTCGGCGAACAACACCGCCGCCTGGGCGTACTCCCCGAGGAAGAAGTGGGCGTTGCCGAGGTTGAACACCGCCCGCCCGCGGGCCGTGGCGTCGGGGGCCTGCCAGGCGGCGGCGCCGAAGGCCCGGCGGGCACAGGCGTAGTCCTCCAGGCGGTAGCAGGCCATCCCCTCGCCGTAGCGGGCACCATAGCCCTCCTCCCCGGCGAACAGGCGCCGGGCCGTGGCGTAGTCCCCGGCCTCCAGAGCCGCGCTGGCGTCATCGGGCCACGGCCTGCTCCAGGCCCCCGGGGGGCTGAAGAGCCCCAGGACCAGCACCACGCCGGCGAGGCCGGCGGCGCCGGCACCGCGCCCGGGCAGGCCGCCCGCCAGCAGCATCAGGGCGAGGCCCCCCACCAGGGGCAGGCCGAACCATTCCTGCCACTGCACCCGGGCGGCCGCCGCCGGATCGATGGGCCGGGGCGGCGGGTCCAGGAAGGCGGCGAGGCCGCCCTCCGCCAGGGCTTCGGCGGGCCCGTAACGGCCGCCGCCGAGGGCGGCCAGACGCGCCAGCCATGCCTCCTCGCGGCGGCTCAGGATGGGGCCGTCGGCCCCCGGGACGTCCGGCACCCGCGCCTTCTCCGGACCGCCCACGCCCACCACGTGGAGGGAGAAACCGGCCGCCGCCAGGCCCCCGGCCCGGATCTCCGCGGCCTGCCGGGCGGCCTCCCCCAGGTCGCCATCGGAGAACACCAGCACCGCCCGCGGGCCGTCGCCCCCCTCCAGGGCGGTGGCCGCCACCTCCAGGGCCCCGGCGAGGTCGTTGCCCAGGGTGGGCAGGCGCAGATGGGCCAGCTCCTCCAGGAAATGGCCCACCAGGCCGTGGTCACGAGTAACGGGCAGCAGCAGATGGCCGTGGCCCGCGAAGGCCGCCAGCCCGATGCCGAAATCGTCGGACAGGGTGGCCAGCCAGCGGGTCATGAGGGCCTGCGCCCGGCCGCGGCGGTGGGGAGCGGTGTCCCGGGCCTCCATGGAGGCGGAGAGGTCGAAGACCACCATGAGCTCCAGGGCGGGGGGACGGGCATCGGGGGGTATCCAGCGCGGCGTGCGGGGGCCGGCCAGGGCGACGCACAGCAGGGCCCAGCCGGCCATCACCGCCACCAGGCGGGCGCGGCGGCGGCGGGCCGCGGGCATGGAGCGCAGCCACGGCACCAGGTGGGGATCCGCCAGCCGCCGCCAGCGCCGGGCCTCCAGCAGGCCGCCGGCGGCCAGCCCCAGCAGGGGTGCCAGGACCAGTAACAGCCACAGGGGTTCCCGCCAGTAGAGGGCCTCCAGCCCCGTCATGGCCCGGCCGGGCGCCCGGAGCGGGACGGCCGCAACCCTGCCAGGGCCACCAGCACCAGGGCCAGGGCGGCCCCCAGGGGCCAGGGATAGAGGGCCCGCACCCGGCGCTCTCCGTCGCCGGCGGGGGGTGGGCGTTGATGGCGGGCCTCAATGGTCTCTAGGGCCGCCTCCAGGCGCCGCCCGTCCACGGCATGGAACATCCGGCCGCCGCCCGCCCGCGCCACCTCTCCCAGCAGTTCCAGGTCCACGGGGCGGTAGATGAGCCCGCCGGCCCCGCCCTCGCCGGCCCCGGGATCGGCCGAGCCCATGGCGACGGTGTAGAGGGTGAGGCCGGCCGCGGCCAGGGCCTCGGCGCCGGCCACCGGGGGAATGCGGCCCACCTGCAGGCTGGCGTCGGAGAACATCACCACCACGGCCCCCTTACGATGGCCGAAGCGCTGCGCCACCAGCTCCAGGGTGGCGCCGATGTCCGTGAGGCGCCCGCCGAGGGTGGTGCGGATGCGCCCCACGGCGTGGCGCACCACCGCCCGGTCCGACGTCAGGGGCAGCCACAGGGCCGGCGGGTCGCCCAGGATCACCAGCCCCACCCGGTGCCCGGAGTAAGCGGCGAGGAAGCGATCCAGGAGGCGCCGGGTGAGGGTCATGCGGTCCACCCGCTCGCCATCGATGACGTAGTCCCGCAGCCCCATGGTGATGGCCGTGCCCACCACCAGCACCAGGTCCACGGGCTCGCTATGCTCCCCCGTCTCCAGGGGCTCCCCCAGCCACACGGGCTGGGCCAGGGCCACGAGGGCGAACATTACCGCTGCCGCCAGCAGCCGGCCCCGCCATCCCCCGCCGGGCCGGGGGGCGGCCGCTGGCCCTGCCGGAACGGCGTCCGCCAGGGGCGGATAGCGCAGGGCCAGGGGGGCCAACAGGGCCGGCAGGGCCACGGGCCGGCGCCACAACCACCCCGCCAGGGGCAGCAAAGCAAGCCACAGGGGCTGCAGCAGGGTCAGGTCAGCGTCCGCGGCGCACCTCCTCCAGGAGCCCCAGCACCTCGGCGGCGTCGGGCCCCCGGCGCCCGAAGCGCAGGGCGTCGAGGCGTCGCCTGGAGGGGCCGGCGCCGGCATGACGGGCCAGCTCGTGGGCCGCCTCCCGGGGGGATATGCGCCCCGCCCGCAGGCGCCGGCCCAGGCGCCCCAGGGGATGGTTGAGGTGGCGGGCGGCCACCACGGCCACCACCAGGGCCATCACCAGGGCACCCGCCAGGGGCGGCCACGGCATGGCGGCGGGGGGCGGCGGCAGGGGCAGGATGTCGGCCATCTCCCCCAGCCCCGCCCCGCGCCCTGCCAGCGCGCCCTGCTCCATCGCCGCCGTCGCCGAGGTACTCATGGCGCCACGGTGCCCAGCACCGGCGCCAGATCCTCCTCGTCGCCATCCAGCAGGCGATGGTCGATGCCGGCGCGGGCGAACAGGCTGGCGAGGGCGGTGGTGCGGGCCGCGAAGGCGGCCTCCAGGCTACCCGCGGGGCCGTCGCTGTCCACGGTGAGGCGCGACCCGCCCCACACCAGTTCCACCACCCCCGCCGCCGGCAGGGCGCGCTCGGCACGGTCCACTATCTGGATGGCCGCGGTGTCGCAATGGCGGGCCACGGACACGAGGATGGTCTGGTGGGAGGCGTCGAGGTCCCGGAAGTCCGACAGCATCACCAGGCCGGCGCCGGCGGGCAGGCGGCCGCGCAGCCCCGCCAGGATGCGCTCCCAGGGCGGCCCGGCGGCATCGTCCCCGGCCGGCGGCCGGGGCGCCGTGGCGAAGCCCGCCAGGCGCTCCACGGCGGCGGCGCCGGTGGCCGCCGGCAGCCAGCGGCAGGGCTCGTCGATGATGGCGCCGGCCAGCTCCCGCCCGCCCCTCATGGCCCGCCCCGCCAGCCACAGGGCCGCCCGCGCCGCCTGGGTGACCTTGAGGCGGCGCCGGGTGCCGAAGGCCATGGCGGGGCGCCGGTCCAGGAGCAGGCACAGGGGCCGGTTGACGTCGGCATGGTAGCTGCGCACCCGGGTCTCGCCGGCGCGGGCGGTGGCCCGCCAGTCGATGTGGCGCGGGTCGTCGCCGGGGGCATAGGACCGCAGGTCCGCGAAGTCGAGGCCGGCGCCGGGGGCTCCGGCGCCGTACTCGCCGGAGCGGCCGCGACGGGGCCCCCGGCCGGTGGGAGCCGTGCCCTCCGGGGGGGCCGCCCGCACCAGGGCCGTGACCTCCTCCTCCGTCAGCAGGGGGGCCTCCACCACCCCGCCCGGCCCCGGCCACCGCGGCCTCACGGCGCCGGCACCTCCCGGGTCAGCATGACCACCACGTCCCGGGCGCTCACCCCCTCGGCCTGGGCCGCGAAATCCATCATCAGGCGGTGGCGCAACACGTCGGGGGCGAGGGCGATGACGTCCTCGGGCAGGACGTGGTCCCGGCCCTCCAGGAAGGCCCGCGCCATGGCGGCCCGCAGCAGGGAGATGGAGCCCCGGGGCGAGGCCCCGGCCTGCACCAGGCCCGCCCACTCCCGGCGGTGGCGGCCCACGTCCCGGGTGCCGGTGACGATGTCGATGGCGAAGCGCTCCACCCGCTCGTCGATGTACACCTCGTTGACCTGGCGGCGCAGGGCCAGGATGTCGTCGGGGGTGAGCATGGCCTTCACCCCGGCCTCCACGTGGCCCTCGTCCGCACGCCGGGCGCGGCGCGCGATCTCCACCTCTTCCTCGGCGCTGGGGTAGTCCAGCACCACCTTGAACAGGAAGCGGTCGAGCTGGGCCTCGGGCAGGGGGTAAGTGCCCGACTGCTCCAGGGGGTTCTGGGTGGCCAGCACCAGGAACAGGTCCGGCAGGCGGTGGGTGTGGCCGCCCACCGTCACCTGGTGCTCGGCCATGGCCTCCAGCAGGGCCGACTGGACCTTGGGCGGGGCGCGGTTGATCTCGTCCGCCAGCAGGATCTCGTGGAACACCGGGCCGGGCACGAACCGGAAGCCACCTTTGGCGGGTTCGTAGATCTCGCTGCCCGTGAGGTCGCCGGGCATGAGGTCGGGGGTGAACTGGATGCGCTGGAAGCGGGCATCGATGCCCGCCGCCAGGGCATGGACCGCGGTGGTCTTGGCCAGTCCCGGCGGCCCCTCCAGCAGCACGTGGCCGCCGGCCAGAACGGCGATGACCAGGCGCTCCAGCAGGGCCTCCTGGCCCACGATCACCGACTGCAACTGGGCCCGCAGGGCCCGCAACCCCTCCGTACCCGCCATGGCCTGGCCTCCGTCGTCGTTCATGCGTGCCGCAGTTCCCGCCACGCCGCCGCCAGATGGTCGGCGGCGGCATCGATATCATCGGCCGTGGTGGGCTCGCCGATGCTCAGGCGCACCGCCCCCCGGGCCCGCTCCGGGGCGATCCCCATGGCCCCCAGCACGCCGCTGACGCCGTCGCCCTCGGCGTGGCAGGCGGAGCCCACGGAGGCCGCCACCTCGGGGGCGTGGGCCAGCAGTTCGCGGCCGGCCACCCCCGGAAACGACAGGTGCAGGGTGTTGGGCAGGCGGGCCACCGGGTGGCCGTTCAGCACGAGCCCGGGGACCGCCGCGGTGAGGCGCCGGTGGAGTTCGTCGCGCCGTACCTTCAGGGTCCTGGTGATGGCCGGCAGGCGCTCCGCGGCCAGGGCCGCCGCCGCCCCCAGCCCGACGATGGAGGGGACGTTCTCGGTGCCCGGCCGCCGGCCGCCCTCGTGGCCGGCACCGAACAGGATGGGGGCCAAGGGCGTGCCCTCCCTCACGTACAGGGCCCCCACGCCCTTGGGGGCGTAGAACTTGTGGCCCGCCAGGGTCAGCAGGTCCACCCCCAGCCGGCCCACGTCCACCGCCACCTTGCCGGCGGACTGGGCGGCGTCGGTGTGGAACAACGCCCCTCGGGCGTGGGCCAGGGCCGCCAGTTCGGCGATGGGCTGGAGGGTGCCCACCTCGTTGTTGGCGTGCATCACCGATACCAGCACCGTGTCCTGCCGCAGGGCCGCCGCCAGGTCCGCGGGCACCACCCGGCCGGTGCCGTCCACCGGCAACACCGTGACCTCCCAGCCCTCCTCCGCCAGGTGGGCCATGGGGGCGGCCACCGCCGGATGCTCCACGGCGCTGGTGATGAGGTGCCGGCCCCGCCCCTTCAGGGCCCGCGCCACCCCGAGGACGGCCAGGTTGTCGGCCTCGGTGGCCGAGCCCGTGAACACCACCTCCGCCGGCCCCGCGCCGATGAGGGCCGCCACCTGGTCCCGGGCCCGGGCCACCGCCTCGTGGGCCCGTTGGCCATAGTCGTGGCCCGACGACGGGTTGCCGAAGTGGTAGCGCAGGTAGGGCACCATGGCGTCCGTCACTTCCAGGGCCACCGGCGTGGTGGCGTTGTAATCGAGGTAGATGCAGCGGCTCATGGGGGGTTCCTGGGGGCGGGATGGGGCATCAGCTCAATGCCTGTTGGAGATCGGCGATGAGGTCCTCCACGTCTTCGAGACCCACCGAAAGGCGCAGCATGGTATCGGTGATGCCGCGGCGCCGGCGCTCCTCGGGACCGAGGCCGTGGTGGGTGGTGGTCACCGGCTGGGTGACCAGGCTCTCCACCCCGCCCAGGCTCGGCGCGATGGCGAACAGCCGCAGGCCATCGGCCACCGCCGCGCCGTCCCCCGCCACCTCGATGGTGAGCATGCCGCCGTAGCCCGTCATCTGACGCGCCGCCAGGTCGTGGCCGGGGAAGGACTCCAACCCCGGATAGCGCACCCGCGCCACCCGCGGATGGGCCTCCATGGCCCGGGCGATGGCCAGGGCCGAGGCGTTCTGGGCCCGCACCCGCACCACCAGGGTGCGCAGGCTGCGGGCCAGCAGGGCGGCGGTCTCGGGGGCCGGGACCTGGCCCAGGTTCTTGCGCCACGGCCACACCGGCTCCACCAACTCCTTGCTACCCATGAGGGCGCCGGCGGTGAGGTCGCTGTGGCCGCCCAGGTACTTGGTGGCGCTGTGCACCACCAGGTCGGCGCCCAGGGCCAGGGGCTGCTGGTTCACCGGCGAGGCGAAGGTGTTGTCCACCACCAGCAGGGCGCCGTGGGCATGGGCGCGCTCGGCCAGGGCGGCGATGTCGAAGATCTCGAGGGCCGGATTGGTGGGGGTCTCCAGGAACAGCAGGCCGGCACCGCCTGCGAGGAGCCCGTCGAGGCGGTCCAGCTCATCCCCCAGCAGCAGGTGGCCGGGGATACCGAGCTGGGGCAGCTGCTCACCGATGAGCTCCAAGGTACCGCCGTAGGCATCGCCCACACACACCACCCCGCCCCGGCCGTGGGTGAGGAATACCGCCGCTTCCGCCGCCATACCCGAGGCGAAGGCCAGGGCCGCCTCGGCCCCCTCCAGGCTCGCCAGCTTGGCCTCCAGGGCCTGGATGGTGGGATTGAGGCCGTAGCGGGTATAGAGGCTGCCCGCGGCCCGGCCCTCCACCACGTCCAGGATGGCGGCGGTGTCGGGAAAGGCGAAGGTGGTGGTGGTATAGACGGGGGTATGAGGGCTGCCGTGGGGGTCGGCCAACTCCCCGGCGTGGATGCAGCGGGTGGCAAGGCCGGCTTCAATTTGAGATGACATGGACTTCACTCAGGGTTTGCCGATAAAGGACTGCATGATACAGGAGGCCCCACGGGCGTTGCCGTACCTTCACGACGCCCCTTCGACCTCATCCATCCATCGCTCCCGGGCATCCTCCAACAGCTCGACCAGCGCCAGAGCAGCGGCCTCCCCGAGTGCCGGTCGCAGGTGAGCCGCGATGTCCTCGGGGGAGAGGATCAGCCCGTCGGCCGGCTCGATGGCCACGCCGTCCACCCGTATCGCCGGTGGTGGCACCGGGGCATCCAGAGTGGCGGGCCGCATCTCCCAACGGCAGCCCAGCCGTGGGGCCAGGGCCTCGGCATAGCGCCCGTAGAGGTCGCAGCGGCCACCCGACGGCTGCTTGGCGATGATGACGATGGTCTCCATGGCGCTCCTTCATTGGTAAGTTCCCATGGACGTCCCGGGCATCAGCCCCGGGCACGGTGCTCCAGGGTCTGGCGCGGTCCTCGAGGGTCGATGGTTAACGGGGACCGGGCGCCCGGTGCATACAAGACCCGCCTCGATGTTCCAAAGACCGCTCCTGAGGGGTGTGGAGAGGTCACGGGGGAAGTTATCGAGGCGGGGAAAAGGGTTACCGCGCCCCCGCATTACCACCCCCACTGCCCCGCCGCTTCGCGCCCATGGTGGGCCTGCCACAGGTCGTAGCACTCGAAGTTCTGCTGGGCCCGGGCCCAGGGGCGGCCGGCACTGAAGTGGGCTCGGTTGCGCGGCGGCCGGAACGGGTGTGGGGCCATCCGCGCGCCGCGGTCGCCCCTATCCAGGCGGGGCTGGCGGTCGATGACCGTGAACCGGCACTGGCCGGGGTGAGGAGCCGGCGTAGCCGGTAAGCCACCGTGAGGCCGCCAAAGGATGCCCCGGGGATCAGCACCTTCATGCCGCGGTCACCAGGGAGTTCAAAACACCAGTACCTTGTCCGCCGCCAGGGTGTGCTCCGCCAGCTCGGCCATGGTGCTGCGCCGCGCCCCGGTCACCAGCTCATCGTCCGTCAGGCCACGGGCGTCCATGCAGGTACCGCACAGCAGGAGATCCCCCTTGCGGGCCACCGCCTTCATCATCAGCTCCATATTGTAGAAGCCCTGGGGCACCTTCTGGCCGGCCTTGGCACAGGCCACCGCGTCGGCCATCAGGAAGACGTGGACGGTGACCTCCTTCCCGGAGAGGGCCTTGGCCAGTCGCAGGCCGTTGTAGCTACGCTCGGTGCCGTAGGGCGGGTCGTTGAGGATCAGCAGTATCTCCATGGGTCTGTCTCCAGGGGAGTCAGGCGGGCTTGGGCTTGGGCTCGGAAGCGGGCTCCGCCTCGGCCACCGTCCAGCCGTGCTCGTGCCAGGCGGTCATACCGCCCTTGACCACGTGGGCGTTGGTGAAGCCGTGGCGGGCGAGAATGGCGGCGGCCTTGGCCGAGCGGCGGTCGGTGCGGCACACCAGGTAGATGGGGGCGGCCTTGTCCTCGCCGAGGTCGTCGAGGCGCGAGGGCAGCTCCTCCAGGGGCAGATTCAGTGCGCCCTCGATGTGGCCCTGCTCACCGTCGAAGTCAGCGGCGGTGCGCACGTCGAGCACCGTCGCCTCGCCGGCGTCGTGACCCGCCTTCAGGGTCTCCACGTCCACCGTAGGGCCCTGGCGCAGCCGCGCCACGATGCGCGGAATGAAGGCCACCAGGGCCAGCAGGGCCAGCGCCAGCAGGCCCTTCTGGATCAGCCCCTCGCCGCCGGCGATGGCCTCCTTGCCGGCATAACCAAGGTAGGTGTAAGCAATGGCCCCGGGCAGCATGAAGACATAGGTGGCCCACAGGAAGGCGATGAAATCGATGCGGGTGAGGCCGAGGGCGTAGTTGAGGAGGTTGAAGGGAAACAGCGGCACCAGGCGCACGAAGGCCACGAAGCGCCAGCCCTCCTGCTCCACGCCGTCCTTCAATTGCCTGAGACGCCCGCCGGTCTTCTGCTCCACCCAGTCCGAGGCCAGGTAGCGGGCCACGTAGAAGGCCACCGCCGCCCCCAGGGTGGCGCCGGTGATGTTGTACACCGTGCCCAGCACGGGCCCGAACAGGGCCCCGCCCGCCAGGGTGAGGACCGAGCCCGGGGCGAAGAACACCGTGGCCAGGATGTAGACGAGGACGAAGACCACCGGCGCGAGGGCGCCCATGCCGTCCATGAAGCCGGTCAACGCTGCCGCGTCGAGGCTGTCCCGGAAGGTGAGGACCAGGCCGATGCCGAGGGCCAGCACCGCCAGCACCAGCCACCGCAGGTGGCGCTTGTTCTTGATATCAAACTTCACGGGAAGACCCCTCCTGCTGTGAACCATCGGCCCAGGTGCGCCGGTTGATGGCGTAGTCCGAGATGTGACCCTTGAAGGGCAGGGACAGCAGGCCCGGCAGCCAGCTCACCTGACGGGGTTCACGATAACTGCGGATGCCGATGGTCATGCCCAGGTGACCGCCCCGGGGCTGGTCACGATAGGTGCCCATGAGCCGGTCCCACCACGGCAGGTTGAAGCCGAAGTTGGAGTTGGTCTCGTCATCCTCCGTGGAGTGGTGGACCCGGTGCATGTCGGGGGTGACCACCAGCCACCGCAGCACCCGGTCCAGCCCCAGGGGCAGGCGGATGTTGCTGTGGTTGAACATGGCCGTGGCGTTCAGCAACACCTCGAAGATCACCACCGCCACCACCGGCGGCCCCAGCACCACGATGGTGGCGAACTTGATGAGCATGGAGAGGATGATCTCGATGGGATGGAAGCGCGCGCCGGTGGTGACGTCGAAATCGGGATCCGCATGATGTACCCGGTGCAGCCGCCACAGCACGGGCACCGCGTGGACCATCACATGCTGCAGGTAAATGACGAAGTCGAGGGCGATGACCGCCACCACCACCGCCAGCCAATAGGGCATCTCGAAGCTGTTCAGCAGGCCCCAGCCCTGGGACTGGGCGGCCAGCGCCATGCCCACCGCCGCGGCCGGGAACAGCAGGCGCAATACCACGGTGTTGAGTACCACCAGCCCCAGATTATTGCTCCAGCGCACGGCCCGGCTCAGGCCCCGCGGCCGGCGCGGCGCCCACACTTCCCACAGGGCCATGACCGCGAGCACGCCGAAGAAGAAGACCAGCCTGATGGCCACCTCGTAATCCAGGATCAGGCCATCCAGTGCGAGGCCGCCGCCCTCGGCGGCCGCCTGAGCCGAACGCTCCAGGCCGACGGCCCAGGAACGCAGCAGTTCCGCCAAGGACAACAGGGTATCGTCGATGATGCCCACGGCGGGCGTCGTGCTCTCTGGTGACATACCGGACATCCTCCAAACCTCTATTCATTGTTATATTCAATCACTCTATTGAATAGTTGATATCAATGTTTAAGGTATGTCAAGAACTCCAAAAGGCCCGGCGACTCAAAAACCGCTGTCCTCGTTCCCTGCGCACCAGCCATCACAGGGAGCACCCCAATTCAAAATTCAAAATTTAAAATTCAAAATTGCCCTTGCCCACCGGCCCGGCATCCAGGGGCAAGGGCGCGCTCAGGGGGTATAGAGGCGGAGCTCGAACAGTCGCGGCCACAGCTTGCCGGTCACCAGGAGATGGCCGCTGGGAGGGTGGAAGGCGATGCCGTTGGCTACGGCCTCGGGGGCCAGGGGCGCCATGGTGGCACGCAGGGGCGCGAGGTCTAGCATGCCGGTGACGCGGCCGCTGGCGGCGTCGATGCGGGCGATGCAGTCGGTGGGCCAGACGTTGGCGTAGAGGGTGCCGGCCACGTACTCCAGCTCGTTGAGACCCTCCAGGGGACGGCCTCCCAGATGCACGGCCAGCCGGCCCACCAGGGAAAAGTCCTGGGGGTCACGAAACGCCAGTTCGTGGGAGCCGTCGCTCATGATGAGGTGCACGCCGTCGTGAGTCAGCCCCCAGCCGTCGCCTTCGTAGGCGTGGCTGGCGATGCGCTCCAGCCCTGGCAGGTCATGGACCAGGGCCTCCCCCGCCTTCCAGGTGAGCTGGTATGCCCGGCCCCCGAGGGCCGTCAACCCCTCGCCGAAGTGGTGATGGGCAAGGGGTACCCGCACCAGGGCCTCGCCCCCGGGGAAGGTCCGTGCCGTGAGCAGGGAGCGGCCGTAGCGCCCGGTGCCCTCCAGCAGGGTTCCCGTCGCCGTGAAGGCAAGGCCCTGGGTGAAGAAGGTGGGGTCGTGGTCGTGGCGGGCCACCACCTCATAGGCGACCGCCGGGCCGGGGCAGGAGGCGGCAACCGGGCCCGCGGCCCCGAGCAGCAGAAGCAGGACGACGGGCAGGTGGCGCGCCAGGTCCAGGACGCCGGCCACGGCGAAGACCCTCAGTTCGGCGTCCCCTTGGCGATGGCCTCGGCCGGCGTGGCGGCGGAACGGGGCGTGGGCTCCGGGAACAGCTGGTCCAGGGGCAGGGAGAGGCCGTTGTCCTGGACGATGCGGGCATGGAAACGGCGCAGCTGACGGGGCTCCGCCACGCCGCAGGAATGGGCGATGGTGCCCACCTCCCGGAGCATGTTGCGGTGGTAGTTGGCCACCCGCCCGGCCTTGTCCTCCGGCACCAGGCCGCGCTGCAGCCTGGGGTCGTGGGTGGTGATGCCCGTGGGGCAGGTGTTCTTGTTGCACTGCAGGGCCTGGATGCAGCCCAGGGCGAACATGAAGCCGCGGGCGGAGACGGTGAAATCGGCCCCCATGCACAGGGCATGGGCCACGTCCGTGGGGTTCAGCAGCTTGCCCGAGGCGATGACCCGCACGCCATCCCGCAGCCCGTATTCCCTCAGCTTGTCCACCAGCAGCGGCAGGCTCTCCCGCAGGGGCAGGCCGACGGCGTCCAGCAGGGGCATGGGGGCGGCGCCGGTGCCGCCGTCGCAGCTGTCCACGGTGATGAAGTCGGGGGCGCTGTCGGGGCCGCGTTTATGGATGTCCTCGAACAGGCCGTCCAGCCAGCCCCAGGCACCGAGGACCATCTTGAAGCCCACGGGCTTGCCCGTGACCTCGCGGATGCGCATCACCATGTCCAGCAGTTCATGGTTGTTGTTGATATCCAGGTGGCGATTGGGGCTGACGGAGGCCTCCCCTACCCGGATGTTGCGGATGCGGGCGATCTCCGCCGTCACCTTGGCCGCCGGCAGGATACCCCCCTTGCCGGGCTTGGCCCCCTGGGACAGCTTGATCTCGAACATGCGCACCTGGGGGTGGGCGGCCACCTCGCGGAGCCTGTCGTCGCTGAGGTTGCCCTCCAGGTCCCGCACCCCGTACTTGGCGGTGCCCACCTGGAACACCACGTCGGCGCCGCCCTCCAGGTGATAGGGGGACAGGCCGCCCTCGCCGGTGTTGAGCCAGCAGCCCGCCTGGTAGGCACCGGCGGACAGGGCACGCACGGCGGGCGTCGACAGGGCACCATAGCTCATGCCGGAGATATTGAAGTACGAAGGGGCGGCGAAGGGATGGGCCGTGTCCTCGCCGATGACCATGGGCCGGGGCGCCAGGGCGTCCTCGCCGAGGGTGGGATAGGGGCAGTTGACGAACATCACCGAGCCGGGGATGGAGATGTTCGAGGTGGAGCCGAAGGCGCGGGTGTTGTTGAGGTCCTTGGCGGCGCGGTACACCCAGCCGCGCTGGGCGCGGTTGAAGGGCAGCTCCTCGCGGTCCATGGCGAAGAAGTACTGGCGGAAGAACTCCCCCAGGTGCTCGAACAGATAGCGGAAGTGGCCCACCACCGGATAGTTGCGGCGCACCGCCTGGGCGGTCTGGAGGCGATCCGACACGTAGACCACCAGCACCACCAGGATAGCCACCCCCACCACGAAGATGAACAGGGCGGACATGAACTCCAGGAAGGTGAGCAGGAAACCCTGGGCATCTTTAGTCATGGCAAGTCCCCGGCGTGGTCCGCCGTCCCGCGCCGCCGCTCACAGGGCGCCGGAGCGCAGCACCATCAGCTTTTCGATGGTCATGTCGCGGTAGGTGTAGGGGATACCCCCGACCCCCAGGCCGGACTGGCGCAGCCCGGCGAAGGGCATCCAGTCCACCCGGAAGGCGGTGTGGTCGTTGATCATCACGGCGCTGGCATCGAGGCCCCGGTAGGCCGCCATGGCGGTATCGATGTCCCGGGTGAACACCGCCGCCTGGAAGGCGAATGGCAGGTCGTTGGCCGCGGCCATGGCCTGTTCCAGATCCCGGTAGGGGTAGACGGCGATCACCGGCCCGAAGACCTCCTCGCGGCCGAGCCGCACCCCCGGGTCGGGGGGGGCCACGATGGTGGGTGCGAAGCAGGTGTCCGACAAGCGGTCGCCGCCCGTGGCGACGGCGCCACCCCCCGCCACCGCCTCCGCCACCCAGGCCTCCACCCGGTCCACCTCCGCCGGCCGGATGAGGGGCCCCACCGCGGTGTCCTCCAGGGTGGGGTCGCCCACCGTCATGGCCGCGGCCGCGGCCGCCAGACCCGCCACCACGTCGTCCATGACGGCCTCGTGGGCGTACACCCGCTGCACCGACACACACACTTGGCCGGCATGGTAGAGGCCGGCCCTGGCCACCAGGGGCAGGGCATGGTCGAGGTCGGCGTCGGCGGCCACCAGCACCGGCGCGGCGCCGCCGTGCTCGAGGGCGCAACGGGTACCCGGGGCCAGCCGGGAGCGCAGGGTCCAGCCCACCCGGGCACTGCCGATGAAGGACAGGAAACCCACCCGCGGATCCGTCGCCAGGCCCTCGGCCAGGGCGGTGTCGTCCACCACCAGGGCCTGGCACCAGGCCTCGGGCAGCCCGGCCTCCCGCAGCAGGTTGACGAAGCCCATGCACGACAGGGGGGTGTCCTCGGCGGGCTTGACGATCACCGGGCAGCCGGCGGCGATGGCCGGCCCCACCTGGTGGACGATGAGGTTGAGGGGATGGTTGAAGGCGGAGATGGCCACCACCACGCCCATGGGTTCGCGGTGGGTGAAGGCGAGGCGCCCGGCGGAGGCGGCGTCGATGCCCATGGGCACCTCGACGCCGCCCTCGTGGCGCAACAGCTCGGCGCAGTTCTTCACGCCGTCGATGGCCCGTGCCACCTCCACCCGGGAATCCACCAGGGGTTTGCCACCCTCCCGGGCCGCCTCCAGGGCCAGGGCCTCGGCGCGTTCCTGCATCAGGGCCGCGGTGCGTTCCAGCACCGCGATGCGTTCGGCCCCGGGCAGCCAGCCGCCACGGTCCCGGTAGAGGGCATGGGCGGTGGCCAGGGCCCGCTCCACATCGTCGGCGCCGGCGTTGGCCACGCTGCCGGCGGGGCTGCCGTCGTAGGGCGCCGTGACCTTAAGGCGCCCGCCGTTGCCGTTGGCGCCGGGGACGAGGATTGGGAAGTGTTCGGTCATGGGAGGTTCCCGGGGTTCATGGGGATGGTTCATGGCCCTGATTCACGGCCGTTCATGGCGATGGCGGTGCCGGGGGTGCCTCAGGTGGGGCACACCAGCTCGCCCAGCTTCTGGGTCAGCTTCATGTTCTCGCGATAGTCCACCGGGCAGTCGATGACGGACACGGTATCGTCCGCCAGGGCCTGCTCGAGGATGGGCCTGAGCTCATCCGCGCCGCCCACCCGGTAGCCTTTGGCACCGAAGCTCTCGGCGTACTTCACGAAGTCCGGATTGCCGAAGTCGATGTGGCTGCTGCGGCCGAAGGCCTTGAGCTGATGCCACTCGATGAGGCCGTACTTGGCGTCGTTCCAGATGAGGATGACGAAGGGGGTGCCCACCCGCAGGGCGGTCTCCATCTCCTGGCTGTTCATGAGGAAGCCGGCATCGCCGGTGAGGGCCACCACCCGCCGGGTCGGGTCGGCGAGGCGGGCCGCCAGGGCGCCGGGCACGGCGATGCCCATGGAGGCGAAGCCGTTGGAGATGATGCAGGTGTTGGGGGCCTCGGCCTGGTAGCTGCGGGCCACCCACATCTTGTGGGCGCCGACGTCGGAGATGACCACGTCCCGGGGCCCCAGCACCTGGCGCAGGTCCCACAGGATCTTCTGGGGCTTGATGGGGAAGCCGGTATCCCCGGCGAATTCCTCCATCTCCCTCACGATGACCGCCCGCAGGCCGCTGATGGCGGGTTCCGGGCGCGGCGCCATCTCCTCCAGGAGCCCCGTGAGGGCGGCGGAGATGCTGCCCACCAGGCCGCTGGCCACGATGTAGTGCTCGTCCACCTCCGCCGCCTCGGTGTCGATGTGGACGATGTGCTTGTCCTTGCCCGCGTGCCAGCGGCTGGGGTGGTATTCCACCATATCGTAGCCCACGCACAGGATGAGGTCGGCACGGTCGAAACCGCAGTTCACATAGTCCTTGGTCCCCAGCCCCACCGCCCCCAGGGCCAGGGGATGGGAAAACGGGATCACCCCCTTGGCCATGAAGGTGGTGGCGATGGGGATGCGCAAGTGCTCGGCGAACTTCACCAGCTGCTCGCTGGCGCCGGCGCGGATGACGCCGTTGCCGGCCATGATGATGGGAAAGCGGGCATCGCGGATGAGGCTCGCCGCCTGGGCGATCTTCTGGCGCGGCGGGTGGGGCATGGCCGGGCTCTGCACCTTGAGGGGCGCGCCCTCCACCTCCATAGCGGCGATGTTCTCGGGGAAATCGACGAAGGCGCAGCCGGGCTTCTCCGCCTGGGCCACCTTGAAGGCCTTGCGCACCACCTCGGGGATGATCTCCGGCTCCCGCAGCTGGGTGGCGTATTTGGTGATGGGCTCGAACAGGTTCACCAGGTCGAGGATCTGGTGGCTCTCCTTGTGCAGGCGCGTGGTGGCCCCCTGGCCGGCGATGGCCACCAGGGGCGCGCGGTCCATGTTGGCGTCGGCCACCCCGGTGATGAGGTTGGTGGCCCCCGGCCCCAGGGTGGACAGGCAGACCCCGGCGCGCCCAGTGAGGCGACCATAGACATCGGCCATGAAGGCCGCGCCCTGCTCGTGGCGGGTGGTGATGAAGCGCAGGTGACTGTCCACCAGGGCGTCCATCACGTCCACGTTCTCCTCCCCGGGGATGCCGAAGACGTATTCCGTGCCCTCGTTCTCGATGCAGCGGATGAACAGCTCGGCGGCTTTCATAGGGATGGCTCCTGGGGATTGGTGGACACGGCCGCACCCGGTATCCCGGGCCGGCGTGACCACCCTAACAGCATGGCGGGGCGGTTTTACCCGTGGCGGGTCAGGTGTTATCCCGGAAGCGCCGGTGGATCCAGTGGTCCACGCTGAGCCAGCGGCCGCCACCGATGAAGAACAGGGCCAGCAGCATGACGAAGTAGGTGACGGCCCACTCGATGCCGTTGTTGGAGATGACGAAACTGCCGCTACCCGTCAGCCAGTCGTAGTTGCCATGTTCCCTGAGGATGGATTTGGCGGCATCCAGGCGCTCCATGGCAAGGCCGATATCGGCCGGCGGGAAGGGGCTCATGGGGTCGGCCACCGCCTGCCAGCCGTTCTCCCAGTGGACGGAGAAGGTCGCCACCAGCATCTGGACCATGAGGGGGATGCTCACCCAGCGCACCGCCAGCCCCAGCAGCAGCAATACCGCGCCGATGATCTCCGTGTAGGTGGCCAGCCAGGCCATCAGTTCCGGAGCCGGCAGCCCCAGCCCCCAGTCGGGGTTGCCGAACCAGGACACGATATCCGGGCTGGGGGCCAGGGAGTCCGCCCCCAGCTTGTTGGTGCCCGCGACCCAGAACACCGGCACCAGGTATAGGCGCAGGGCCAGGGGACCGAGGAAATCCACGGCCCGCAGGGCATCCAGCACGTCCTGCAGGCGGTTCAGAATATTGATGATGGGTTGCATTGAGGGCTCCCTGTGATTTTTACAGTGTTTGAACTGAAGTCTGGGACCGGAAGAGTAAACCAGGGATTACACCCGGCGCCCGCCGCCGTGGGCCAGGCAGCCCTCGCGATTCACGGGTAAGGGACATCCACGTGAACC
The DNA here is from genome assembly GCA_011389995.1 of Thiotrichales bacterium. Classification (GTDB taxonomy): domain Bacteria; phylum Pseudomonadota; class Gammaproteobacteria; order JAABTG01; family JAABTG01; genus JAABTG01. The sequence continues at coordinate 23,233 of JAABTG010000013.1, forward strand.
CCATCATTGCCGGACCCGGCCCCCGATACCGCCGGCCGCTGGTATTACGCGGCCGGCTACTCCGGCCGCCGGGCCATGGTCAGGCGTTGCGCCAGTCGGGCGGTACGTCGTCCCGCTCGCGGGTATCACCGGTCTCCCGTTCGCCCGGCTTGTTGATGAGGCGCACGGTGCTGGCCTGGGGACCGGCCTCGCCCATTTCGGGTTCGAAGCGCACCTCCGTGCCCACGGCGAGGCGCGGGAAATCGTCGTTCAGCACGGCGTTGCGGTGGAAGTAGAACTCGCGGTCGTCGGGGGTACGCAGGAAACCGTAGCCCTGGTCCTCGAAGAGGCGCACCACCAGGCCCCGGGACTCTTGCGGGTCCGGCGTCAGGGCATCCCGGCGGCGCTCCTCGCCGGACTTCTCGAGGCGCCGCTCCATGGCGTCGAAGGCGGCGTTGATCACCGGTGACAAACGGCTCTCCTGCTCCACCATATCGGGCTCCTGATTCACCACCAGACGCCGGTTTTGGGGCAGGCGCACCTCGATGTTCACCTTGTAAGGGTTGCCCTTGTGCTGATGCTGGTGGGGTTGGGAGACGATGACATGGCAGGAGACGATCTCGTCGGAGTAGCGCTCCAGCCGATCCACCCGCTCGCGTATCAGCTGCTCGCTCCACGGGGAGCGGTCCACGTCATGGAAATTGAGCTCGAGGGGAGTCTGCATATTGTGACCTCCGGCTGCCGGACAATGGGGGAAAGGCGGTTGACCCCGGGTCTCATCCGGACATGCGGCCCTCCGAACCCGAGTCGAACAACCGCCCGTAGTCCTCCGGCAGCTGCTGCCGGACATGGTTCAGGGCGCCTTCGTCCACCGCCTCCGAGAGCACCGAGAGCACGGCCCGGGCGTGATGCACGGCCACCGGCAGGTCCACGCCCTCGCGTTCGCTTACCCGCTTGAGGAAGTCGTCCGAGGAGAAGGTATCCGCCACCGCCCCCTGGGAGGCGAGGATGTATTTGAACTCCTCGGGCAACTGGGCGCCGAGATTGGCGGGTTCGCCGCCGGCGAGGCGCTCGCCGAGGGTCCCGAGGGTGGCCCGGCTGGCCCTGAGGGCATCATCCATGGTGGCGAGCCGGGCGCGGTGCTGGACGTGGCCGAGAAAGTCGTTCAGTTGCATGTCGTGTCCTCCTGTCGGGTGATGAGAGCGGCGGCCCGGCGGTCAGCCCACCGATTGCCGCTGCTCGCTAAATGGTCCTTTTGCGGGTGTTCCGGCGGTCTCCGCCAGCAGGTCCGGGACGACAGCGCGCAGGACATCGTCGATGCGCTCGGCGAACAGGAATTCCAGGTCCTCACGCACCTCCTCCGGCAGGTCGTCCAGGTCGCTGCGGTTGCGTTGGGGCAGCACCACCCGCGCCAGGCCCGCGCGGCGGGCCGCCAGTACCTTCTCCTTGATGCCGCCCACCGGCAGCACCAGCCCGGACAGGGTGATCTCGCCGGTCATGGCGGTATCGCTGCGGGTGGGCCGGCCGCTGTAGAGGGACGCCACGGCGGCGGCCATGGTGACCCCCGCCGAGGGCCCGTCCTTGGGGATGGCGCCGGCCGGCACGTGGATGTGGATGCCGGCCCGCGGCTGGCTCAGGCCGAGGCGCTCGCCCTGGGAGAGCACCCAGTTCTGGGCCGCCTGGGCGGACTCCTTCATTACCTCGCCGAGTTGACCGGTGAGGGTGAGCTTGCCGTCCTCGGGCAGGCGGATGGCCTCCACGTAGAGCACGTCGCCGCCGGTGGGGGTCCACGCCAGGCCGGTGGCCACCCCCGGAGGCAGCTCCTTGCGCGCCTCCTCGGGCTGGTAACGCTCCGCCCCCAGCATCCCGCGCAGGTCCGCCGGAGCGATGGCCTCCGGCGCCTCCCGGCCTTCGCCGAGGCGCAGGGCGACCTTGCGGGCGAGGCGGCCCAGCAGGCGTTCCAGTTCGCGCACCCCGGCCTCGCGGGTGTAGCGGCGCACCACCGTCAGGATGGTGTCGTCGGGCACCACCAGCTGGGCCTGGGTGAGGCCGGCCTGGCCGCGCTGGCGCGCCACCAGATAGCGCCGCGCGATCTGCAGCTTCTCCTCGTCGCTGTAGCCGGACAACCGTACCACCTCCATACGGTCCAGCAGGGGCCCGGGCACGGTATCCAGGGTGTTGGCGGTGGTGATGAACAGCACCCGGGACAGATCGAAGGGCAGGTCCAGGTAGTTGTCTCTGAACTCATGGTTCTGGGCCGGGTCAAGGATCTCCAGCAGGGCCGAGGCCGGATCGCCCCGGAAATCGCGCCCCAGCTTGTCGACCTCGTCGAGCATCAGCAGCGGGTTGGCGCTGTCGGCCCGGCGCACGGCCTGGATGATGCGCCCGGGCATGGCCCCCACGTAGGTGCGCCGGTGGCCCCGCAGTTCCGCCTCGTCGTGCATGCCGCCGAGACTCAGGCGCTCGAAGCGCCGGCCCAGGGCGCGGGCGATGGACTGGCCGAGGGAGGTCTTGCCCACCCCCGGCGGCCCCACGAAGCACAGGATGGGGGCCTTGGCCTCGGGATTGAGGCGCAGCACCGCCAGGTGCTCGAGGATGCGCTCCTTGATGTCGGAGAGGTCGAAGTGGTCCTCGTCCAGCACCTCCCGGGCCCGTCCCAGATCGAGGTTGTCCTCGGTGCGCCGCTGCCACGGCAGGTCAACGATGAGCTCGAGGCGGTTGACCACCACGGGGTGCTCCGGCGAAGACGTGGGCAGGCCCTCGAGACGGGCGAGCTCCCGCTCGCCGTCCTGACGTACCGCGTCCGGCAGCTCGGCCTCCGCCAGGCGCTGGCGCAGGGTGTCGGTCTCAGACGTGCCGCCCTCCTCCTGGCCCAGCTCCTTCTGGATGGCCTTGAGTTGCTGGCGCAGCATATAGTCGCGCTGCTCGCGGCCCATCTGGGACTCGGCCTCGCCGGCGATTTCGCGGCGCAGCTTGTTGATCTCGTATTCCTGAGACAGGTAGCCGTGGAGCAACCGCATGGCCTCCAGCTGGCCGGAGGCCTCGAGCAGTTGCCGGGCCCGCTCCCCGTCCAGCCCCAGGGCGACCCCCAGCAGGTAGACCAGATGCATGGGGTCCTGGACGTGGCCGAGCAATGCATTGACGTCCAGGGTGGCGAACTGCGGGGACAGCGATTCGAAGCGTCCTGCCAGGTCCACCAGCTCGCGTTGCAGCGCATCCGCCTCCGGGCCGGGCTCCAGGGTCACCGGCGCCGGCGTCACCCGGGCGGCCAGGTGGCCGTCGGCCTGCTCCACGGCATCGATGTGCACGCGCTCGAGACCTTCCACGATGACCTCCACTGTCTCCTCGGCGCGGGCCAGCCGCTTGATGGCGGCGCGGGTACCGAAGGCGGAGAGGTCGTCGGGCCCCGGGGATTCCACCGTGGCATCCCTCTGGGTGGCCGTCACGAACTGCTTGTCCTCGCTGGCGGCGGCGGCCTCCAGGGTGGCGATGGAGAGCCGGCGGCCGGCCGAGAAAGGTGCGGCCATGTGGGGAAACAGCACGATGTTGCGCAGCGGGAACAGGGGCAGGGTGACGGTGTCGGCGGGGGTCTGTTCGCTCATGAGGGGTCGTGCTCCAGGGTTACGGTGACCAGCAGCATGCCGTGGCGGTAATCGCTGGCGATGCGGGCGTCGTCGAGGTCGGCGGGCAATTCGAAGGCCCGGCCGAAGCTGCTGTAGGTGATCTCCATGGAATGACAGGCCTGACACTCCGCCAGCACCACGTCGCGGCGCTGGCCCTGCACCAGCAGCAGGCGGCCATGGGTGGTCACGGCGATGGCGTCGGGATCGATGCCCGCCAGCTCCATCTTCACCAGCCAGCCGTCGCGGGTACGGTAGATATCGGCGGCGGGACGCCAGCGCGCCGGACGCAGCCGCTCGTCACGGTCGAGGTGGAGACGGCGGGTCAGGCGGTTCAGCTCGTGGTCCATGGGTTCCCTGTGGGTTGTCCTGTCGGTTCGGGCCCGCCCGCGGGCGAGGGCAACGGGGGCCCGGCCGGCGCGGCGGCGCGTGTCGATGGCGGCGGAGGCCTCGCCTGGGAGGTGCCACGACCGCCGCCTTCACTGCACTCACCGCAAGGCACGCAAACCGCGTGCCTCCCCGGGACAGGGACCGATCGCCGGTCGGGGTGGGGGAATAAGGGGGAAATCCCCCATCAGGGGTGTCAAAACAACCGCCACTGCCATCGTCAGGCCCCGCATCAGACGCCGAAGGGATAGGTCTCCGGTATGCCCGCCTCCTCCCACGCGGCCGTCGGGTCCAGGGGTTCGAGGGCCTGGGTGGTATCGAAGTGGACCACGTAATCGAACTGCTCCGGCAGGACGCAATGGAAGTAATGGCTCTGGCGCTCCGTCTCCGGCCGGTAGATGACGCCGATGGCCCGCTCGAGGCGGCGCTGGGCAAGGCCCTCGGCGAGCCCGGGGGCGCCGGTACGGATCATGAACCGCCCATCCTCGATATCCGCACCCGCACTATGGAGCAGGCGTTCGTAAGACCCCTCCATGGAGGGCCGTACCGCCTTCACCTCCAGCGGGGCATCCCAGTCGCTGGCGGCGATGACGGTACCGCTGTGGGTGGTGAAGCCCACCAGCCGGGCGTCGTCGCCCCAACGCTGGCGCGCCAGCTGGCCGAGGTTCAGCTCGCCGTAGTGGCTGCGGGCGGTGGCGCGGGCATCGCCGACGTGGGAGTTGTGGGCCCACACCACCACCCGGGCCTCTTCCCCCGCGATCACCGACAGGTGCTTCACCAGCGCGTCCAGGGTGTTCGCCATATGGCCGTCGCGGAGGTTCCAGGTGTTCTCCCCGGCACCGAACATGGCGCGGTAATATTCCTCGGCGTTGCGCACCACCCGGGCGTTCTGCTCTGCCTGGAACTGCTCGTCGGCCATCAGCAGGCCATCGGCCAGCTGATAGCGGCCGCCCGCCTCGCGCAACTCCATGAGCTGGGTCACCACCTCGTCGGTGCAGTCCTCGCGGGCGCCGATATGGACGCCGAGGCCGTAGCTCTGGGCCTCCTCGTCGCTGCCGGTGTCGAGGCAGGCATAGCGCTGCCGTGCACGTCGCGCGGCCTCGGGGTCGACGCCATCCAGGTAGTCCACCACCGCCCGCGCGGAGCGATAGAGGCTGTAGAGGTCGAGGCCGTAGAAGCCGGCCTGGCGCGGCAGGTCGAGATTCCGATTGAAGGTCTCGAGCCACTTTACGAATTGCCACACCTCTCTGTTGCGCCACATCCAGGTGGGAAAGCGGGTGAAGTCGGACAGGGCCTGGAGGGCGCTGCTGTCGTCTCCCAGGCCCCGCACGAAGCGGTTCACCCGATAGACGTCGGGCCAGTCGCCCTCCACCGCCACCGCGGTGAAACCGTGCTCCTCGATGAGCCGGCGGGTGATGACGGCCCGCGCCCGGTAGAACTCGTGGGTGCCGTGGCTGGCTTCCCCCAGCAGCACCACCCGGGCGTCCCGGCAGGATTCCACCAGGGGGTCATAGGCGGCCGGGTCACCGACGGTGAGGGGCACCGCGGACCGGCGAATGGCGTCCGCGGCCTCGCGGTCGGAAGGATTGATGTGCATGGCTGCCTCCGTTTAAGGGTCCGGTTACCACCCCCTTCAAGCAAGAACCGTGCGCGGCCGGACGACGACGACAGGGCAGGGGTCGGGG
>JAABTG010000014.1 GCA_011389995.1 Thiotrichales bacterium
GGGGGGGGGGGGGGGGGGGGGGGGGGGGGGGGGGGGGGGGGGGGGGGGGGGGGGGGGGGGGGGGGGGGGGTCGGGGGTCGGGCAGATGATGGCCCGGGAAGAACTCAGGAGGCCGGCGGCTCGGTGGCGGCGCCATCGAGGACCCGGCGGGTCCAGCGGGCCAGGGCGGCGTGGTGGCTGCCCTCCCAGTAGAAGCGTCCGCAGTCCGGGCAGTGCAGGAAGCTCGTGAAGCGCTCCAGTATATGGGGCGGGACATGCCCGGCCGCCGCGGAGCACCCCACGCGCTCCAGGAGGCCGTTGCAGACCATGCAGCGGGTGAAGGGCCGCGCCGCGCCGGCGAGATCGAAGCGCCCCATCACCTCGGCCACCTGTCCCTCGGGGTCGCGGGAGCGCAGCCAGTAGCCGTGGGTGACCCCGCCCTGCTTGAGGAGGCCCACGTCGCGGGTCAGCACGATGCGCCCCTCGCGACGGCCGATGGCCACGATTTCCCCATCGTCGCGGTGGCTGGCGTAGGCACAGTCGAAGCCCAGCAGGCGCAGGCGCCGGGCCAGGGTGCCGAGATGGACGTCGACGACGAAGCGCGGCTCGCGCAACGGGCGCGGCCGCAGGCGCTGGAGCGGGGAGATGTCCAGGCCCTCGAATACCGGATAGACCGCCACCCGGTCGCCGGCGGCCAGGCGGTGACCGAAGCCCACCGATTCGCCGTTCACCAGGATGAGGTCCACCTCGGTATGGGGCACACCCTCGGCCTCGATGACGTCCTTCACCGCGGGGGCCAGGAAGATGGGCCGCTCGATGTCCCGCCGCCGGCGCTGCGGCGTCAGGAAGTCGTTGAGTTCCTCATAGAAACGCAGGGTCACGGTGGCGCGGGGGGTCATGGCCATATCATGCCCCGCCCGGTGGCAGGGTGGGAATGAGGTCCACCAGGCCAACCACCTCGAGGCCGACGAAGGCCACGAAGGTGCCGTAGAGCACCAGCAGCACCACCGCCTCCCAGGGTTCCAGGATCATGCGGGTGCGCATCATCAGGAACAGCACCACGGTGGCCAGGGTGAGCACCCCCATGAGGGGCGCGGCGATGGAGAAGTTGACCACCGTGGCGCCGGCGATGAGCACCCCCGCGGGGATGCAGATGAGGAGGTCGAAGGTGTTGCTGCCGAGGACGTTGGCGATGGCCGTGAGGCCCCGGCCGTGGCGCGCCGCCCTTACCGACACGAAGGCATCGGGCACCGAGGTGCCGGCCGCCACCACGGTGATGCCCCACAGGAAGCTCGGAGTGCCGAACAGGTCACCGAAGTTGATGGCGGCCCGCACCAGCCCCTCCACCCCCGCCACGATGAACACCAGCGACAGCCCCAGCCGGCCCCATTCCCGGGCCGGGCGGATGTCCGTGGTATCGGCGCCCTGGTGGTGATCGAGGGTGTCCTGATACTGGACGAACACGTAGAGGGCGTAGAGGGCCACCGGCATGAGGGCCAGCCAGCGGGTCAACTCGCCCCGGATGGCGGGGGCGTCCTCCGCCACCGGGTGGTAGATGGCGGCGAAGGCGAAGGTGAGGGTCAGGACCGCCACGGCGATCATGTAAAACTGGGCTTCTTTGTAAACGAGGTCGCGGTCGGCCTGCAGCGGCCCGCTGCCGGCGAGGGCGGCCACCGCCGGGATCACCAGGATGTTGAACAGCGCCGAACCCACGATTGCCGCCACCCCGAGCTCGAATTCACCGTGCACCAGGGTGGAGATCACCACGGTGGAGAGCTCCGGAAAGCTGGAGCCCACCGCCACTATGAGGGCCCCCTGGGCGATCTCCGGCAAGCCATAGCAGGCCGCCAGGCGCGCCGCCGCCGTCTCCAGCAACCCGCTGCCCCACCACACCACCGCGGTGGAGACGAGGGCGACGGCGGTCCAGAGGAGGATTTCCGTGACCATGGGGGGATAGGGTAACGGTCGCCTCACCCCGGCCCGCAGCCACCGGAGCCACCGTCACCGGCGGTCAGGCGGTTACCGAGACGCGAGTCCTCGAGCAACTGCTCCAGCCACAACCCGTAGCCCGCCGCCGAGGGATGCAGGCCGTCCCCGGCATAGTAGCGGTCGGGGTCCGTCAGGAAGGGGTCTTGGGCGGGCGGGCGATAGAGGTCCACGTAAGTGATGCCGGCCTCCCCCGCCGCCGTCATGAGCACGTCCCTCACCGCCCGGGTGCGGGCGCTCAGCAGCCAGCCGACGGGGGCGGGAAAGGCCGGGGCGCTACCCACGTCGCCGGTGCTCATCATCACCACGCAGGCCGCCCGGATCCGCCCTCTCCATGGCCTTCAGGGCGTCACCCCGCAGCCGGGGCAGGGGCGTGAATCCCAGGATATCGTTACCGCCGGCCTGGATGAGGACGGCGTCGTAGGGACGCCGGGGAGCCGCCTCCAGCTGGTCCACCACATCCACCATGCGGGCGCCGTCGCGGGCCATGTTGACCACGGCCAGCCCGGGGAAGCGCGCCGCCAGCCGGCCCGCCACCGAGTCCTGTGGGCTGCCGGCGCCGGTGCCCACCGCCGTGGAGTCGCCCACCACCAGCAGGCGTCGGGCGGCCTCGGGCAGCCGCCGCTCGAAGGGGCGGCTGTCCGCGGCGAGGTTGCGTGCCTGCCACAGGTTGACACCGAGGCGCAGGGACTCGAAGACCACCACGGCCGCGACGGCGAGCAGGACGATGAGGAGCATGCGCGAAGCACCCATGGTCTGTTGGTCAGGCAGCGCGCCGCGGGCCCTGCCCGGGGCGTCCGGCTGCCGGGATCAGCCTCCCTCCAGTGGCCACAGCCATGGCACCATCACCGCGATGACCGCCAGGGTCAACAGCACCAGGCCGGCGCCGAAGCGCGGGTAATCCGTCATCCGGTAGCCCCCGGCCCGCTGCACCAGCAGGGGCGCCGGGTGGCCGGTGGGCAGCAGGAAGTTGGCCGACGCCCCCACCACCACCGCCACCGCGAAGGCCCGGGGATCGGCCCCCAGGGCACCGGCCACCTCCAGGGCCACCGGGGTCATGATCACCGCCACCACCACGTTGTGCAGGGGCTGGGTCAGCACCATGGTAGCGATGGCGACGCCCACCAGGACCGCCCGCGGTCCCCAGGGGGCGAGGCCATCCACCACCAGGCCGGCCATGAGGCCGGCCGCGCCGCTCTCAACCAGGGCATCCCCCATGGGCAGCATGGCGGCGATGAGCACCACCACACGCCAGTCGATGGTGTCGTAGGCCCGCCGCACATCCACCGCGCCCAGCAGCACCATGCCGGCCGCACCGGCGAGGGCGGCCACCGCCACCGGCAGCCAGCCCACCCCGGCGCCGGCGATGACCGCGAGGAACAGCACGACCGCCGCCGGGGCCCGGCGCCTCAACTCCAGGGGCGCCTCCTGCCGACGGGGCCGGCGCGCCCACAGGAAGTCGGGGCCGGGATCGAAGCTGCGGGTGCGGCGCCGGGGGCCGAACAGCAGCACGCCGTCCCCCTGGGCCAGGGGGATATCGCCCACGTCGGTGCGCAGGGCCTTGCCATCGCGACAGATGGCCACCGCGGTGAGGCCGGTGCGCTCGCGCAGCTCCAGGTCCTTGGGGGATTGGCCGATGGCCCCGGAGCGCGGGGCCACCACCACCTCCACCAGCTCGGCCTCGCTCACCGTGACCGGGGCATCGTGGCGGGGCTCGCCCACCAGTTCCAGGCCGCGCTCCCGGGCGACCAGGTCCTCCACCCGCTCGCGCCGTCCCGCCACCAGCAGCACGTCGTCGGCCTCGAGGGAGATGCTGTGCTGCGGCACCGAGCGGCGATCACCGGAACGCAGTACCGTGAGCACCGCCAGGCCATGCTCGCGGCCGGCGGCGAGGCCGGCCAGGTCACGCTGTCGGGGGTCCTTCACCAGCACCTCCCACAGGCGCTCCTCCAGGTGGTACTCGGCGGCCAGCTCGTCGCTCTTGCGGGGCCCCGGCTCTTCCCTGACCCCCGGCAGCAGGAAGCGGAAGGCCAGACTGTAGGCCACCGCCAGCACCACCAGCACCGCACCCACGGGGGTGAACTCGAAAAATCCGAAACCGGGCTCGCCAGCACGGGTCAGGAGGCTGTCCACCACCAGGTTGTGGGAGGCCCCGATGAGACTCAGGTTGGCCCCCAGCAGGCTCACGAAGGCCATGGGCATCAACAGCCGGCCCGGCGCCGCGCCGCTGTGCAACGCCATGCGCAGCACCGCGGGGATGAATACGGAGACGGCTGCCACCACGTTGATGAAACCGGAGAGCATGCCCGGCAGGGCCGTGCTCACCAGGGCCAGTCGTGCCCCGCTGCCTCCCGCGAGCATCCGCAGGCCGTCCGCCAGGCGCCGTACCACCCCGGTACGCACCAGTCCCTCGCCCATCACCAGCAGGCCGGCGATGGCGAGCACCGCCTCGCTGCCGAAGCCCGCCAGGGCCTGGTCGAGATCCACCAGGCCCAGGGCATAAAGGACCACGAGCACCAGTACCGCCGTGACATCGGGGCGGATCCATTCGGTCACGAACAACACCACCGCCCCGCCGAGGATGGCGAGCACCATGGCGATCTCCAGGGTCATCTTTCCGGTTCAGGTGCGCTGGGCACCGTGATAGAGATTGACCACATGGCGTCCCTCGACGAGGAACAGCCAGCGCTCCACCAGCACGCCCGCGAAGGCGCTCAGGACCACCAGCACCCCCAGCACCATGGGGGAGGCGTCGCCGCTACCCAGGGCGATGAGCAGCAGCAGGGGCACCAGGAAGCCCGCCACCAGGGCGAAGGTGCGCAGTACCAGGGAGGCCCGGGGGCCGATGGCGTGGCCGAACTCTTCGGTGAGAAAAGTGCCATGGCCATGACCGACATCCAGCAGGTGGGCCCGCCGGCCGGTGAAGCCGATGGCGGCATTGAGGGTAGGCCCCGCCGGACGGCCGATCCAGAAATAATAGATGAGCTTGAGCAGGCCACCCGCCAGCAGCAGGCCGGCGGTGAGGGCCGTCAGCGGGCCCGGGGCGGCGCCGCCGAAGACGCGCACCGCGGACAACAGCACCCCGCCGGTGGCCAGGCCCATGAGGAGATAGCCGGCGGGTACCAGGGGATTGTGCCACTGGCGGATGGGCTTCAGGGAGGCGTAGATCATGCCGGTGGAGAACACCGTCGCGGCGGCCAGCAGCAGCGCCACGATACCGGCGCCCTGGGCCCAGGCCGGGGGCGCGTCTCCGCCGCTCCACACCCCCACCAGATAGGCCAGGGCGAAGGGGAAGAAGAGCAGGGATAATACCCCCTCGCGGGACAGCCAGGAGCTGCGAAAGCGGTTGAAGGCCTTGATGGCATTGCGGGGATTGGCCAGATGCAGGGTGGACGACACCAGCCCCACCACCGTCAGGGCCAGGGCGAGGATGCCGGCGGCCATGACCTCGCCGGGCGCCATGGCGGGACCGATGCCGAGGCCGTTCACCAGCACCAGCAGCATGAACAGGCCGAGGCCGGCGCCGGAGCTCACGGTGAAGAGGATGAGGGAAAGGGCGGGCTTCATGGCGGCCTCCGTGACATTGGCCTCAACGCGCGATGGCGCGGTTCACCCAGCGTCGCAACCGCTCCGGCAGGGTAGACGGGCCCTGGCGCCGGGCCTGCAGCTCGTCGATGGGGATGGCGGGACGGGAGCGTGGGGGCAGATACTGGTTGGTGGGCTCGTAACCGAGTTCGGGCAACATGACGTAGCCGTTGCGTTCGCGGGAACGGCGGCTCACCTCCGAATCCGGGTCGTCATAGTCGCCGAACAGCCGGGCGTGGGTGGGGCAGACGATGACGCACGCGGGCAGGCGCTCCTCCGGGGGCAGGGCCTCGTCGTAGATGCGGTCGACGCACAGGGTGCACTTCTTCATGGTGCCGCTGGCGCGGTCCAGCTCGCGGGCGCCGTAGGGGCAGGCCCAGGCGCACAGGTTGCAGCCCATGCACTTGTCCTGGTCCACCAGCACGATGCCGTCCTCCTCGCGCTTCCACGAGGCCCCGGTGGGACACACCGTGACGCAGTCGGCATCCTTGCAGTGGAAGCACGACATGGGCAGGTTCACGGTGTTGTCGTCGGGGTAACTGCCCACCTCATAGTGGCGGATGCGGTTGAACCACACCCCCGATGGCTCCTCGCCGTGGGGCATATAGTCCGTGAGGGGGCCGGTGGTGCCGCTGGTGTTCCAGGACTTGCAGGCGACGGCGCAGGCATGACAGCCCACGCAGTTGTCCACATCTATCATCAGGCCGAGTCGCATCAGGTCTTCTTCCGCAGCAGGGTGTCCAGGAAGGACCGCCGCAGGTTGACGGCCCGATGGGTGTGGTAGCGCAGGCGGCCCGGGGGCCCGGGCTCTCCCGGCAGGCCGGCGGCGGCGGCCGGCAGCGGCCAGGCCCCTGTCTCATCCGCGTCGACCTTGCGCACGCGCACCCGCAGGTCGTACCACGCGGCCTGGCCCGTTACCGGGTCGGCATTGGCGTACATGCGTCCCCCGTCGGGTGTGGGTAGTCGCTCCGAGATGAGGTGATTCATGAGAAAGCCGTCCCGTGCCTCCGGGGCATCGGCCGCCAGACCCCAGGTACCCGGCCGCTTGGCGATGGCGTTCCAGGTCCACACGGTATCCGGTTGGGTGCCCTCCATCAGCCGCAGTCGTGCCCGCACCCGGGCGTGGTGGGATTCCAGCCACACCCAGTCGCCGTCGGCGAGACCGAGGGCCTCGCCCCGGGCCCGGTTCATATACAGGTCATTGTGAGAGAGGATCTGGCGCAGCCAGGGATTCTGGGAATCCCACGAGTGGTACTGCATCATCGGCCGCTGGGTCACCGCCCGGAAGGGGAACTCGTCGGGGTCCACGCGGGCGTGCTCCAGGGGCTCATGCCAGTCGGGCAAGGGGTCGAAACAGCTGGCAAGGCGTTCGGCATCCGCCGCGTCGGCCGGACGCGGGCCGTCGTAGACGCCCTCACCGGCGAGGCGGAAGCGCTGCATCACCTGGGAGTACAGATGCAGGGACACGGGCTCCTCGCAATCGCGGATGAATTTCATCTCCTTGGCCAGATCCAGATATTCCTTGTTGGCAAACTTGTAGAACTGCATGGAGAGGGGCAGCTCCCAGCGGAAATAGCATTCGTTCTCCGCGTAGCGCGCCCACTGGTCGGGATTGGGCTCGCCCTTCAGCGGCGTGCCGCCGTCCCTGCCCCGCCAGCCCGCCAGGAAGCCGATACCGGGGGCCTTCTCATAGTTGACGATGAAGTCCTTGTAGTCCCGGTACTTCGGTTCGCCCGCCTCGTCCACGAAGGCCGGGAACCCGAGGCGCGCAGCCAGATCCACCATCACGTCCTGCCACGGGCGCACGTTGCGGTCCGGCTCCAGCACCGGCACACGCACGGAGTCGACGATGGCATCGGGCTCACTGGGGGGGCGGTCCAGCAGGGACAGGGCGTCGTAGCGTTCCAGGTAGGTGGTATCCGGTAGCACCAGATCGGCGAACTGCACCATCTCCGAATCGAAGGCGTCCACCACCACCAGGAAGGGCAGCTTGTACTCGCCGTCGGCATCCCGCTCCTGGAGCCGGTTCATGACCCCCTCGCTGTCCATGGAGGAGTTCCAGGACAGGTTCGCCATGAACACCAGCAGGGTGTCGATGGAATAAGGGTCGCCGTTCACCGCGTTGGTGATGACGTTCTGGATGAGGCCGTGGGCGGCCAGCGGCGCATCCCAGGAGTAGGCCTTGTCGATGCGCGTAGGCTGGCCGTTGTCATCGATGCACAGGTGCTCCGGACCGAGGGGATAACCCAGGGGGTTGGCGTCCAGGGGTGTGTCCGGCGCCATCTCCCGGGCGGGCTTGTTGCTGGGGGGGATGCGCTTCGGATAGGAGGGCTTGGCGCGGTGGCCGCCGGGCACGTCCAGGGTGCCCAGCAGGGTCTGCAGCAGGTGGATGGCGCGGCAGGTGTCGAAGCCGTTGGAGTGGGCGGAGATGCCGCGCATGGCGTGCATGGAGACCGGCCGGCCCTTGAAGCTGTCATGATGGCGGCCCGCCCAGTCCGTCCATTCGCAGGGGACCTCGATGGTCTGATGGAAGGCCACATGGGCCATCTCGAGGGCGAGGGTCTCGATGGTGTCGGCGGGTACGCCACAGATTTCGGCCGCCTGGGCCGGCGCGAAACGCTCGTCCAGGTACTTCTCCAGTACGAGGCGCATCACGGTCTTGGCGCGGCGCCCGTCGGGCAGCTCGTACTCGCCCACCAGGGCCGGCTTGATGCCGGCCCCATAGCCGTCCACGAACCCCTCCTTCTCGAGGTCCCATACCAGCGGGTGGCCCTCGCGCCAGCCCTCGGGGATATCACCCGCCGCCGCCATGAGACCGTGGTCGGGGTCTCCCGGGGCATCGATCACCAGGTGGGGGGCGTTGGTGTAGCGCACCAGATACTCCTCGTCGATCAAGCCCCTGGCCAGCAGCACGTGGATCATGGACAGGGCCAGCATGCCGTCACTGCCCGGCCGGATGGGGACCCACTGGTCGGCGATGGCACCGTAGCCCGTGCGCACGGGATTGATATAGACGAACTTGGCGCCGCGGCGCTTGACCTTGTCGATACCGAGCTTGATGGGGTTCGACGCGTGGTCTTCCGCCACCCCCCATAACAGGAAGTACCGGGTACGGTCGAAGTCCGGGTCGGCGAACTCCCAGAAGGTCTGTCCCACCGTATATGCCCCCGCGGCCGCCATGTTCACCGAGCAGAAGCCACCGTGGGCCGCGAAGTTGATGGTGCCGAACTGCATGGCGAACAGGCCGGTGAGGGCCTGCATCTGATCCCGGCCGGTGAAGTAGGCGAACTTCTTGGGGTCCTCGGCGCGGATGCGCCGCAGCCGTCGGGTGAGGGTATCGAGGGCCTCGTCCCAGGAGATCTCCTCGAACTCCCCGGCCCCGCGCTCGCTGCCCGGCCGTCGCCGCAGGGGGTTGCGCAGCCTGGCCGGGGATTCCTGCTTCATGGCACCGGCGCTGCCCTTGGCGCAGATCACGCCGTCGTTCACTGGATGACCCGGCGTGCCCTGGATGAAACGGATGTGACCGTCCTCCAGGGTGACACGGATACCGCAACGGCAGGCACACATATAGCAGGTGGTGTGCCTCACCTCCTGATTATCGTGGTCCTCGAAGGACGGCAGGTCTCCGGCAAAGGCCGGGACCTCGCGAAACGCGCTCATGGCCTGCTCCCAGTTTTGGGGGAATGGAGGGCCGGCAGCCTCAGGGGAACATGATGCGCTCTTCCATCATGGGCCCGAACAGGGAGTAGTAAGGACCCTTGATGACATGGGCCAGCACACCCGGGTTGTGGATCTTGCGCAGGGCCGGACTGGTGAAGGCCATGGCGAGTCCGCTCTGGGCCGCCTCGGGGCTCTCCCATTCCATGTGCACCACATAGTTGGTCGGCTTCTCGGGCGGGATGGGGGGGATGCGATCCAGCTTCCAGGTGTCGCCGAAATTGGTGCGATACTCGGGGGGATTGCTGCCCAGGGTGCTGACCGCCTGGATGGCCTGATCCGGCGCGAGTTGGAAGGAGCCGATGGCGGACACGCCGATGGGCTTCAGGAGCATCCATCCCACCAGCCCCGGCACGTTCTCCTTGAGGAACTCCATGGTCTCCACCACGCCTTCGGTGAACGCCTCCTCGTGGCCTTCCATGACCCCGTGGTCGCCGATGACGATGACCCGTTTCTGGTGCAAGCGCACCTTGGGAACCGGTTGCTGCTCGGCGAAACTGCGACCCATGGTCTCCGGCACGTCGGTCATGCCGACGAGGGGCGGGAGGTCGACCTTCTGCACCTCGAACAAGGGCTCCCAGGGCCCCTCCACCACCATCTTCAGGCAGCGGCTGCATAACTCGAAGATGTTGTCGAAGTTCTGGTAGTGCATCTCCTCGTGGGCCTCGGCCGACTCCCACACCGTGTACTGGTAAAGCCGCAGGGGATCGAGTCGCTCCTGCATATCGAGCTGGGCGGCACCGTAACGTCCGCCGGCCGCGTGGGCGCCCATCTGTACGAGGCCGAGGAAACCGAGGAAACCGGGGTGGTTGGCGGTGGTGATGCAGACCTTGGGCCCGACCTCCTCCATGAGTTGAAAGCTCTCCGGGCAGTTGGAGATCTTGCTCTTGTTGATGGCGATGACGACGCCTTCTTTGATACCAGGGACCATTTGCTTCTCCTGTGACCAATGCCTCAGGCAAAGGAGTGGATGAGTGGACTCGCCGGCCGCGCGCTGCGGTTACGGCCTTTGATGGACCCGAAATGCAATGGCTGTGCCAAGGCCCGAGGGCATGACACCGCGTGCCATCGGCCGCGCGGCGGTTCATATGCACCGGGGCGGGTGTCAAAACCCCCGTGCCGCCACGGCTGCCTTCGGCCGCCGCGAGGCACGAATGCAGTAAACCTCACAGACGGTCGTACTCCTGCTTGGTGAGAAAACCGTCGCCGTTGACGTCCAGGCGATCGAACTCCGTGATGAGTCCCGACCGTTGCGACTTCCTGACCTCCTCGTCGCTGAGGTAGCCGTCGCCGTCGCCATCGAGCTTCTCGAACAGGCGCGTATCCGGCGTCGCGGGCTCCCTGCCCGTGGGGATCCCGCCGGGGTCTTCCGCCCAGGCCGAAGGGACCGTCAGGCCGGCAGCGAAGATGACGATGAGGGTTTTCATGACGGGCATGGCGATGCTCCTGCGCCCGGAGCCGGGGGGCCGGGGGATCCGCCGGGCGGCTCCGGGGGTGGCGCCGGCGGTAGCACCCACACGCGCCCCTTTGGTAAACGGTGCCGTGGGTAGAGAACGGGAATCCCAGGGGGACCCCTGGAGGCTTCGAAGCAACCGTCGTGCCAGGACGCGGCGCGGGGTATCGTTGCAGCGGCGCGGGGGGATGGGGTTACCATGGCCGCCATGGTCCGAACGCCCGGGCCCTTCCCACCGCCATCAGACCCATGCCACGACATCCCCTCCTTCAACTCGTCATCGTCACCATCCTGCTGCTGGGCCTGCCCCTGGCGGGCGCCTTCGTAGCCGGCGAGCCCGTGGGCCGCTACCTGGAGTTTCCGCCCCTCACCCGCTATGTCAGCCACGCTCCCTTCTCATGGCCGGCCTTCGTTCTCGTGGCTGCCGTGGCCATGGCGGCCGGGGCGGGACTCGCCTGGGTGGTATGGCCGCGCCGCCCCCGGCCACCCGCTCCCACACCCGGCCGCCTGCCGTGGTGGGGCTGGCTGGCGGTGGCGCTGGTGGCGGTGTTCTGGGCCCTCGCCTGGACGCGGCTGCCGTGGTTCGAGGCCTTCCAGCGTCATACCTTCACGCCCCTGTGGCTCTCCTACATACTGTTGGTGAACGCCCTGACCTATGGCCGCACCGGTCGCAGCCTGCTGACCCACCGCCCCGCCCACCTCGTCGCCCTGTTCCCCCTGAGTGCGCTCTTCTGGTGGTACTTCGAGTACCTCAACCGCTTCGTCCAGAACTGGCATTACACGGGGGTGTCGGACTTCAGCCCCGCCGTCTATGTCCTCCATGCCACCCTCGCCTTCTCCACCGTGCTACCCGCCGTGATGAGCACCCTGGAGCTGCTGCGCTCCTTTCCGGCCCTGGCCAGCACCACCCTGCGCGTGCCCTTCGAGCCCGCCCGGCCGCGGCGCTGGGCGGCGGCGGCTCTGGTGGTGTCCGCGGCCGGCATCGCCGGTCTCGGGTTGTGGCCCAACCTGCTCTTTCCGCTGCTGTGGGTGGCGCCCCTGGTGTTGCTGGTGTCCCTGCAGGTGCTGGCCGGCGAACGGACCCTGCTCGCCGATCTGCGCGCCGGGAACTGGCGCACGGTGGCCCTGGCCGCCCTGGCGGGCCTCATCTGCGGTGTCCTGTGGGAGCTGTGGAACTATTACAGCGCGGCGAAATGGGTCTATTCCATCCCCTATGTGCACCGCTTCGAGGTGTTCGAGATGCCGCTGCTCGGCTACGCCGGATACCTGCCCTTCGGCCTCGAATGCGCCGTGGTCGCCGGACTCCTCGACCGCTGGCGCGGCGCCCGTAGCTGATACCGCCGCCGGCGGGCACGCGGGCGATCAGCCCCAGCGCAGCCTGAGGATGTTGTCCTCGTCGCGGTCCACGGCGGTGCCGAAGGGCCGGCCCTCACGGCTCAACAGCTCGGCCAGCCAGCGGGCCTCGTCGCCGCTGGCGTAGCGGATACGCAGGCCCTCGACGCGCGTGGGTATCATGGCCAGCTCCAGCAACCGCCCGGTCCCGGGGTCCATGCGCGGAAAGTACATAAGACCGAGCCGCGGGCGATACTGGGCGTGACCGGAGATACCCTCATAGTCGTTCAGAAAATCGCCACAGCCATAGAGGATGGGCCGGTCCCTATAGACCTCGATGGCCTTCACGTGGTGGGAGGAATGGCCGTGGACGACATCCACTCCGGCCCCATCGATAAGGTGGTGGGCGAAGGCCTGCTGGCCCGGCGGCACCGCGTAGCCCCAGTTGCCACCCCAATGGATGGAGACCACCACGATGTCACCGGCCTGGCGCTCCTGGCGGATGCGCGCCGCCAGCTCCCGGGCGCCGGCCGCCGACAGGTCTTCCAGCAGCGCCACGCCGGGTTCGCCCGGACCGGCCTGCCAGTGGCCGGGGATGCCGCTGGACGGATGGCCCACGGCATAGACCCGCACCCGCTTCGCGCCGCGCCCCAGCAGCGCGGGTGCCCCCGCGGCGGCGGCGTCACGCCCGGCCCCCGCGACGTCGACCCCTGCCTTCTCCAGGGTGGCGAGGGTCTCCAGCAATCCCCGCCGCCCCCAGTCGAGTACGTGATTGTTGGCGAGTACCGCACAATCCACATCGGCGGCGGTGAGGATCGGCACGTTGCCCGGGTGCATGCGGTAGTTGATGCCTTTGGGCGCGGCGTCGTCGCTGGTAGTGACGGCGGTCTCCAGATTGACGATGCGCACGTCCGGCGCCATCCGTGCGAGGGCCTCCAGGGCATCACCCCACAGGGCGGCGAAGTCCAGGGGCCGGGAGATGGGCCCGCTCACGGCCTCGGCCAGGGTCACGTAGTCCGCGGCGGATCCCACGAAGGGCTCGTAGAGGACGGGATCATTGGAATAGGGCAACACCTGATCGATGGCGCGCCCGGTCATCAAGTCACCGCACAGGAACAGGCTGACGGCACCGTTGGCGCGTTGGAGCGCGCCGCTATCCTGGTCCTCGTTCACCGTCCCGTTCGACCGTTCCGCCCACGCCCATGATGCGCCCGCAAAGGCCGCCAGGCCTGTCGCCAGGCTGCCAAGGAAACGCCTGCGGTTGGCGTTCGCCATTGCTTCGGCCCTCCGTTGAGAGCATAGATCGCCTTTGCGCCCTCAGTCGATGCCGGGAGGAGGAGGCCCCTTTCAATCGTCTCCCACCGATCCCATGATCTTCCCATGACATCCCCCCCTTCCGGATCCCAGCCCCTCGCCCCCGAGCCGGCGGCCCTCGTGAACGGGCTGCTGGCGCGGGATCGGCGGGTGCTGTGCGCGGGCCCGCCGGGGGTGGGCAAGTCCACCCTGGTAACCGGGCTGGGCCGGGAACTGGGGCGGTGGGGCCGGGCGTGCCAGTGTATCGGCGCCGATCCCGGCTCGCCCCATTTCGGTGTCCCCGGCGCCATATCCCTCGGACGCTGGGTGGGGGAAGGGTGGGCGCTGGAGGCCATGGAGGCCCTGGGCACCCTGGATGCCGGGCGCTTCCGTCTGCCCCTGGTCACCGCCGTCGGGCGCCTCGGCCGGCGTCTCCACGGCGGCATGGTGGTGGTGGACGGGCCGGGGGTGGTGCGGGGCAACGCCGGCGCCGAGCTGTTGCGGGGCCTGGTGGAGACGGCGGGCATCGACCTGGTGCTGATGGTGGCGCGGGCCGATGGCCCCCTGCCCCTGGCCCGGGAGCTGGCGGCCCTGCCCGTCGAGGTGGTGGTGGTGGCGGCGGCAAGGGCGGCGGCCCGCCCGGGCAAGGGCGCGCGGGGGCGCCACCGCACCGCCCTGTGGGAGGCCTACCTCGGGACCGGGGCGGAGCGGGATCTGGCCCTGGCGGATCTGCGGCTCACCGGCGCCCCTCCTCCCCCCAGCCAGCCGGATGCCTGGGCGGGTCGCCAGGTGGCGCTGTTGGACGGCGCCGTCACCGTGGCCATGGGCGAGGTGAGGGCCCTGGCCGGAGAGACCCTGAGGGTACGCCTGCCCGCCGGGGCCCGTGGGGGCGGCGCCCTGCTGGTGCGCGATGCCGCGCGTCTGACGGACGGCTATCTCGGCACTCGCGCACCCTTCGCCGGGGAACACCCCGCCCCGGCCGCCCCGGCGCCACCCGCCGACACCACGGGCGCGATGGGCGGGCGGCGGGCGGCGGGACGCGTGGGGGCCTTCGATGTCACCCTGGTGAATGGCGTGTTCGGCGACCCGCTGCTCCACTTGCGCCTGCGCCACGCCCGGCGCAGCCTGCTGTTCGATCTCGGCGAAGGCCGGCGGTTGTCGGCACGGGTGGCCCATCAGGTAAGCGACGTGTTCATCAGCCATGCCCACATGGACCACATCGCCGCTTTCCTGTGGCTGCTGCGCTCGCGCATCGGCGATTTTCCGGCCTGCCGCATGTACGGCCCACCGGGTCTGGCGGACAACGTGGAGGGCCTGGTGAGAGGGGTGCTGTGGGACCGGGTGGGAGATGCCGGGCCGCGCTTCGACGTGTTCGAGCTCCACGGCGAATCCCTGCGCCGCTTCGCGGTACAGGCCGGACGAGCCGGCTGCCGGTCCCGTGGCGAGACCCCGGCGCCCGGGGGCCTGCTGCGGGTGGAGCCGGCGTTCAGAGTGCGTGCCGCGACCCTGGACCATGGCACGCCGGTGCTCGCCTATGCCCTCGAGCCGGCGCGTCAGATCAACGTGCGCAAGGATCGGCTGGCGGCGCGGGCCCTGGCCCCCGGGCCCTGGCTCGGGGAGCTCAAGGGCCGGGTCCATGGCGACGAGGGCGAGGCCCTGATCGCCCTGCCCGACGGCCACCGTGAGACGGCGGCGGCGCTGGCCGCGGATCTGCTGCTGGTCAGCCCGGGCAAGAAACTCGTCTACGCCACCGACTTCCGCGACAGTGGGGCCAACCACCGGCGCCTGGCGGCCCTCGCCCGGGATGCCCACACCCTGTTCTGCGAGGCCTCGTTCCGTTTGCAGGATATGGAGCAGGCCCACCGCAACCAGCATCTCACCACCCGTGCCTGCGCCGATATCGCCGCCGCGGCGGGGGTGTCGCGCCTGGTGCCGTTCCATTTCTCCCGCCGCTACGAGGACGACCCGGCGGCGGTCTACGAGGAGATCGAGGCGATCTTCCCCCATGTGTTCGTGCCATGCAGCGCCGGGGACCCGGAGACATGATGGCCCCCGGGGGCGGTGGATGAGTCGTTAACCCTGTACCGGGGCCAGGTCGAGAAGGCCCCCGGGCACCAGGCTGGTGGCCAGCATCACCTCGTTGATGTCCCGGTGTTCGGTCCACAGGGCCCCGCTGCGGTGGGCCGGGACGAGCCAGAAGGCCGTGATGCGCTCGGCCAGGGGCAGGTGTCGGCGCAACCCGCCCAGGGGGCCTGCCACAGCGGGATCAACACCATCGCTCCCCGCTTCCATGGCCTCCACGACCCGCAGACCGATGGCGAGCCCCAGTTCCCGGAAGGCCAGCCGCCGTTCGGCGGGGGCATCCAGCTCGCCGTGGCGGGCGTAGGCGGCGAGCCCGGCCAGGGCAGCGTCCAGCAGCCGCGCCACCAGCGCCGTCTCCACCGCCCCGCCGCCCCGGCGCAGTTGCTCCAGTCGCCAGGCGTCCACCAGCAGACCACCGATACCTAGGGGATCCGCACTCACCAGACCCATGCCCTCGCTCATGGCGGCGAAGCCGAGCAGGGCCTCATCGAGGTGCGGTTGCTCCGGGGCCCCGTCCATGGCCGCGGCGGTGGCGCGCAGCTGGAGGGTGGTGACGAGGCCATCCAGGGGATCGTGCTGGCCCATGGAGGGCACCAGGGGGCGGTCCAGGGCGACGCTCATCTTCCAGTACATGCGCGGCGCCTGGCCCGGCGCGGGGGCCGCGGTGAAACTCCCGTAGGCCGTGGCGGCGAGTTCGCGGGCCCAGG
Source organism: Thiotrichales bacterium (assembly GCA_011389995.1). Taxonomy (GTDB): domain Bacteria; phylum Pseudomonadota; class Gammaproteobacteria; order JAABTG01; family JAABTG01; genus JAABTG01. The sequence continues at coordinate 16,135 of JAABTG010000014.1, forward strand.
TGTTGTAGCGCGCGTCGCCGGTGACCCGGCTCAACTGATCCAGGGCATGCATCCACTTGGTGAGGTAATGGAAGTACTGGCCGTCGCGGTCCCACTCCAGGCCCTCGTCGAAGGGTTCCCCGGGGCCACGCTCGGGCAACGGCTTGCCGATACGCAGGCCGCCGCGGGTGGGATGGGCGGCGCCGGCCTCTTCCGGGAGGCCGCTCAGCCAGCCGCTGCGGGGGTCGTCTTCGCGGTGGCGGCCGAGGACGTGGTGGACCTGCTCCACCAGGGCCCGGGCCGACCCCAGGTGGGCTGCGGCGTCGCCCGTGGCGCGGGCGAGGCCCAGGTAGTTGCACAGGGCGAAGGCATCGGTCCACAGGTAGCGGCGCGGCGACGCGGCCGGCGTGAGACCGCTACGGGCGGCGAAGCCCTTCATCAGGGCGGCCGCCTCGGCGATGGCTGGCGGGTCTGGGCTCACGGCGGAGTCGCCCGTCCATGACCGCACCACGAACCGCCGCGGGCCGGCCGGGAAGCCGCCGCGGGCACGTCGTCAGGCTGGTGGATGGTTATCATGGGAGTCCCTCCCGGGGTGCCCTGCCAATCCATAAAGGATGGGTCACCGGGACGGCATGCGCATTGACGTTTTCCCTTTGCCGTCACCCGGAACCCGTCACTTCTATCGGATGGCGGCGGGCCGGTCCGACTGGCCCCGGGTTGCGGGAACGGCGTTGAAGAAGACAGCCGGGTTACCGGGTTACCACCGTCCGCCGCCAGGCGGCCCCCTCACCCGGCCGGGGGGATCCCCCCGGGCGCCGTCCCCAGCACGATATCCCGGGCCTTGAGGTCCGTGAGGATCTGCGTCCCACCCGCCACCACCACCTGGGGGTCGGGATGGTTGAGCTCGCCAGCGATCTGCGCCAGGGCCTCCCTGCCGGTGGGCGGGGCGTCGCCATTCAGAAGCTCGATGAGGCGGGCCGTGACGGGATTGAGCTCCAGGAAGCCGACGTGGTCGGCGCGATCCCGGTAGACCACCAGGTAGGTGGGCTGGGCGGGGGCTTCCCGGGGCTGGTAGTCGGCACCGAGCCGATGGACGGGGAAGCCATAGGCCAGGGGCCAGGCCAGGGGGCTCAGCACCGGCCGTCCCTCCAGCAGGTCGCCGTCATCCCGGGCCGGGGTGTCGTCGATCTCCCGGGTATCCACGGCCAGGGCCAGCTCCACCCATTCGTAATGGGCCAGCTCGCCGAGGAAGGGCGGGTCGTCGGCCACCTCGCCGCGCTCCTCTTCGACGTATTTGAGGAACTCCTGGGGCATCTGCAGGAACAGGGGGGTGTGGGCCCGATGGGTGGCGAAGTAATCGCGCATGAGGCGGTCCCAGGCGGCCTCGCCGTAGATGTCATGGAGCACGGGAAAGGTACCCGCCAGGAAGCCGGACACGTTGTTGAAGAACAACTCGCGGTAGATCCCCATGCGGCGGTCTTCCACGTCCGCCGGACCGGTGTTGGCCCCGGGGTCCCGGATGTGGGCCGCGAAGGCGTACTGCCGGCGTATGAAATCGGGCTGCTCAGCCGGCATGGCTGACGGCGGCGGGCAGCCGGGGTGTCTTCTCCTGAATGCGGGTGATGGTCTCCACCTCCCGCAACAGCTCCTCCAGCGGAGGGATGTTGAAGTCCCGCTCCAGCAGGGTGGGCATGACGCCGAAGAGTTCGTAGGCGCGCTCAAGCAGCGCCCACACCGGGTCGATGACGTCGGCGCCATGGGTATCCACGATGAGGTCATCGGCCTCGTTGTAATGGCCGGCGACGTGGACGTAGGCAACCCGCTCGCCGGGGAGGGCCGCCAGGAAGCGGGCGGCATCGTAACCGTGATTGACGCTGTTGACGTAGATGTTGTTGACGTCCAGCAGCAGGTCGCAGTCCGCCTCTTCAAGGACCGCGGTAATGAAATCGATCTCGTCCATCTCGCGCCCGGGGGCGGCGTAGTAGGAGACGTTCTCCACCGCGACACGGCGCTCCAGGATATCCTGGGTGCGGCGGATGCGGGAGGCCACGTGGCTGACGGCATCGCCCGTGAAGGGGATGGGCATCAGGTCGTAGAGGTGGCCGTCATCGGCGCAGTAGGAGAGATGTTCGGTGAAGGCCTTGAAGCCGTGGTCGTCCAGGAAGTGCCGGAGACGGTGGAGATAGGCCTCGTCCAGGGGCGCGGGGCCACCCAGATTGAGGGAAAGGCCATGGGCCACGAAATCATGGCGCTCGGTGAAGCGTCGCAGGCTGCGGCCCAGGGCCCCGCCAGCGCCCACCCAGTTGTCGGGGGCCACTTCGTAGAAGCCCACCTCGGCGGGGTTGCGATCTGCGAGCGGGTCCATGAGGGCCCGCCGCAGACCCAGACCGGCGCCATGAACGCTGTAACGCGGTTCGTTCATGGCTCGGCCGTCTTACTTGCTACCGCCGCACTTGCCTTCGCCGCACTTGCCCTCGCCCGCGGCCTTCTCG
>JAABTG010000015.1 GCA_011389995.1 Thiotrichales bacterium
CGTTGGCCATGGGGGCGGCCGCCAGGGTCGCCGCGAAGGCGGTGCCGATGGCCAGGGCGAGGGGCTTCTTGCTGGTGTTGTCGCTCATTGGTGCTTCTCCTAAATAAGTGATTTCGAATTCATGTGGGACTCCGACGGCCTCGGTCGGTCGCGTTCGGTTCCCTGTGTCAGACCGGGCACCCCGCAGGATGATTACAGGGTGAAGTCCACCGGATGCCCTGAATATAACTTATTCTCGTTGTATTTCATCTCCCCGCTATCCGATAACACTCGATGGCGGCCCCCAAACACGACTGTCGGCAATGAACCTCATGAGACCTTACGCCCCATGGGATGTTCCGGATCAGGCCCCATCAACCGGGGGTATCGGTACCTCTCATACGCATGTAGGGGAACAGCAGCACGTCGCGGATGGAGGGGGAATCCGTGAGCAGCATCACCAGTCGGTCGATGCCGATGCCCTCCCCTGCCGTGGGGGGCAGGCCGTATTCCAGGGCGGTGACGAAGTCGGCGTCGTAGTACATGGCCTCCGGGTCACCGGCGGCCCGCTCTGCGGTCTGCTGGCGAAAACGTTCCGCCTGGTCCTCGGCGTCGTTCAATTCTGAGAACCCGTTGGCAATCTCACGTCCGCCGATGAAGAACTCGAAGCGGTCGGTGACGAAGGGATCGGCGTCGTTGCGGCGGGCCAGGGGCGAGACCTCCGTGGGATAGGCGGTAATGAAGGTGGGCTCCCGCAGGCGGTGCTCGACCGTCTTCTCGAAGATCTCGAGCTGGATCTTGCCGAGGCCATAGCCCTCCTTCACCGGCACCCCCAGGCCCTCGGCCACTCTTGTGGCCGCGGCCATGTCTCCCACATCGGCCGCCGTGAGCTGCGGATTGTGGCGCAACACCGCCTCCTTGAGGGTGAGGCGCTCGAAGGGACGGCCGAAGTCGTAGGTCTCCCCCTGGTAGGTCACACGGGTGGTGCCCAGCACGTCTTCGGCCACTCCCCGCAGCATGGCCTCGGTGAGGTCCATGAGGTCGCGGTAATCGGCGTAGGACTCGTAGAACTCCAGCATGGTGAACTCGGGGTTGTGCTGGGTGGAGACGCCCTCGTTGCGGAAGTTACGGTTGATCTCGAACACCTTCTCGAAGCCCCCCACCACCAGCCGCTTGAGGTAGAGCTCCGGTGCGATGCGCAGATAGAGCTTCATGTCCAGGGCGTTGTGGTGGGTGACGAAGGGACGGGCCGCCGCGCCGCCGGGTATGGCCTGCATCATGGGGGTCTCCACCTCCAGATAGCCGCGGTCGGTGAGGAAGGCCCGGATGTAGTCGATGATGCGGCTGCGGGTACGGAAGGTGTCCCGCACCTCGGCGTTCACCATGAGGTCCAGATAACGCTGGCGGTAGCGAGTCTCCTGGTCGTGGAGGCCGTGGAACTTCTCGGGCAGGGGCCGCAGGCTCTTGGTGAGCAGGCGGATGTGGTCGGCCTTCACCGACAGCTCCCCCGTCTTGGTGCGGAACAGCACACCCTCGGCGGCCACGATGTCCCCGACATCCCAGTCCTTCTTGAAACCCTGGTAGACCCCCTCCGGCAGGCTGTCGCGCTGGATGAAGAGCTGCACCCGCCCGCTCATGTCCTGGAGATGGGCGAAGCTGGCCTTGCCCATGACGCGCCGGCTCATCAGGCGGCCGGCCACAGCCACCCGTACCGGTGCCGCCTCCAGGGCGTCGTTGTCCTTGTCACCGTGGGCCGCCAGCACGTCGGCGGCCAGGGTGTCGCGGCGGAAGTCGTTGGGAAAGGCGTTGCCTGCCTCGCGCAGCTCCCGCAGCTTGTCGCGGCGCTGGGCGATGAGTTGGTTCTCGTCGTCACTCATGATGCAAAGGATACCCTCAGGGTGCGCAAGCGCCGGGCTTGTCGGCGCCTGCCTAGAGGCCGCTCTTCAGGCTGGCCTCGATGAATTCATCCAGGCCGCCATCCAGCACCGCCTGGGTGTTGCCCGTCTCTATGCCGGTGCGCAGGTCCTTGATGCGGGACTGGTCGAGGACGTAGGAGCGGATCTGGCTGCCCCAGCCGATGTCCGATTTGTCGTCCTCCACCAGTTGGGCCTCGGCGCGGCGCTTCTGCATCTCCAGCTCGTAGAGCTTCGCCTTGAGCTGCTTCATGGCGTGGTCCTTGTTCTTGTGCTGGGAGCGGTCATTCTGACACTGCACCACGATACCGGAGGGGCCGTGGGTGATACGCACGGCGGACTCGGTGCGGTTGACGTGCTGGCCGCCGGCGCCGCTGGCGCGGTAGACATCGATACGCAGATCCGCGGGGTTGATCTCCACCTCCACGGTGTCGTCCACCTCGGGGGAGACGAACACCGCCGCGAAGGAGGTGTGGCGCCGATTGCCGGAGTCGAAGGGGGATTTGCGCACCAGCCGATGGACGCCGATCTCGGTGCGCAGCCAGCCGAAGGCATACTCGCCCACCACCTTGACGGTGGCCGACTTGATGCCCGCCACCTCACCCTCGGTCACCTCCATGATCTCGGTGGCGAACTCGTGCTTCTCGGCCCACCGCAGGTACATGCGCAGCAACATCTCGGCCCAGTCCTGGGCCTCGGTGCCGCCGGAGCCCGCCTGGACATCCAGAAAGGCGTTGGCGGCGTCCATCTCGCCGGAAAACATGCGATGGAACTCCAGTTCCGCCAGCCGGCCGTCGAAGGACTCGAGATCGGCCACCACGGCGGCGGCCGTGGCGTCATCCCCCTCCTCGATGGCCATCTCCAGCAGGTCCGCCGCATCGTCCATGCCGGCGTCCAGCTCTTCGATGGTGTTCACCACCTTCTCGAGGGCGACCCGCTCGCGGCCCAGGGCCTGGGCGCGCTCCTGATCACTCCAGACGTCGGGCTGCTCCAGTTCCCGCTCTACCTCTTCCAGCCGGGCCTTCTTTTCCGCATAGTCAAAGATACCCCCTCAGGGACTCGGTACGCCCTTTGAGGTCTTTGATGTGCTGTAGGATTGCGGTCTGCTCGAACATGGGTCCCCTGCCGGATAGGATGAAACAAAGGGAGGGGATGGTACACCAAGGTGCGGGAGCCGACATAGCATCGGGCCCACCGCCGCCATCGCCCACCCCGGGCGGGAGGCCGGAAGGCCGGTCGGGCGAGTACCGGGACGGGCGGTCCCCCGATCCTCCGCAAACGGGGTGCGGGGGGACCGGGCCGCCCGTGCCGGAGCTACAGGTCGCCGAGCCTGCCCATGTCTCTGGCCACCAGGTAATAGAAGGTCACCCGCTGCTTCTGGCGGTCCCCTTTCATGGCCTCGCACACCCTGGCGATGACGGCGTCGGCCGCCGCCTCATCGGCCTCGCCCAACTTCTTACCACACCACTTCTCGCGCACGCGCGCCAGTTCGGACGGGTCCGAACAGGACACCAGGGAGGCATCCCTGCTGCGCAGGGCGATGCCCAGGTGTTTCACGATCTTTTCCACCACGCCGGCGTCGGCATCGGCGTCGTAACGCTGCACATCGGCAAGATAATCACTCACGACTTCAGTCCCCCCATTATGGATAAGCACCCTCGAACCCGCCCATGGGTGCATCTCGTACTGATGTGGCGCACTCATCCCAGGGTCTTGGTCCTGTCTGCCCCGCGGACCGACAGCGCGGACCCGGGTATAGGGAAGATTACCCCATCTGGAGCGCCGGGGGGACTGGTTCACTTTGCCTGCCATGGCCAACAGGCGCCCGGGAATCGAATCACGCCACGCCCCAGCCCCGAACCGCCGCCTGCCTGTCAGCTGCGACCGCGGGCGGCCAAAGGTCTGCATGTCCGTAGGGCCTTCCGGCTGCCATCCTTACCGGACCTCCGTTGTCGGGAGCCAGGCTGCCCGCGACGGGACTGGCCGGTGCCGTGGGACATGGGTCGGGGAGTTGAAGCCCGGGACCTGATTCAGGCCTCAGCCGGCCATCGGCTCCACGTGGTCCACCATGAGTTGCAGGCTGCGGCGGCCGCGGTAGTGGTTGACGTCCAGCCGGTAGACCAGGACCACCCGCCGCACGCCCCCCGGCCATTCCTCGTCTGTGTGATTGAAGGCGATGGCATCGGCCACCCGTTCGGTGCCGGGTATGCGCACCGTCATCTTGAGATGGCGGTCCCCCAGGACCCGCCGCTCCAGCAGTTCGAAATCGCCGTCGAACACCGGCTCGGGGAAGCCCTGACCCCAGGGCCCGGCATCCCGCAGGGCGGTGGCGGTGGCGAGGCAGAACTCCTCCGACCCCACCGGGCCGTCGGAATGGACCACCGCCTCCAGCATGCCGTCGTCCACCTGCCCGGCCACCACCGTCTGGAAGGCCGCGGTGAAGGCCTCCAGGCGCGCGATATCCAGGGACAGGCCGGCCGCCATGGCGTGGCCGCCGAAGCGGTCCACCAGGCCCGGATGGCGGGCGGCCACGGCATCCAGGGCATCGCGGATGTGAAGCCCCGGGATGGAGCGGGCCGAACCCTTGATCTCCCCGTTCCCCCGCGCCGCTGGCGCGAAGGCGATGACCGGCCGTTGCACCCGCTCCTTGATGCGGGAGGCCAGGATCCCCACCACCCCCTCGTGCCACGACGGGTCATAGAGGCACAGGGCGGGGGGCAGCTGGCTGTCCTCCAGTTTCATGCCGCGCAGGATGGTCAGGGCCTGGCTCTGCATGTCCGCCTCCACCGCGCGGCGCTCCTGGTTGAGGGCATCCAGTTCCCGGGCCATCTCCAGGGCCCGCCCCACGTCGGTGGCCAGCAGGCACTCGATGCCCAGGGCCATGTCCGTCAGGCGCCCCGCCGCATTGAGCCGCGGCCCCACGGCGAAGCCGAGGTCCTTGGCCACCAGTTCCGCCGGCTCCCGCTTCCCCACCCGGCACAGGGCGGTGATGCCGGGACAGCCGCGGCCGCCGCGGATGCGGGCCAGCCCCTGGGAGACGAGGAGGCGATTGTTGGCGTCCAGGGCCACCACGTCCGCCACCGTGCCGAGGGCCACCAGGTCGAGCCAGTGGGCCAGGTTGGGCCGGGCCACCCCCGTGCCTTCGAACCCGCCCCGGTCCGCGAGCGCCGCCCGCAGGGCGGCCATGAGGTAGAAGGCCACGCCCACCCCGGCCAGGGACTTGCTGGGAAAATCACAGCCGGGCTGGTTGGGGTTGACGATGGCATCCGCCGCCGGCAGTTGGGCCCCGGGCAGGTGATGGTCGGTGACGATGACGCGGATCCCCGCCTGCCGGGCCGCCGCCACCCCGGCCACACTGGAGATGCCGTTGTCCACGGTGATGATGAGGTCCGGCGCCGGCTCTTGAGCCGCCGCCGCCGCCACGATCTCGGGGCTCAAGCCGTAACCGAACTCGAAACGGTTGGGCACCAGATAGTCCAGGTTGGCATGGCCCAGGGCCCGCAACACCCCCATGATGAGGGCGGTGCTGGTGGCACCGTCTACATCGTAGTCCCCCACCACCAGGATGCGGCCATCCGCCGCCATCACGTCGGCCAACAGCGCCGCCGCCCCCTCGATGCCCTTGAGGCGGCTGTAGGGCAGCAGGCGGGCGAGGGAATAGTCCAGCTCTTCGCCGGAGGCGACCCGGCGGCTGGCGTAGACCCGCGCCAGCAGGGGCGGCAGGGTGGTGGCCAGGGCCGGCGGCACCGGCACGGCGTCGCGCCGCAGGATGCGCCGCGCGGTCATCGTTTCAGCCCCTCCCACAGGGCCACCGCGGCGGGTGCCACCGGGCGCCGCCACCAGCGACGGCCGGCGCGGCGATCGAGGGCCAGGGCACGGTTCTCGGTATGGAGGACGAGCCCGGCGATGGCGCCACCCCGCAGGGCCTTCTCCAGCGGCGCCAGCCAGTCCCGCTCCAGCGCCTCCAGGGCCTCCCGCCACGCCTCCACGTCACCGTAGCAGGCCGCCTGCCAGGCATCCTCCACCATCAGGAGATGGGCACCCGGCGCCATGTCCCGGGGGGCCGGCACGGCCGCGGGCGCGGGCCCGCACCAGGCCTCGCCGGCGAGGGCCCGCAGCAGATCGTCGGCGCCCCATATCCCCGCCCAGGGGTGGGCGCCCGGCGCCACCGCCGCGCCGCCGCCCCAGATCCACAGGCTGTTCACGATGGGCTCACCCCGGGTCTCGCGGGCCTGATTCACCGGATGGTCGTGGAGGGTCATCTGGGTCTCGTTCAACAGACCACGCCAGGGGGCGCCCGCGGCCCCCTCCGGCAGGTGCTGGCGCACATCGGCTCCCGCCAGGCGCTTCGGGCTTTCCGCCTCGATGGCCAGGGGGCTGTCGGCGGCCAGATACCAGCGTGTGGGAGCCGGCACCTCCAGCCGCCACCCCCGCGCCGTCACCAGGGGTGCGATGTCCCGCGCCAGCTCCGCGGCCTCGGTGGCTTCCAGGGCGAAGGTGTCGGGCCCGAAGAGGACGGCCTTGCTGATATCGGTACGCAGATGCACCGGATCCGCCCGCAAGACCCAGCGCCCCGCCGCCGCCACCCCGTCCATCACCGCCGTGGCCGCGGCGGCCGACGGCGGCTCCGTCGTGGGGTGGTCGAAGAGGTGGAACAGGACCGCCTCCAAACCGCGGGCGGGGACCGGCATGGCGGTGGCGCGGGCCAGCAGGCGCCCGAGGGCCGGCAACTGCAAACCCGCGAGCAGCGTGGCCGGCGTCTCCCGCAGGGGCAGGGTGAAGAGGCCGGGGACGAACAGGGTGATGCGCGGGGCGTCAGGGGCCACCGCGCACCCCGGGGCGTTCAGGCGAGATGGTCAAGGATGGCCTGGCGCACGGCTCCCAGCTCGGCGTCGATGGCAAGCATGGGGGCCTTGCTCTGGCTGATGGCGGTATCCGGGTCCTTGAGGCCGTGACCGGTGAGGGTGCACACCACGGTGCTGTGTTCCGGAATGCGCCCGCTCTCGAGGTCCCGCAGGGCACCCGCCAGGGAAGCGGCGGAGGCCGGCTCACAGAAGATGCCTTCCTTCTCGGCCAGCAGCTTCTGGGCCAGCAGGATCTCCTCGTCGGGACATTCGTCGAACCACCCCCCCGACTCCTTGGACACCTTCCAGGCGTAGTCCCAGGACTGGGGGTGGCCGATACGGATGGCGGTGGCCACGGTCTCGGGGTCGTTCACCATGGCGCCGCGCATGAAGGGCGCGGATCCGGCGGCCTGATAGCCCACCATCCTGGGCCGGCTGCCCACCAGGGAACCGCCCGCATAGGTGCAGTTGCCGTGGCAGAAGCTGCAGGCCTCCGTGAGGTGTTCGCCGGATCCGGAGGAGGCCTCGCAGTAGCCGATCCAATGGGCGGTGATGTTGCCCGCGTTGCCCACGGGCAGGCAGTGGTAGTCGGGGGCCCGTTCCAGTTCCTCGATGATCTCGAAGGCGGCGGTCTTCTGGCCTTGCAGGCGATAGGGGTTGATGGAGTTGACGATGGTCACCGGGGCCTCCTCCGCCACCTCCTTCACCAGCTTCATGCCGGCATCGAAGTTGCCCTTGATCTGGATGATGGTGGCACCGTGCATCATGGCCTGGGCCAGCTTGCCCATGGCGATCTTGCCGTCGGGGATGAGTACGAAGGCGGTGATGCCGGCGCGCGCGGCGTAGGCCGCCGCCGAGGCCGAGGTGTTGCCGGTGCTGGCACAGATGATGGCCCGGCTGCCCCCCTCCACGGCCTTGGTCACCGCCATGGTCATGCCCCGATCCTTGAAGGAGCCGGTGGGATTGAGGCCCTCGAACTTGAGGTATATCTCCACCTCCCGGCCCAGGGCACGGGGAATGTTGTTCAGGCGGATGAGGGGCGTGTTGCCCTCGCCGAGGCTGATGATGCGGGTATCGTCATGGATGGGGAGACGGTCGCGGTACTTCTCGATGAGGCCGGTGTAGCGGGGGCGGAAGGTCATAGTTGGGTCCGGGCGAGGGTCGAATGGATGTGGTCTGAGGGAATAGGGAACAGGGAATAGGGAATAGCTGAAACGCGTACGTCCGAACCACCGATGAATACTCGTGGGATCCGCCGTCTCGGTCTTACCTTTGTTCTTGCTCTTGCCATTCCCTATTCCCTGTTCCCTATTCCCTGGCCGTTCAAATACTCCACCCGGATACGGGTGACGCCGCCGGCCACGGCCTCCAGGGTGTCGATGCGGGCCAGGGCCTCGTTCATGCTCCGTTCCCGCACGCGGTGGGTGAGCAGGACCAGTGGCACCCGCTCGGTGCCGGTGGCCTGTTCCTTCTGGATCACGGCCTCGATGGAGATACCGGATTCGGCGAGGATACGGGTAATGTCCGCCAGCACGCCGGCCTGATCCCGCACCTGCATGCGCAGGTAATAGGCGGTCTCCACCTCTGCCATGTCCACCATGGCCAGTTCGGTGTTGAGGGCATCGGGCTGGAACGCCAGATGGGGCACACGGTTGTTGGGATCGGTGGTGAGCGCCCGGGTGACGTCCACCAGGTCCGCCACCACCGCCGAGGCGGTGGGCTCGGCACCGGCACCGGCGCCGTAGTAGAGGGTGGGGCCCACGGCATCGGCCTTCACCAGCACGGCATTCATCACGCCGTCCACGTTGGCGATGAGGCGGCGCTCCGGGATGAGGGTGGGATGCACCCTGAGCTCGATGCCGCGGTCGGTACGGCGGGTGATGCCGAGGTGCTTGATGCGATAGCCCAGCTCCTCGGCGTAGGCCACGTCCTCGGGAGCGATGCCGGCGATACCCTCGGTATAGCACTTGTCGAACTGCAGAGGCACGCCGAAGGCGATGGAGGCCAGGATGGTGAGCTTGTGGGCGGCGTCTATGCCCTCCACGTCGAAGGTGGGGTCGGCCTCGGCATAACCCAGCGCCTGGGCCTCGGCCAGCACGTCGGCGAAGGCACGGCCCTTGTCGCGCATCTCCGTGAGGATGAAGTTGCCGGTGCCGTTGATGATGCCGGCCACCCACTCGATATGGTTGGCGGTGAGCCCCTCCCGCATGGCCTTGATGATGGGTATGCCCCCCGCCACCGCCGCCTCGAAGGCCACCATGACGCCACGGCGCTGGGCGGCCAGGAATATCTCGTTGCCGTGGTGGGCGATGAGGGCCTTGTTGGCGGTGACCACGTGCTTGCCGTTCTCGATGGCCTTGAGGATGAGGATGCGGGCCAGGTCGTAGCCGCCGATGAGTTCCACCACCACTTCCACATCGGGGTCATTCACCACCGCCATGGCGTCGTTGCTCTGGCGCACGCCCTCGAGCCCGAGTTCGGTGATGCGATCCAGATTGAGGGCCGCCACGTGGCTGATCTCGATGCCACGGCCGGCCCGCCGGGCGATCTCCGCGCCGTTGCGCCGCAGCACGGTAGCGGTGCCGCCGCCCACGGTGCCCAGCCCCATCAAACCCACTCTTACCGGTTCCAACGTATCAATCCCCTGTGATGCCGTCTCTGCGCAGCATGCTGCGGATACCGCGCACCGCCTGGCGGGTGCGGTGCTCGTTTTCGATGAGGGCGAAGCGCACGTGCTGGTCGCCGTAGGCGCCGAAACCCACCCCCGGCGAGGCCGCCACCTTGGCATCCCGCAACAGCTTCTTGGAGAACTCCAGGGACCCCATCTCCAGGTAGGGTGCCGGGATGGGGGCCCACACGAACATGGTGGCCTTGGGGGGCTCCACCGGCCAGCCAGCGGCATTCAGCCCCTGGCACAGCACGTCGCGGCGGTTGCGATAGGTGGTGCGGATCTCCTCCACGCAGTCCTGGGGGCCCTCGAGGGCGGCGATGGCGGCCACCTGAACCGGGGTGAAGATGCCGTAGTCCAGGTAGGACTTGATGCGTCGCAACGCCCCCACCAGGGCACGGTTGCCCACCATGAAGCCCACCCGCCAGCCGGGCATGTTGTAGCTCTTGGAGAGGGTGAAGAACTCCACCGCCACCTCCTTGGCGCCGGGCACCTGGAGGATGGACGGGGCCTCGTAGCCGTCGAACACCAGGTCGGCATAGGCGAGGTCCTGGATCACCCAGATCTCGTGCTCCCGGGCGATGGCCACCACCTTCTCGTAGAACTCCAGGTCCACGCACTGGGTGGTGGGGTTGCTGGGGAAGTTGAGGACCAGCAGCTTGGGCTTGGGCCAGGAATCCTTGATGGCCTTCTCCATCTCGGCGAAGAAGTCCACGTCCGCGCCGATGGGCACGTGGCGGATGTCGGCCCCGGCGATGACGAAGCCCCAGGGGTGGATGGGATAGGAGGGGTTGGGCACCAGCACCGCGTCCCCCGGCTCCACGGTGGCCAGGGCCAGGTGGGCCAGACCTTCCTTGGAGCCGATGGTGACGATGGTCTCCTCGTCCATGTCGAGGTCCACGTCGTAGCGGTCCTTGTACCAGTTGCAGATGGCCCGGCGCAGCCGCGGGATCCCCCGCGACATGGAGTAGCGGTGGGTATCGTTGCGCTGGGCCACCTCCACCAGCTTGTCCACGATGTGACGGGGCGTGGGACGGTCGGGGTTGCCCATGCCGAAATCGATGATGTCCTCTCCCCGCGCCCGCGCCTCGGCCTTCAGCTGATCGACCGACGCAAAGACGTACGGAGGCAAACGCTTGATACGCGGGAATTCTTCAATCACGTGGCAGCAATCCTGAGGAGGGGAGCCGGAACAGGGCGGGCACCCGGAAACATCGAACCTTAGCCAAGGGGTATTCGGACTGTCAATCGGGACTCGCGCCGCGGCAGCCGTGATATTCTCGACCATCATGAAAACCCTGTCGATCTGTTTCATGCTGGCCACCGTTGCGGCCGGGGCAGCCGAGCCGGTGGGCGAGATCACCGCCGCGCAGTGGGACCGTCCCCGCAGCGGCGACTTCGTCACCGGCATCCCGGCGTTGCGCGAGGCCCTGCAGGCCGTCGACCGGCCCGCCGGCCGCCATCTGCGCATACGCTATCCGGGCGGCGAACAGGGGCTGCTGTGGGCAGAGGAGTTGCGCGGCTGGCTGGTGGCCCTGGGGCTCGGCTCCTCCCGCATTCATATCGCCCCCGGCGCCCCTCGGCCCGACGTCCTCGAGTTGGTGGTGGACACACCCTGAGCCATGACCCGCATCGCCGCCATACAGATTGCCGCCGGCCCCATCCTGGCGGCCAACCTCGACGAGGCCAAGCGGCGCATCGCCGAGGCCGCGGCCACCGGCGCCGGACTGGTGGTGCTGCCGGAGAATTTCGCCCTCATGGGTGAGCACGAGGCCGACAAGCTGGCGGTGGCGGAGGCCGACGGCGACGGGCCCATCCAGTCATTTCTCGCCGAACAGGCGGCGCGCCACGGCATCTGGCTGGTGGGAGGCACCATCCCCATGGCCACCCCCAGGCCGGGGCGCGTACGCGCCGCCTCCCTGGTCTACGACCAGCGGGGCACCCGGGTGGCGCGCTACGACAAGATCCACATGTTCGACGTCACGGTGGACGGCGACAGCGGCGAGGTCTACGTGGAATCGGAAACCACCGAACCCGGCGAGGGGGTGGTGGTGGTGGATACCCCCTTCGGCCGGCTCGGCCTCGCCGTATGTTACGACTTGCGTTTCCCGGAACTGTTTCGTTACCTGGTGGCCCAGGGCATGGAGATCCTCGCCCTGCCCGCGGCCTTCACGGCGGCCACCGGCAAGGCCCACTGGACCATGCTGTTGCGGGCCCGGGCGGTGGAGAACCTTTGTTACGTGGTGGCTGCCGCCCAGGGCGGCTTCCATGTAGGGGGGCGCGAGACCTATGGTCACAGCATGATAGTGGACCCCTGGGGCACCGTTTTGGGGGAAATGGAGCGCGGCCGGGGCGTGGTCAGCGCGGACGTCGATCTGAACCGGCTGCGCGACCTGCGCCAGCGCTTCCCCGCCCTCCAGCACCAGCGCTTCGTGTGCGCCCCGCCCTGACCACGGTCCCGGAGAGCCACTCACTCCCCCTTTATGTTCCAACGGAATTTTTAACTACGAAAGGCGCGAAATACGCGAAAGAAGATGCGCTTCGACAGAATTCGAGGGTAAGGGAAGCGCTGATTTATTCAGCGCTTTCCGTATGGTCCATGGGTGAGCCGGTTCCAGGGCAAGGTCCGTTGGACCTTGTCCCCGGCGAACGGGCAAGCCAGGGAAGGCTTGCCACGGTCTCGCCCGCGGCGCAGGACAGCGTCGCGTGGCGAGGACCATCGCATCAATCACGCAAGTGATTGAAATGCGTGAGTCGGGCCCGGGCATGTACCGGGCCCGGCGTGGCTGATTTAATCCTGGACGGATTGAATCAGCATTTTCTAAGAGACGAGAATTTCCTCTCGCCAAGCGCGCCAAGTCAGGGATCATCCCCAGGAAGCGATTTATAACGAATAACGATTAGCCAATGTTTTCTTGGCGTTCATGGCGAGAGTCACACGAAACATTTCGCGTCTTTCGCGTCTTTCG
>JAABTG010000016.1 GCA_011389995.1 Thiotrichales bacterium
GAATTCCTCACGAGTCACCAGCTCCAGCCTCGACAGGCCGTTGCTGACGGCAAGCCGCACCGTGCGGTTCACGTCCTCGCGCAGCATGTTCGCATCATCCGGCATGGCCGACGCGATGCGGTCCACGAGCTTGTCGAAAACCGATGGATTCACCATTCCAGACTCCGGAAAAAGGGACGGCGCCTACCTTAGCGCCCGACCTTCCCCGGGGCAAGGACGGCCACCGTCGGCCTCCGCACCACCACGCCCCGACCCATGGCACCGCCATCAGGCAATAGGCCGCCGGTGCGCACCATAGTGGTGCGTTGGGTTAAAGACAACTGTCGCTAAAAAACGACGCAGGCCTAAGCGAAATATCCCATACCAATGATTTAAAAGAAGTTTTTTTTGATGGCACGACAACTGCATTAGGGAGCCGCGTAAGCATCCAACTTGTCATATCCGCTCCCCCGGAGCCCAACGCAGAAGGAGTAGTACCCATGTCCAGCATGAAAAAGACTATCCTTGTGGCCGCCGTTTCGGCCGCCCTCTCCCCCCTGGCGGCCCAGGCCGAGTTGACGGCCAATATCGGCGCCACCAGCAACTATATGTGGCGTGGCGTCACCCAGACGGCCGACGGTGCCGCCGTCTCCGGTGGTGTCGACTGGGCGGATCCCAGCGGCTTCTACGCCGGCACCTGGGCCTCCAATGTGGACTTCGCCGACTACGAGTGGGACCTGTACGCCGGCTTCGGTGGTGGCAGCGGCGACATCTCCTGGGACTTGAACACCATCGTCTACGTCTACGATGACGGTTGCGGCGACTGTAATTTCTGGGAGGTCGGCGGTTCGGTGGGCTTCAAGTGGTTCACCGCGGGTCTGCAGTACACCATCGATGGCGAGCAGCCCGATGACCTGCCCTTCAGCGAGGGCGACATCTACTACTACGCCAGCGCCAGCTTCGACCTCCAGCCCACCTGGACTCTCGGCCTGACCATCGGCCACTACGACTTCGACACCAGCAGCAGCGACATGGCGGCGGCGGGCAATCCCAGCGACGTGGATTACACCCATTACCAGCTGGATCTCGGCAAGAGTGCGGGTGACTTCGGCGACTTCACCTTCTCCGTGGGGATCCAGGACGAGGAGTTCTGGGGTCAGGGCGACGATACCCAGGTGTGGGTGTCCTGGGGCAAGTCCTTCTGAGGCGTGGCCCGGAGTCTTCTACGCAAACAGGCATGAGAGACGGGCCCGCCCCGCGGGCGGGCCCCATTACGGAGAATCGAGATGAAACTCATCAGCGCAATCATCAAGCCCTTCAAGCTGGACGACGTGCGCGAGGCCATTTCCGAGATCGGGGTGCAGGGCATCACGGTCACTGAAGTGAAGGGCTTCGGGCGTCAGAAGGGACATACGGAGCTCTATCGGGGCGCCGAATACGTCGTGGACTTCCTGCCCAAGGCGAAACTCGAGGTGGCGGTATCGGACGACCTGGTGGACAAGGTCATCGAGGCCATCGGCAACGCCGCACGCACCGGCAAGATCGGCGACGGCAAGATCTTCGTCACCCCACTGGAGCAGACGGTACGCATCCGCACCAGTGAAACCGGCGACGAAGCCCTTTGATTCCGTATAGAGGTCAATACCAATGGAAAACATGAGCGAGATACTGGAACTGCACTACGCCCTGGATACCTTCTACTTCCTGATATCCGGTGCACTGGTGATGTGGATGGCCGCAGGCTTCGCGATGCTGGAAGCCGGCATGGTGCGCGCCAAGAACACCACCGAGATCCTCACCAAGAACGTGGCGCTCTATGCCATCGCCTCCATCATGTACATGCTCTTCGGTTATCAGATCATGTACGGCGATGCCATCAGCAGCGTCATCCCGGGCTTCGACTTTCTCATCGGGGCCGACAACACCACCGAAGCCGTGACGGCGGGAGGAGACGGCGCGCCGTACTATTCCAACCTGTCGGACTTCTTCTTCCAGGTGGTGTTCGTGGCCACCGCCATGTCCATCGTCTCCGGTGCCGTGGCCGAGCGCATGAAGTTGTGGTCCTTCCTGTTGTTCGCGGTCATCATGACGGGATTCATCTATCCGGTGCAGGGCTACTGGAAGTGGGGCGGCGGCTTTCTCGACGCGGCCGGCTTCCTGGACTTCGCGGGTTCCGGTGTGGTGCACATGACCGGTGCCACGGCGGCCCTGGCGGGCGTGCTGCTCCTCGGGGCACGCAAGGGCAAGTACGGTAAGGATGGCAAGATCAACGCCATTCCGGGTGCCAATCTGCCCCTGGCCACCCTGGGCACCTTCATCCTGTGGCTCGGCTGGTTCGGCTTCAACGGCGGTTCCGAGCTGATGGTGTCCAACGTGGTGGAGGCCAACGCGGTGGCCCAGATTTTCGTCAACACCAACATGGCGGCGGCCGGCGGCGTGGTGGCGGCCCTCATCACCTCCAGGCTGATGTTCGGCAAGGCCGACCTCACCATGGCCCTGAACGGCGCCCTGGCCGGCCTGGTGGCCATCACCGCGGAACCCCTGACGGGATCCCCCCTGGCCTCCACCCTGGTGGGTGTCGTCGGCGGTATCCTGGTGGTGTTCTCCATCGTGACCCTGGACAAGCTGCGGGTGGACGATCCGGTCGGCGCCATCTCCGTCCACGGCGTGGTCGGCGTCTGGGGTCTGCTGGCGGTGGTCCTCACCAATCCCGACGCCACCATCGGCGCCCAGCTCATGGGCATCGGCGTCATCTTCGCCTGGGTCTTCATCGCCAGCTTCGTGGTCTGGTTCATCATCAAGTCGGTGATCGGCATCCGCGTCTCCGAGGAAGATGAGTTCGAGGGCGTTGACCTGTCGGAGTGCGGCCTCGAGGCCTATCCGGAGTTCGTGGGCAGCGCGGGTTCGGGGAAATAACCCCGAGAAACAACCCCAAGGAATAACCCAGGGGTATTTCTGCAATCTTGGCAGCGGGCGCTTCGGCGCCCGTTTTTTTTGTCCTGGGGCCATCGACCCGACCGGCCCACAGCCGTCACGGGACTGTCAATATGCCGGCCAATACACCTAAAATGGCGGTCTACCGAAGCCGACGGAACAGAAAGGCCTCATGGTGAAGCTAGTCGACCGCAACCTGCTCAAGCAGCTCGTCCCGCCAAACGCCCTGAATGCGGAGAACTTTCAGGAACTGGCACGCAAGGCCGTGGTGGAGACCGTGCCCGCGGGGCGCACCCTATTCAAGGCCGGCGACCGGGACGGCAAGACCATCTACGTCATCGCCGGCGAGGTGGAGTTGACGGCGGCGGACGGTCAGAAGCGGGTGGTCAAGGGGGGCACGGCGGATGCCCAGCACCCCATCGGCAATTTCCAACCCCGCCAGCACACCGCCAAGGCCCAAACCGAGGCGAGCATCACCCGCTTCGACAGCGACCTGCTGGATATCCTGCTCACCTGGGACCAGCTCTCCGGCATCGAGGTCAGCGACCTCACCTCGGACAGCGAGCCCTCCGAGGGCGGCGACTGGATGTCCCGCATTCTCCAGTCCAGCGCCTTCATGAGTATCCCCCCGGCCAACATCCAGCAGATGTTCATGAAGCTCCAGGAGTTCCCCGCCAAGGCCGGGGACGTCATCGTGGAGCAGGGGGGCGAGGGCGACTACTACTACATCATCAGCGAGGGCCGCTGCAAGGTCACCCGCAAGGCGCCCAACGGCCAGGATCTGCCCCTGGCGGAACTCATCGACGGCGACGCCTTCGGCGAGGAGGCGCTGCTCTCCAACGAGCCGCGCAACGCCACCGTGCGCGCCGTCACGGACTCCAAGCTCATGCGTCTGTCGAAACAGGACTTCGAGGAGCTCCTCAAGGCCCCCATGCAGAAGGAGGTGGACTTCGAGAAGGCCAAGGAGATGGTGCGGGCCGGCACCACCCAGCTCATCGACGTGCGCCTGGAGAGCGAGCATCAGAACAGTGCCATCAAGGGCAGCACGAACATCCCCATCTACATGCTGCGCCTCAAGGCCGAGGGGCTGCCCAGGGACCGGGACTACATCGTCTACTGCGACACCGGCCGCCGCAGTTCGGCCGCGGCCTATCTGCTCACGGAACGGGGACTCAACGCCTACGTATTGAAGGGCGGCCTGACGGCCGTCAAGGAAGCCAGGGCCGCCGCCGGCTGATGACGGGGCGGGCCACAACCGGGAGCCGGAGGTCATAATCATGAAGGACCGCTATGCCGTCATGGGTGATCCGGTCAGCCATAGCAAGTCCCCCGCCATCCACCGGGCCTTCGCGAGCCAGACCGGCGAGGCCATCAGCTACGAGGCCATCCATGTCCCCGCCGGCCATTTTCAGGAGGCGGTGGAGGCCTTCCGCAACGAGGGAGGCCGGGGTCTCAATGTCACCCTGCCCTTCAAGGAGGAGGCCTTCGCCCTCACCCATGAGGTGACGGACCGCGGCCGCCGGGCGGGGGCCGTCAACACCCTGTGGTTCGATGCCGGCGGCGGTATCCACGGCGACAACACCGATGGCCTCGGGCTGGTGCGGGACCTGGTGGCCAATCTCGGCTGCGAGCTGGAGGATCGGCAGCTCCTGGTGGTGGGTGCCGGTGGCGCCAGCCGCGGCATTCTGGGCCCGTTGCTGGAGCG
The DNA here is from genome assembly GCA_011389995.1 of Thiotrichales bacterium. Lineage (GTDB taxonomy): Bacteria > Pseudomonadota > Gammaproteobacteria > JAABTG01 > JAABTG01 > JAABTG01. Next base: position 4,619 of record JAABTG010000016.1, read on the forward strand.
CAATCCCGCCCGTGTGGTGATTGCCAACCGCACCGCCGGCCGGGCCGAGGCGGTGGCCCGGGTCTTCGCCGATGCCGGCCCGGTGGAAGGCTGCGGCCTCGATGCCCTCGACGGGCGACGTTTCCACCTCGTCATCAACGCCACCTCCGCCAGTATCGGCGGCAAGGTGCCGGCCCTGCCCGCAGGCCTGCTGGAGGAAGGCGCGTGGTGCTATGACCTGATGTACGGCGACCAGCCCACCGCCTTCATGCAGTGGGGCGAGCACAACGGCGCCGCCCATGTGGCGGACGGCCTCGGCATGCTGGTGGAGCAGGCCTCGGAATCGTTCCGGATCTGGCGGGGGCTCCGTCCCGATACCCTCGGGGTGATTCGCATGCTGCGGACTGAGGCCCGGGAGAGTCCGGCCTCGAACGAGGTCTGAGGTGCCCCCCGCCCCGGTGTGCCAGGGGCGGCAGGATACCTGCTAGTGTCCTTGCGGCTCGAGACCGCTGGCGGCCGCTGACCGCCGGTAGGTCAGGGGGATGATCACTGGCTCCGGCCACCAGGGCCCCGCGAGTTCCAGGGAGACCTCCAACTCGTCACCCCCGGGGTCGAGGCGGTAACGCCGCAGCACCTTCATACCCCCTCGCAGGTGGCTCTCCACCACCAGCGCGGCCTTCTCCCAACCTGCCGTGGTAACCACCTGGGAGGCCCCCTTCGCCGATACACTGGTACCACGGTAGTCGGTAAACAGGCGCTCCTCCCGGCCACCATCGGTGGTGATGCGGATGGCCGGTTCCCGGTGGATGATGGTTAGACCCTCGCTGATGGTCCGGGGCATGCCGGGCACGGTCCGCGCCTGCCCGGCGGGGGCCTCGGCGCCGCCCATGGGACGCCGCCCCGAAGGCCCCGGCGAACGGCTCTCGAGGGCATCCTGCAGTCGTTCCCGGGGATCCTCAGCGGCCGCCTCATCCAATACCCAGGCCCCCGTCAACACCGGGGGACCCGCGGCGGCCCCGACCCACGGCAGCGCCATGCAGAGGACCACCAGCAACGCGTATCGGCGACCGCGGAGCGGGGCGCCACGGCTTCCCGCCGTGCTTGCCCGGGCGCCCGTCACCAGCGTATCAGCGCGCGGGGGTTTGCCGTGGTCCGCCGCCGCAAAGGGCCTGGGGGAATGTCCCGGCGACCGTGCCGGGCACTCAATTATGGCCGCTGATCTTGGCGTGAAGGGGCTTGGTCTCCTCGTAGCGGTTCTGCTGTTCAGGGGTCGCCTCCCTCTGATACTTGTCCTTCCATTCGCCGTAGGGCATGCCGTAGATGACCTCTCGCGCCCCATCATAGCTGGGTTCGAAACCCCGGGCCTCGGCCTCGGCCTTCCACCACTTCGCCAGACAGTTGCGGCAGAAGCCCGCCAGGTTCATTAGGTCGATGTTCTGCACATCGGTCCGCTCCTGCAGGTGCTTCACCAGGGCGCGCATCACGGCGGCCTCGATCTCGGTGCGGGTCTTGTCGTCCATCGGGAACTCCATCGGTTACTGGTGAATTAGGGAATAGGGAATAGGGAATAGGGAATAGGGAATAGGGAATAGATTTAAGCATCCCTCGTCAGACTCGGCTTATCAACCCTGCTGCCTCGCTGCCTTTCAAAGTCCCCGCAGCTCATCCATCAGGTCCGGCAACCACTGCACCAGATCGGGGAAGCCCACCATGACGGCGATGGTCAGCAGTTGGACGCCGACGAAGGGCATGACGCCGGCATAGATATGGGAGATGTGCACCTCGGGCGGCGCCACGGCCTTGAGGTAGAACAACGAAAAGCCGAAGGGCGGGGTCAGGAAAGAGGTCTGCAGGTTGACGGCGATGAGCAGCGCGAACCACATCAGGTCGATACCGAAATGCTGGGCGATGGGCGCCAGGATGGGTACCACGATGAAGCAGATCTCCAGGAAATCGAGGAAGAAACCCAAACCGAATATGAGCAGCATGCTGAAGATCAGGAACCCCCATTGTCCCCCCGGCAGGCCGGTCATGAGGTCCTTCACCAAGTCGTCTCCCCCCATGCCCCGGAACACCAGGCCGAAGGCGGTGGCACCGATGAGGATCAGGAACACCATGCTGGTGAGGCGGGTGGTCTGGCCCATGGACTCCCGGAGGTTGTGGAGCTTCAGGCGGCCTCGCACACCCGCCAGCAGCATCGCCCCCAGGGCGCCCACGGCGGCCGACTCCGTGGGCGAGGCCACACCGAAGAAGATGGAGCCCAGCACGGCGAACACCAGCACCAGGGGCGGCAGCAGGCTCCGCGCCACGCGCCCGGCCAGGCTGCCGGGGACCCCCTTCGCCAGGGCCGGCGCGCATTCGGGATGACGCCACGCCTTCCACAGGATGTAGAGAGCGAACAGGGAGATGAGCATCAGCCCGGGCACCACGGCGGCGATGAACAGCCGCCCCACGGGCACGCCGATGACGTCTCCCAGCAGGATAAGGATGATGCTCGGAGGCATGATCTGCCCCAGGGTACCGGAGGCCGCGATGGTGCCGGTGGCGAGCCGGGGGGCATAGCCGTGTTTGAGCATGGCCGGCAGGGCGATGACCCCCATGGTCACCACCGTGGCCCCCACCACCCCCGTGGTAGCCGCCAGCAGGGCCCCCACGAACACGATGGACAGGGCGAGACCGCCGCGCAGCCGGCCGAACAGGGCCCCCATGGTCTCCAGCAGGTCTTCCGCGAGACCCGACTTCTCCAGCATCACCCCCATGAACACGAAAAGGGGTACCGCCAGCAGGGTGAAATTGGTCATCACCCCCCAGATACGCAGGGGCAGCAGGTCGAAGAAATCCAGCCCCAGAAAGATGCCGCCGAACAGGGTGGCCACGGCCCCGAGGGTGAAGGCCACCGGAAAGCCCGCCATGAGGGCGAGCACCAGTACCAGGAACATCACCAGGGCCCAGTACTCCATTCAGGGCTCCCGGGGGCCGAGCAGCACGTTCAGGCTGGCCAGGGCCAGGCTGATGCCCTGCAACACCAGCATGGCGAAGCCGAGGGGAATGCAGGCCTTGAGGATCCAGCGGTAGGGCAGCCCCCCCGGATCGGGGGATCCTTCGTTGTACACGAAGGCGTTGGTCACGAAGGGCATGGCGCTGTATATGACCAGGCCGCAGAAGGGCATCAACAGCAACAGGCTGCCAAGGAGATTTACCCAGGCGCGGCGGCGCGGCGTCATCCAGCGGCTCTGGTAGACCACGTCCAGGCGCACGTGGTCGTCGTGTTTGAGGGTGTAGGCCGCCCCCAACAGAAACAGTGCCGCGAACAAATGCCACTCCAACTCCTGGAGGGCCACCGATCCCGTGTTGAACAGATAGCGGCCCCCCACGTCGTAGATCATCAGCAGGACCATCATCAACACCAGCCAGGAGACGGCGCGCCCCACCGCCTCGCTGAAGCGGTCGATGGTGCGGGCGGCGCGGGAGGTCCAGGTGAGCAGGGAGGTGTTCATGGGGTGGGGGTCGGGGGTCGGGGGTCGGGGGTCGGGGAATAGGGAATAGACTAAAGTCTAGGGGGACGCCGTGCCTTGCCTAAACCGTTCACTATTCACCACTTCAAGGCGTCATCTCCTTCAGCAGGGATTCCATGCGGGCGCGGATACCGGACTCCCTGGATACCGCGAAGGCGAGGAAGGTCCTGGCGACCAGGGACAACTCGCGGTTGCGGGGATGGGCCAGGTGCCAGCAGCGCAGGATGGGGAAGCCCTCCACGTCGAGCAGCGCCAGCGGACTGCCGCGACCCTCCAGAGTTAGGGTATGCAGCGACAACACCGAGATGCCGAGCCCGCCCACCACGGCGTGCTTGATGGCTTCGTTGCTGCCGAGTTCCATGCGCACATTGGGACGCAGGCCCTGCTCCTGGAAACACTTCATCACCGCCCCGCGAATACCGGAACCGGGCTCCCGCAGCAGGAACTTCTCCCCGGCGATGCGTGACAGGGGAATGTTCCGCTCCTTCACCAGGGGGTGGTCCCGGCGCGCCACCATGACCAGGGGGTTGGGGGCGAAGGGGACAGTCTCGGCATCCAGTTCCCGCACCCGTGTCTCGCCGATGATGGAGATATCATCCTCGTTGGCCAGCAGGCGCTCCTGGATACGCTCGAGGTTGGTCACCTGGAGGGAGACATCCACCCCGGGGTAGAGCTCGCAGAAGGCCCCCAGGATCTCCGGCGCGAAGTACTGGGCGGTGGTGATGACGCCGAGGCGCAGCCGCCCCCGCTTGAGACCCTCCAGATCCGCCAGTCGGGTCTCCAACTCCGCCAGGGAGTTGAGGATGTCCTTGGCCGCGGCATACACCTCCCGCCCGGCGTCAGTGGCCTCCACGCCGCGACCGGCGGGCTGGAACAGCGGCATGCTCACGGTGTCCGCCAGCTTCTTGACTTGCATGGATACGGTGGGCTGGGTGAGGAACAGCTCCTCCGCCGCGCGTGTGAAGCTGCCGAGGCGCACTATGGCCTCCATGATCTGAAGCTGTCGCAGGGTGGTATGCCGAACGAAGCGGTCTCCGCTACTGGCAAACCCCGACTGATTACGGCCCTTGTCTTTCATGGCGCGCACGCCCCTCGAGGTCCGCGGCGCCGCCCTTATGGCGATGACCCCTCGGAGTCAGTCTGGCCATACCCGGCAACGGGATGGAAACCCATCGTTTTCCTCGGGGGAAGGGGCCGGCCGATCACCTCCGCCGGCCCCGCCAGAGCGGGAGCGCGAAGACTTGGTGGCGGAGGCCCGGGAGCCCTTGGGCCGGGCCTTGGGGGTCACGCCCCCCCCCTTGGTGCGGGACGCGGTGCCTTCTCCACCCGACCCGGTCCCGGAAGCGGTGCCCGGCTTCGACGACGCGGGCCCGGATTCCTGGGAAGAGGCGTCTTTGTCTTTCGTATCATTCATGGGGCATTACTCGCGATTCAACTGCCAGAGGTGGGAATACCCCGGAGAGGGGGTGGGCCATCTGGCGCCCCCTCCTTATCTTCGAGGATTCGGTCCAATGCGGCGGCGAAGTCATGGATTGCCGCGGAGACCTCGCCGTCCCCTTCATCCGCATGGAGGGTGATGTTCACATAGGTACGCCCGAAACTCAGGTCCGGGTAGATACCGCTTTGCTCCGAGAGCTCGGCCGCTTTGTCCAGAAAATCCCGCGTGGCCTCGTAATCCTCAAACTCGAGACGACGCTCGAGGCGGGCGGGTCGGCTGCGTTGCTTCCAAGGCTGAACCATGAGCCATGCCTCCTGGAAATCGGGAATGATCAGAAATACGCCCGCTCGGCCCCCGTGGAATTCGAGGGCACTCCGAGGGATGCCAGCCAGGCCTCCATTTCCTGGGCGTGGTGGCGCTCCTCCTCCAGCAACCCGGCGAAGAAATCCCCATGGTCCCCGTCACCGATGCGCCGGCAGAACTGGACCGCGTCAGCGTAAAGCCCGACGATCTCCAGTTCGAGGTCCATGTCCTGCCGCAGCAGTTCCGGCAGACTGCGGGCGACGCCCGCCGGCCGCAACTGCGAGGCATTGGGAGCCACGCCGTCCGCCAGCATGCGCTGGATGATGCGTTGGGCGTGGTGCATCTCCTCCACGGTCTCCTCGCGGAACCGCCGTGCGGCATCCGGCAGTTCCCAGGCCTCAGCCAGGGAGGCCTGGGTCATATACTGCTGGACCGCCGACAACTCCAGGCTCAAGGCCCTGCCGAGATAGCCGAGGGTACGGGGGTGAATCCGTGCGTTTCTCATCGTGGGCGGCGCCGGTGGTCACCGGAAGACAGGCCCATGGCTCAGGCCACGGACTTGCCATCAGGCAGTACCGGCTCCACCTCCTTATGAGGACGGGCGATGATATGGGCGGCCACCAGGCCGTCACCCACGCGCTCGCAGGCATCGGCCCCCGCGCGCACCGCCGCGTTCACCGCACCCGTCTCGCCCCGCACCAGCACCGTGACGTAGCCACCACCCACGAACTCGCGGCCGATGAGCCGCACCTCCGCCGCCTTGGTCATGGCGTCCGCCGCCTCGATTGCCGGCACCAGTCCCCGGGTCTCGATCATCCCGAGGGCTATCCCCATGGTCTCGTTTGCCATCTCGTATTTCTCCGCTTGTCGAATATCAGTTTACCGGCGACCGGCTCATGACCCCTTGCCGGACTCCGGGGAACCCGACGGCAACACCGGCTCCACTTCCTTATGGGGACGGGCGATGATGTGGGCGGCCACCAGGCCGTCACCCACGCGCTCGCAGGCATCGGCCCCCGCGCGCACCGCCGCGTTCACCGCACCCGTCTCGCCCCGCACCAGCACCGTGACATAACCGCCGCCCACGAACTCGCGACCGATGAGCCGCACCTCCGCCGCCTTGGTCATGGCGTCCGCCGCCTCGATTGCCGGCACCAGGCCCCGGGTTTCGATCATCCCCAGGGCAATTCCCATGGTCTCGTTTGCCATCTCTTCTCTCCTGTCGTTTGAAAAGGCTGAAAAACAGCTGTTTTGAACCTCTGCTCAGGCGCCGGCCACCCCGGCCCGTCACCCCCCTACCCCGGCCCGTCACGGCCTCATGGTTGTCCCTGTCCCGAATCCTCCTGGATATCCTCCTGGGGCCAGTAATCTATGATCCCGCATATGGCCAGATCAGTGAGGATGGCCGGGTCGCGGTGGGCATGGCGCCCGGCGGTGCCCTTGGCGGTGAACACCCAGTCGCCGGGGCGCGCCCCCACCGGATCCGTGGCCACTTGGAGGCCGCTCTCGGCATTCTCCAGCAGCCGCAGATGGCCATGGCCTAGACCACTGATCCGCTCGGTGCATACCAGGGTGTCCCGCACCTGCCAGATATCCATCACTCCTCCTCCGCCACCCAGTTGTCGATGATGCCGACGATGGTGAGGTCGCTGGGATAACCCTTGCTGCCGGCGGCCTCGCGGGCGGCGGAACTGGTGACGCAGATGACCCAGTCACCGGGCTTGGCGCCTACGGCATCCACCGCGCAGGCCTCCGTGCGACCGTCCTGCACTACCTGGAGGTGCTTGTGCTCCATCATGGGTATGCGGTTGGTGGCCACCAGGGGTCTCAATACCTTGACGATCTTCATCAGTGACTCTCCGGGGCCGTCCCCAGCACCGTGCAGGACTGGGGCTCGGGCGGTTCCCTGCCGTCGCAGTCGCGAACCATGGTCAGCAGGTGCAACAGACCGGTGTCCACCAGGGCCGGGTAACGCTCCCTTATGGCCGCGCTTACCCGCGCGCAACGGGCCTTGGCCCGGCGCAGGGCACCCGGCACCGCGCCGTGATAATCGAAGCGCACCACCACCGGGATGGGCAGGCCGTGGGCGACGTTCAGGCCCTTGAATATCTTCACTCCCACGTCCATGTCCGGCGCCCCCTCCTCCAGGGTGTCGAGGTAGGCGAAATAGGTGAGGTTGCGCAACTGCACCTCCTCGAACCCGATACCCACACCGATGAAGCGTTCCCGGTGGCCGATGTCGGCGTAGGCCCCGCCGTGGTACTGGCGCACGTAGTCCATCTGAGAGATGTTGTGCTCTATCAACAGTCCCACCAGCCTCGCCATGCCCTCGTCCACGCCGCCGGGGGCATGGTCGTGCACCGCCTCGAAGATGTGCTCGCGGGCCTTCTCCGGCGCCAGCCCCAGGGTGGCGCGGTAGATCTCCGCCCCCTCCAGGGGCCGCTCCAGGGAGATATGCCCGCTGGCGTCGGGGAGGTGGACGCGGATGGCGTCGCTGTCGGTGTCCATGCCCACCAGCAACAGGTCCACCGAGGCGCCGCAGCAGAAGCCGTTTTCGATAGCCCGCTGGAAGTTCTCCAGGCGCTCCAGCCCCGCCCGCGCCGCGGCGGCCGTGTCGGAGCCGTGGGCGGCGCAGCCCTCATGGAAAGGGTCGCTGGTGCTGTAGTGATAGACCACCACCTTCAGGTAGCGGGTCGGGGCATCGGCGGTGTTGGGCCGGCCCTCCCGGAAGCGCGTGAGCTCCGTCTCCACCCACTTGCCCACATTCTCCTCGATATCGAACATGGCCCCGGCGTAGGACTTGCGACGCACGGCGCCGAAGGGCAGCCGCAGCACGTAGCTCACCACGTGGGCCAGACGGCCGTCGGCACAGGGCGTGACATCCATGGCGTGAAAGCCACACTCCTGGAGGGCCGCCTGAAAACCGGCGCCGTCCCGCCCGTCCAGGGGATCCGTATGGAAGAAGTCCTCCGTATAACGGCGATAGGTCTCGAATACGCACCAGGCGTAGAGGCGGCGCATGTCCAGCTGATCCACCCAGGCATCCGCCAGGATCATGGCCGGCAGCTCGAAACCCAGCCGCTCCCGGGCGATTGCCTGGGCCCGCCCCTCGAAATCGTCCTCGTGCTGCAGGGCGGAGATGCGCCGCAGGGTCGGCACGATGCAGTCGAAGGCCTCCTTGACCCGGCTCTCGTAGTCCCGGAGGGCGCGATTGCGCGCCCCATCCGCCAGGGGATGGCTCCCGCCCGCGGCCGCTCCGGCCAACCGGCCGGCGCTCACGGTGCCCGCCATGCCGGAGCCCCCGGTCGGCGTCGCGCCGCCACGCGGGCCCGCCGGCCGTACCCGATCGGCGCGGGGCGGTGCCAGGGGCGCGGTGGCCTCGCGGCGCGGGCCGCTGCCCCGGGGCTGGCGGGAGGCAGGGAGCATCGCGGCCTTCAACCCCGGGCGCCGCCGGAATAGGTGATGAGGGCGCCGATATCGGTGGTGCCGGCGCTGCCCGTCACCAGAGAGACGGGCTCCGGGGCCTCCTCGTTACGCTTGGGCGGCAGCATGACGGAGGTGGGGCCGCCGCGCCGGGTGGGATTGCGGCGCATGGCGGAGGTGCCTTCGGTGCCGGTCACCCGCTCGTTGCGGTCCCAGTCATCGCCGGTGATCTTGAGGCCCGCCGACTGCCCCTCGCCCGTCACCCGCGGCTTCTCCTCGGCGGCGGGAGCCCCTGCCTTGGCGGTTGCGGGTGGCGCCGGGGCCATATCCATGAGGTTGGTATTGCCGGCGCGGCGTTGATCGAAACGGGACTCCTCGGTACCCGTCACCTTGCCGGTGCCCATGTTGAAGGCCCCGGTGATCTGGCCCTGCTCGTAGCGGGTGCCGGTGACGCCGCCCTGGGCCCGGGCCTGATGAGCCGCGCGGGCGGGGGATGCGACGCTGAAACTCTGCCACGGCGCGCCGTCCAGGGCCTGAGGAAAATCCTCCTGACCGGGCAGGGCGCCGCAGGTGGCGCCGAAATCCTCGCTGCCCACGTAAGGCGTACCCGAGACCGGCTCGCAGGCCCCCCTTCCGGCGCCCGTCATGACGCCGCCGACACCGGGCTGGATGCCCGTGAGATTGGCCGCCGGCGCCGGACCGCTGCGGCGGTAGGCGCGGGCCATGGCCGTGGGCCCCGCCTCGGGCGCGCAGAAGGCCTCGTAGTCCTCGGCGGGGCCATAGGGCGTGCCGGTGACGGATTTGCAGGTACCGGGCTCGTCGCCCGTGACATTGGCGGCCCGCCCGGTGCGGGTACCGGTGACGGTATGCCCCACCAGGGTATGGGTGTGCTCCACCTTGGGCGGAGACGGCTCGGGACGGCTGGCACAGAAGGCCTCGTACTGGTTGAGGTCCACGTATTCGTCACCGGTAACGCGCTTGCAAGTGCCGGGTTCGTCACCCGTCACCCGCTCGCTGCGGCCCGTGCGGGTGCCGGTGACGGCACCCCCCGCGAAGGTCTTGGAGGTGCCCACCTTGGGCGGTACGCCGCCCTGGTCGCCATCGCCCTGGGGCTGGGTGTATTGGGAGCCCGTGGTCTTGACCCCGGCGCCGTGTTCGTCTCCGGTGACATGGGAAGACCGGCCCACCATGGCGCCCGACACCCGCTGGCCACCCGTGGTCTGGGTGCGATCAACCTTGGCCGGCCCGGGCGCGGGGCGGATACCGCAGAAGGCGTCGAACTGGTCGGCGGACAGATACTCGGTGCCGGTGACGTTCTTACAGGTACCCGGCTCATCGCCGGTGACATGGCTGGAGCGCCCCACCTCGTTGCCGGTCACGCGGTTGCCACGGGTGGTGGGACTGATACCCACCTTGAGGGGGCTGCGCGGGGGGTCCGTCTGACAGAACTCGCGGAAGATGTCGGCACCCATGTATTCGGTGCCGGTGACCGTGCGGCAGGTGCTCGGCTCGTCACCGGTCATTTCCCTGGCACGCCCTACCCGGGTGCCGGTGACGGTCTGCCCGCCGCCGGTCTCGCTGGCACCCACCTTCCAGGTGGCATCCTGGGCGCCCCGGTCCCCCGGATCCCCGGCGGTGCGTGAGGGGCGCACCCGGCCACAGGGGGCGCTCTTGGTGCTGGACGAGCGGCCGTTGCGGCTGCGTTGGTCCCGGATGGCCCGAGCCAGCTCGCGGCTGGACATCCTGGGATTGGCCTGCCGGGCGATCCCCGCCGCGGAGGTGGCACTGGTGGACGCGCTCTTGCCGGTGGCTGACTGGGCCGCCCGCCGCGCCCTGGCGGCGGCGCGGGCCGGGGGCATGATGGCGTTGACCCGCCGCGGCTGGCCGCGTCCGGGTGCTGTGCTGGAGGGAGGCGTCAGGGAGGCCCGCCGTTCGGGGGCGGAGGCTGGCGCAGCGTCCGCCCGGGCCGCGCCCTTGCAACCGCAGCCACAGTCGCCTTCCTTGCCGGCCCGGCCCTTGGCAGCCTCGGCACCCCGCCCCTGGGGACGGGAGATGGTATCGGCCCGGGTCCGGTCCCGGGTGGCCTCCGCCTTGCGCCCCGCCTGTGCCAGAGCCGTACGGCGGCGGCGGGCGCACTCCCGGGCGGAACCGGCGGGTGAGGTCACCGGCGCCGCCCTATGGGTCCGCGGCGATGGCCGAGCGGATGGCTGGGGAGATGGCTCGGGCCTCGCCACGGACGTAGCGGCCGCAGGCGGCGGCGATGCCGGGGCAGCGGCGCCCGCCGCCGCCCCACGGGTGCGGTCGGTGCCTGTCACGGTGCCGCGCTTGCCTTGTGTCGACTGGGCCCGGCGCCGGGCCATGGCGGCCTCGCGGGTGCTCGACTTCAGCTGTGGTTTGGTCTCGGCCATGGAATCCCCCATTGGAATTGACGTGGTGTACCCATTGCCCTCAGCGGCGACCCTCGAACACCACGAAGGCACTGCCCTGGCTCTGGGCGTAGTTGTCATAGCCGAGGAGGCGCACGTGGTGATCGGGATAGTTGCGGTGGCAGGACTCCAGTTCAGTCACCACGTTGGCGAGGTTATCCTCGCCGAAGAAGGGCAGCTTCCACATGGTCCAGTAGTGACGCATGGACTGGGAGGGGTGGACGTGCTCGATGGCGGGCGTCCAGCCCTGGGCCAGGATGTAGGCGACCTGGGCGTAGATCTCCTCCTGGGTCAGCGGCGGCAGGAAGCCGAAGGTCTCGAGGGTGCTGGTGGTCTGGTAGTCACCCATCTCGTTGGTCATGGCCATGTCTGATTTCCTCTGTATTCGTCTTAACTATTGGCTCGCGCTGACGGGAGGGCCTCAGCCCACGTCCAGCTTATCCACGGTCTCGAACTCGAACTTGATCTCCTTCCAGGTCTCGAGGGCGATGGCCAGCTCGGGGCTGTTCTTGCCCGCCTCCATGAGGATGTCGCGGGCCTCCTTCTCCAGATCGCGGCCTTCATTCCGGGCCTTGACACAGGCCTCCACAGCCACGCGATTGGCCGCGGCGCCGGCCGCGTTGCCCCAGGGATGGCCCTGGGTACCGCCGCCGAACTGCAGCACCGAGTCGTCGCCGAAGATGGTCACCAGGGCCGGCATGTGCCACACGTGGATGCCGCCGGAGGCCACGGCGAACAGGCCGGGCATGGAGCCCCAGTCCTGGTCGAAGAAGACGCCCCGCTTGCGATCCTCGGGCACGAAGGACTCACGCAGCTGGTCCACGAAGCCCAGGGTGGGGGCGCGGTCGCCCTCCAGCTTGCCCACTACGGTGCCGGTGTGGAGGTGGTCGCCGCCGGACAGGCGCAGGCACTTGGCCAGTACCCGGAAATGGATGCCGTGCTTGGGGTGGCGGTCGATGACGGCATGCATGGCGCGGTGGACGTGCATCAGCATGTTGTTCCTGCGGCACCACTTGGCCAGGCCGGTGTTGGCGGTGAAGCCGCCGGTGAGGAAGTCGTGCATGAGGATCGGCACACCGAGCTCCTTGACGAACTCGGCGCGCTCGTACATCTGCTCGGGGTCGGGGGCGGTGACGTTGAGGTAATGACCCTTCACTTCCCCGGTCTCCTGCTGGGCGGTATGGATGGCATTCGCCACGAACTCGAAGCGGTCCTGCCAGCGCATGAAGGGCTGGGAGTTGACGTTCTCATCGTCCTTGGTGAAGTCCAGCCCCCCGCGCAGGCACTCGTACACGGCGCGGCCGTAGTTCTTGGCCGACATGCCGAGCTTGGGCTTGATGGTGCCGCCGACCAGCGGCCGACCGTACTTGTTCAGTCGGTCGCGCTCGACCTGGATGCCGGCGGGCGGACCGTTGCAGGTCTTGATATAGGCGATGGGGAAGCGGATGTCCTCCAGACGCAGGTGCTTCAGCGCCTTGAAGCCGAACACGTTACCCACCAGGGAAGTGAGCACGTTGGTCATGGAGCCTTCCTCGAACAGGTCGATGGGGTAGGCCACGAAGGCGTAGAAGGACTCGGAGTCGCCGGGCACATCCTCGATGCGGTAGGCACGGCCCTTGTAGTAGTCCAGGTCGGTCAGCAGGTCCGACCACACGGTGGTCCATGTGCCGGTGGAGGATTCGGCTGCCACTGCCGCGGCCACCTCTTCCCGTGGCACACCCGGCTGTCCGGTGACCTTGAAACAGGCCAGCAGGTCCGTGTCCAAGGGCACGTAGTCCGGGGTCCAGTAATTTAGACGGTAGTCTTTTACGCCCGCGTCATAGGTCTTCACACTCATCGTCAGCTCCTGTGGTTTTCTCGCCTTCTTCGGTTTCGGAAATACGCCTGACCCTTAAACGTTCAGCACGTTAGCGCCTGGGAAACATCATTAAAAATAGATGTATTAGATATCACCCATATGAATTCATCTATATACCGCCCCCCCCGACGGTGCCTTGCACGGGCCCCGGGAGAGGGCAGGCCCGGGAGCCTCGCCGATACGTTTCCGTACTTCTTGGCTGAACTCCACCGTAACGATGAGAGAGCCAACGGTAGCGCCGGCAGGACGCACTCGCGACGGACCGCCAAGGCGCGGGGGCGCCACAGCCCCTCCATCGCCACTGCGCACCGTGTAATGAATATCCGCATCGGACGCCCCGGCGTCGATATTGGGGCCAAGTATCGGGACCGGCACATTGATTTAAAAATCAATAATGATCAAGTTCTGCATTGTTTTTTGTCTATGGAAGGGTGCCCGGAGGCTTCTTTCACCCTACGGGCGGGAAGCCGCCGTCACGGGCCGGGCGGCGTCGGGGGCAGCGGGTGCCCGGCCTGTGCCGGTGCCGCCGCGGCCAGATTGGCCAACCGTGCGAAATCGGCAAGGGCGAGCCGTTCCGGGCGCTGGCCGGGATCGACGCCGGCCGCCGCCATCGCCCCGGCATCCACCAGGCCCTTGAGGGCGTTGCGCAGGGTCTTGCGACGCTGCCCGAAGGCCGCGCGCACCACCGCCTCCAGGGCCTCACGGCTCTCCACCGCCACCGGCGGATGGGCGTGGGGGACCAGCCGCACCACCTCCGAGTGCACCCGCGGCGGCGGCGTGAAGGCCCCCGGCCCGATACCGAACAGGCGCTCCACGCGGCAGTGATACTGCACCATCACCGACAACCGCCCGTAGACCCCCGAGCCCGGCACTGCGGCCATGCGGGCCACCACCTCCCGCTGCAGCATGAAATGCATGTCGCGGATGAACTCGAGCTGGTCGAAGAGGTGGAACAACAGGGGCGTGGAGATGTTGTAGGGCAGGTTGCCCACCAACCGCAGGCGCTCCCCCCGGCCTGCCAGGGCACCAAAGTCGAAGCGCAGCACATCACCGCCATGGACCCGCATGCGCCCGGCAACGGCCGTCGGGTGGGCCTCGAGGCGGGCCGCCAGGTCGCGGTCCAGTTCCACCACGTCCAGGGCCGCCAGGTGGTCCAACAACGGATAGGTCAGGGCCCCCGGCCCCGGCCCGATCTCCACCACCCGATCCGCCGCCTCCGGGGCCAGGGCACGCAGCATGCGATCCACCACGCCCTGGTCGTGGAGGAAATGCTGGCCGAAACGCCTCTTAGCACCCATCTTGGCGCTGCGCGCAATTTTGAATTTTGAATTTTGAATTTTGAATGGGGGGCGCGGCTGGCGTGGAGGTCGGGATAGCCCGCTCTCCGCGGCGGCGTGGGCCATGGAAAGAATGGTTCAACGCCAGGCTCTTCCGTGCCGGCCGGCGCAGACCGCGAGCCGTGCCGCGCCCCATCCTGCCCAATTCAAAATTCAAAATTCAAAATTCAAAATTGCCTGAGCGGCCCCGGCCGCTCAGGCTGGCCGCCAGGGCCATCGCGGCCTCGAGGCTGCCGCTGTCGGCGCGGCCGCTGCCCGCCAGGTTAAGGGCGGTGCCGTGATCCACCGAGGTGCGCACGAAGGGCAGGCCGAGGGTGACGTTGACGGCCGCCCCGAAAGCCACACGCTTGAGCACCGGCAGCCCCTGGTCGTGATACATGGCCAGCACCACGTCCACATCGGCCAGCCCCGTCGCGGTGAAGGCGGTATCCGCCGGCACCGGGCCCTCCAACTGCATGTCCTCGGCACGCAGCCTCTCCAGCACCGGTTCGATGATTTCGATCTCCTCCATGCCGAGATGGCCGCCCTCGCCGGCATGGGGATTGAGCCCGAGCACCCGCACGGTGGGATGGGGAAGACCCCAACGCTTCCCGAGCTCCGCCACCAGGATCCGCACCACCGCCTCCAGGCGCTCCGGAGTGATATGGCGGGGCACCTCGGCCAGGGGCAGGTGGGTGGTCACCAACGCCACTCGGAGATTGCCGCCCACCAGCATCATCACCACCTGGGGGACGCCGCTGCGGGCGGCCAGGAACTCCGTGTGGCCGGTGAAGGCCACTCCCGACTCGTTGATGATCCCCTTGTGCACGGGCCCGGTGATCAGGGCCGCGAAATCACCGGCCAGACAGCCGTCCACGGCGCGCTCGAGGGTCTCCAGCACGTAGGCACCGTTGCGGGGATCGAGACGGCCGGGGGCCACCGGCGCGGGACAGACCACGGGCAGCACCGCCAGCGTGCCCCGACGCGCCGGCAGCTGGGAGCGCTCGGGGTCATGGATCCGCACCTCCACCGGCATATGGAGTTGCCGTGCCCGCGCCACCAAGAGGTCCGGATCGGCGATGGCGACCCAGGGCACGTCCCCGCCGTCGCGGGCCAACATCAATGCCAGATCCGGGCCGATCCCCGCCGGCTCCCCGGGCGTGAACACCAACGGACGGGGCCCTGCCGCGGCATCAACCATGGGTCATGGGCGGGCGCCGGCTATTCGTCGAACAGACGGTTTTCCACATAGGCCTCGTCCCGCAGGCGCCGCAACCAGGTCTCCATCTCCTCGCCACGCTTGCGGTTGCGCAGCTCCTCCCGGGCCTTGGCCTTGCGCACCTCCTCCGTGCTGTCGTGGTCACGGCGCTCCAGCACCTGGACGATGTGCCAGCCGAAGGGGGACTCGAAGGGCTCGCTGATCTCCCCCGGCGCCAAGTCATTCATCACCCGTTCGAACTGAGGAACCGTGTCGCCGGGATTGACCCAGCCGAGGTCGCCCCCGTTCACCGCCGAGCCGCGGTCTTGGGAATGGGAACGGGCGAGCTCCGCGAAATCGTCTCCGCCCTCGATGCGGTCCTTGAGCTGCTGCAGCCGGATGCGCACGTCATCACCGGCGGTGAGCTCGTCAGGCCGCAACAGGATATGGCGGGCCTGGGTCTGGGTGATCATGGTGCGTTCGCCGTCGCGCACGTCGAGCACCTTGAAGATATGAAAGCCGCTGGGGCTGCGCAGTACATCGGTGACGTCGCTCGGCCCCATGTCGGCCATCACGTCGCTCACCAGGGACGGCAGGCGGTCCCGTTCCCGCCACTCCATCTCGCCCCCCTCCAGGGCGTTCTGGCCGTCCGAATGGGCCACCGCCAGTTCCCGGAAGTCCTCGCCGGCGCGGGCCCGCTCGGCCAGCCCCGCAGCGATGTCCCGGGCCGTTGCAAGCTCCTCCGGGGTCGGTGCCTCGGATACCGACACCAGGATATGGCCCAGCTTGTACTCGCGCCCGCCGGCGGTCTCCTCCTGCAGGCTGAGGTAGTCCCGCAGCTCCCTGTCGGTGACGCGGATGCGCCGATCCACCTGGCGCCGTGCCACCTGCTCCATGGTCAACCGCTCCTTGAGCTCCTCACGAAAGCCCGCGAAATCGAAGCCGTCCCGCTCCAATACCTCCCGGAACTGGGCCACCGTCAGGCCATTACGCGAGGCCACGCTCTCCACGGCCCGGTTCACCAGCTCGTCCTCCACGGTGACGCCGAGCTTCTCGGCCTCCTGCAGCTGCAGGTGCTCCATCACCAGCTTGTCCAGGACCTGCTGCAACAGCACGGCCTGGGGAGGGGGACGGGTGCCCTTCTGCTGAAGATCCGCCAGCACGCTGCGAGCGGCATGCTCGAGCTCGCTCTTCATGATGACGTCGTCGTTCACCACGGCGACGATGCGGTCGAGTTCGCGGATGTTGCCCTGGGCGGCGGCCCACAGGGGCAACAGAAGGATTACGGTATACAGAATGCGTTTCATCAGTTATCGGATAGGGTCCTGCTAGAAAGTGTTTTGATATCCGGGGATCTGTCCCTCGAGGAAGGAGGCGGCCTTGCTGCCGACGCCCGCCAGCCCCTTCAACTCGAGTTGCACGAAGAAACCCGTGGAGTAATCGGTGTCCGTACCGTCGATGGCGAGATCGCCGTCCTTGAGGAAGCGCCGGGCCACAGCCCGTACGCCCCAGCAACAATTCTCGTACTCCACGCCGACGAAGGACTCCAGGGTCCGATTGTTCGTCAGTTCGTAGTTCCAACGCCCCACCAGGGCAGTGGAAGTACCGAGGGGCCAGCGGGCGGAGACATCCGTCTGCTCGATGGTGCGATCCTTCCTGCGCCGCTCCCGCTCATCCCGTCTGTCCCGCACGAAACGGTAGGCCAGGTTGACCACTGCCTGTTGATTAGGCTGGTAGCGCAGCTGAGTAGTTCCCTTCTCTACCCAGTCGTTTTCCTCGTCCCACTGCAGGCCCGCCCGCAACCGCCAGCGCCGGGCGAACTCGGCGGCCAATTCCGCCACCACGTCCGAGGTGTCGGCGGTAAGGGCCGGATCATTGGGCCGCCGCGTGACCTCGCGGTCGGAAAAATAGTAGATGCGGCCCACGCTGGCACGCAGCCGCTCGCCCCCGTCGCCTCCCAACACCCGGCTGGTGAGGGCCACGGTGGCCTGATTGGCGTCGTTGATGCGATCGACACCACTGAAGCGGTTCTCGCGGAACAGTTGCGAGAAATTGAAGGAGAACTCGCCGGTGTCGAACAGGGGCAGGTCGTCCTGGTCCCGTTCGGGCACGTAGAGATAGAAGACCCTGGGCTCCAGGGTATGGAGAAAACCGCCGCCGCCCCAGGTGAAGGGACGGTCGAAGACGAGGCCGCTGTCGACGCTCAACACGGGCACCGTGCGATCCGGCGTGGCGGGCTCGCCGGGCTGCCGGTTGGCGAGGTCATAGGTGGTGTAGTTGAGGGTCAGCCTGGGCACCAGGAAGGTACCGGGAGTGCGGTACTGATAGCTCAGGGCCGGGGCCAGATGGTAACGCTCGCCCTCCACCCGGGCATCCTGGTCGAAGGCCACGGCCTCACCGGTGAAATCCAGACGCGTGCGGCGGTCGCCGAAGAGCTTGGAGTAGGTGGCGTGTAACTGGGGCAGGCGCCGGTAGGGCCGACTGCTCTGACGGATGTCCTCGTCGAGGATCTGGAAATGCTCCACCCGCCCCCGCACGTTCCAGCCGTATCTCGTATAGCGCAACTCCGCTTGACGGCGCAGGAAACGGGTACTGGATACCGACAGACTGGTGCCCAGGTCGTCCAGGTATTCGCCGTCCGACAGGTTGGTGAAATCCACCCGGGTGCGCCAGTGGGGGGTGATACGGTGTTGATGTTCCAGGGCGATGAGACTGCGATCCTCGCCGAACTGGTCATCATCGGGCAGGTATTCCAGGTTGAAGATGCCGCCACCGTCATCGCCGTCGTCCATCAGATAGCGGTACTCGCCCTGCAGCATGGTGCCGCGGTCCGACATGTGGCGTACGGCCAGGGTGGCGTCCCGTTCGGGGGCGATGTTCCAGTAGTAGGGAATGGTCACGTCCACACCGGTCTCGGTGGACTGGCCGATGGTGGGGGCCAGGAAACCACTCTTGCGGGTATCGCTCAGGGGAAAGCTGAGATAGGGGCTGTAGAATATGGGCACGCCCTTGAAATCCACCTTGACGTGGCGGGCCACCCCGACGTCGGACTCCCGATCCAGCTCGACCGTGTCGGCCGACAACTGCCAGTCCGTCGCCCCCGGGGAGCACGTCGTGTAGGTCATGTCTTCCATCAGCAACACGTCGGCGGTGCTCAACCTGACCGTGCCGGCGGAGCCCCGGGCATGTTCCCCACCGAGACGAAAGGCCACGTCATCCAGCCATGCCTCGCCGGTGCCGAATTCATAGTGGCCGCGGCTGCCGCTGAGATACAGGTCGCCGCTCCAGTAGCGTACCGTGTCCTCGATATCCATCGCGTCGGCGTCGCGGTCATAGACCACCACCCCGCCATGCAGCCGGTCGGCATCCCGCAATACCCGCACATCCCCCCGCAGCACGGATATGCCATCCCGCTCCAGCACGGCCTCGTCGGCAAACAGTTCCACCGCACCGGGCTCGAGACGACCCGCATCGGCCTCCCATGGCGGCGGCACGGGCACCACTTCCTGATCGATGCAACGCGACCAGTCCGCCGCAGCCACGGCGTGATACGGCATATACGCGGCCGCCATGATGGCGGCCGCCAGCAGGTAATCGCGATGGCTCACTGGGAGAGTTCTGATTGTTGTCACTTAGAAGGGGAGTAACATCGCACAGTTCAGGGTGTTCATCAATTCCGGTCGCCGGAGGAACGGGCGCGGCCTCGATGAGCTCCCGGCGAGGGTATCGCCCCGGCCGGGAAAGCCCGGGCACCGGCGGTTCCGGCGGCCGTCGAAGCCAACGGCATGCCTGCCCGGGGGGTTCGCGAAGGCCCTCTCCCGCAGGCCATGGCGGCCTCACCCGGGCCCGCCATTGGGACGCAAAAACAACAACATAGGGTAATTTGATGGTCACCGGTCCGAATGTTATGGTGTTCGCCCTGGATTTTTCCGGTGGGCGTCGGTACCCGCAGTCCGCCGGTCTGCCCGGCATCGGCAAGGAGCGGTACGGGCCGGGATAGCGGCGGTACCAATCACCCGCTGGCCGGCCGCGAGTGGGTTCCTCCAGCGCGGCGCCGCACACCGGAAGTGTTCGATCCCCCACTACCCGAATTGAGCCATGCCCTACGAAACTGCCCTGCAGAGAACAAAAAGTAATGCCGCGGCATACACGCCGCCGCCGTGGCGGGATGTACCCACCCACTATGAGGTCTACACCGAACGCCACCTGGATCGCATCCCTGCGCTGCGTGGGCTGCCTGAAGAGCTGGTGGCCGAAATGCGGGTGGTGGCGGACGTGTTGCCCTTCCGCGTCAACCGCTACGTCACGGACGTCCTCATCGACTGGGACGAGGTCCCCCGGGACCCCGTATTCCAGCTCACCTTTCCCCAACGCGGCATGCTCTCAGAAGCGGACTTCGAACGCATGGCGGACCTCCATCGGCGTGGCGCCGCCAAGGACGAACGGCGCGCGGTGGCCGACGACATTCGCCGCGGACTGAACCCCCATCCGGGGGATCAGCAGGCACTCAACGTCCCCCTCCTCGATGAGGAACGGGTAGCGGGCCTGCAGCACAAGTACAGGGAGACCGTGCTGTTCTTTCCCAGCCACGGCCAGACCTGCCATGCGTACTGCACCTTCTGTTTCCGCTGGGCCCAATTCGTCGGCGACACCACTCTGCGCTTCTCCGCCAAAGAGGCGGGAACGCTCCACGAGTACCTGCGCCGCCACCGCGAGGTATCGGACCTCCTCATCACCGGCGGTGACCCCATGGTGATGAAGACCAGGCATCTGGCGGACTACCTCACGGGGCTGCTGCAGCCGTCTCTCGAGCACGTGCAGCACATCCGTATCGGCACCAAATCCCTGACCTTCTGGCCCCAGCGCTACGTCACCGACGGCGACGCGGACGACCTGCTCAGACTGTTCGAGAGGATCGTGGCCAGCGGCCGCCACCTCGCCCTCATGGCCCATTTCAACCATTGGCGGGAGATGGAGACGCCCATCGCCCGGGAGGCCATCCGCCGCATCCGGGACACGGGTGCGGAGATCCGCACCCAGGCCCCCCTGCTGGCCAACATCAACGACGACCCCGCGGTATGGTCCCGCATGTGGCGCGGCCAGGTGAGGCTCGGCATGATCCCCTACTATATGTTCGTGGAGCGGGACACCGGCGCCCGGCGTTACTTCGAGGTTCCCCTGGCCCGGGCGTGGGAAATCTATCGCACGGCCATCAGCGGGGTATCCGGCCTGGCCCGTACCGCCCGCGGTCCCTCCATGAGTGCCAGTCCCGGCAAAGTGGAGATCCAGGGGGTGACGGAGATCCGGGGCGAGAAGGTTATGGTGCTGCGATTCATCCAGGCCCGGGATCCCGACTGGGTGCAGCGCCCCTTCTTCGCCCGCTATGATGACCGCGCCACCTGGCTGGACGATCTGAGACCGGCCTTTGGCGAGGCCACCTTCTTTTTTCAACACCCCGCCCGGGCCACGCCACCAGCGGCTGCCGGCTGACGCAGATCCTGCACTCAAACCATGATGACCCTCGACCCCATGTCAGACGAAACCACCTACAGCATCGACGTGCACGCCGAAAGCGTCTATCTGCCGGATCAGTCGGATCCGGACAGTGAACGTTACGCCTTCGCCTATACCATCACCATATCCAATACCGGCACCATAGCCGCCAAACTGCTGTCCAGGCACTGGGTCATCACCGATGCCGAGGGCCAGATCCAGGAGGTGAACGGCGACGGGGTGGTGGGTCAGCAGCCCCATCTGCAGCCGGGTGAACAGTTCCAGTACACCAGCGGCACCCTCATAGAGACCCCGGTGGGCAGCATGCGCGGCGAATATTTCATGCGTGCCGACGATGGTAACGAGTTCGAGGCCAGCATCCCTGCCTTCTCTCTGGCGGTGCCGCATATCCTTCATTGAGGGCAGAGGGATGCCCGGCCGGCATCGCCCCCGGGCCATTGCCCCTGTCCGCCGTCCCTGCCGCCGCCGGGTCATCGGGGCGGCGGCCTGATGGCCACCTATGCCATCGGTGACATCCAGGGCTGCCGCGACCCCCTGCTCAGGCTGCTGGAGATCATCCGCTTCGACGAGCAACGTGATCGACTGTGGTTGACGGGGGACCTGGTGAACCGCGGCCCCCATTCCCTGGAGGTCCTGCGCCTGGTGCGGGACCTCGGGGATGCCGCCATCACCGTGCTCGGCAACCACGACCTGCACCTCCTCGCCGTGGCGGCGGCCCCCCGCGACAGGCTGAAGAAGAAGGACACCCTCCATGCCATTCTCGAGGCCCCCGATCGCGACGAGCTGCTGGACTGGCTGCGCCATCGCCCCCTGATCCACCGCGGCCAGGGCCACACCCTGGTCCATGCCGGACTGGTGCCCCAATGGACTCCGGCCGACGCCGCGGGTTTCGCCGCCGAACTCCACCGGGTACTGCGAGGGGATGATTACCGGGAGTTCCTCGCCCACATGTACGGCGACGAGCCCCGCTGCTGGGAACCGGGCCTTACGGGTTGGGCGCGCCTGCGCTGCATCACAAACGTCTTTACCCGCCTGCGCTATTGCGATGTCGATGGCCGCATGGACATGGCGGAGAAACGCCCACCCCCCAACGTCTCACCGCCGTTGATGCCCTGGTACGCCGTGCCGGGCCGCGCCAGTGCCGGCGAGCCCATCGTCTTCGGCCACTGGTCCACCCTGGCCCTGGCCCCGCCCCCGGACCCGGCCCTCAAGGTCCATCCCCTCGACATGGGCTGCCTGTGGGGCGGTCGTCTGACTGCCCTGCGCCTGGAGGACGGGCGCCGCTTCGACTTCCACTGTCCGCGCTTTTCCCGCCCCACCCTCAAGGCCTGACGCCGACAGCCCAAAAAAAGCCCGCACGAGGCGGGCCGTCAAGAGCCCCGGGCAGCCGTATCCTACCGCCCGGGGAACCGCTTTGCGGAAATCGGTTGGGTTCAGGGCTTGATATAGGTGAAACCCTGGGCCTGGAGGGCGGCCAGCTCGGCCACGCCGCTCGGCACGATGTCCACCTTGTTGAAATCGTAGAGCTGGTTCTCGGGGTCGGCGATCTTCTTGCCCTTCAGGGTATTGGCACATACCTTGAACGTGATGCCCTGGTCCTTGAGCCCCGCCACCGTGGCCTGCATCTGGGGGGTGCCGTTGGCCGCCAGGGTGGCCTCGCCCTTCATGTCGGGGTCGAGCAGCAGGGACAGGCCCTTACCGTGCATCACCACCCGCAACTCCAGGTTTTCCTTGCCCACGGCATTGATGTGGTTCTGGATGTTGCGCAGGGCCCCCGCCTGGGTCTTGGGGTCGTCATAGTTGATGTGGTAGACCACCTTCTGCTTCTCGTAGGCCACGGCACCGCCGATCCCCATCATGGCCCACATCACTGCAGCACCCATAATTACCATCGTCTTCTTCATCGCTATCTCCTCCAAACAACTGTTATATGACGCGGTGTAGTCGAAATTCCCGCGTTAGTGTCAGGGAAAGGCTGAAACATTCCGCCCTTCCCAAATGCCAAGGCCTCTGAAACCATCAGACCTTGATATAGGCCCAGCCTTGCTGCTGGCGCTTAACCACATGGGTAACTCCGGATGCCGTCTGCCGGGCCTCGGGCACCAGCGTCACCTCCAGCCCCTTCTCCACCCGCAGCCTGCGCACCGTGTTGCTGCAGGCCACGAAGGTCAGGTTGGGAAAGGTGCGGGCCAGACTGGCGACACGCTCCTGGTGGCTGGACAGACGCCGGCGCAACAGCGCCAGGCCGTCGCTGTGAGCCACCACCTCGATGCGCAGGGCCGCGTTGCGCTGACGGTAATCCGCCAGCAGGGTCTCCACCTCGTCCAGCAATTCACCGGCGGCATCCATATCGCCGTCCAGCAGATGGAATACGATGCGCATCTCCTCATCGGCCGCCACCGCCGGTCGCTGACCGCGACCATCGGCGTCCAGGACCACGAAGCGCTCCGCCTGCCGCCCTCCATCGGACGACAGCCCCACTCCGAGAACGGCCGCCAGCCCCAGCGCCAGGGAGGCCGCGACACCCATGAGCCCGGCACGCCGCCGCCGGCGGCCCCGGCCGGCCGGGGCCGGCACTTCCGCGTAGGCGTTCTGTACCATCACCTTGAGGGAACGCAGGGCGCACACACGGTTGCTGTGGGAGGCGTCGGCCTGCACCACCGCCATGAGCTCCGCCTGCTCATGCATGGGATACTCACCATCCACGATGGCATTGAGGGATTCGTCGGAAAGGTCCGTGTCGTCTGCACTCATTTGACCCGCCTCAGATGTAGGGCCACGGCGGGGCGGGTCCCGCCCGCCTGCAGCAGCAATTGCTCTTTCAGTCGTCTGCGGCCACGACACAACCGGCTCATCACCGTGCCCACGGGGATCTCGAGGGCCTCGCTCACCTCGGCATAGGAGAACTCCATGAGGTCCACCATGGTGAGGACCATGCGCTGCTCCACCCCCAATGCGCCGATGGCGGCACGCACCTGGTCCACGGCGCGGCTGCGCTGGGCCGCCTCCAGCGGGCCGTCATCCACGGCTTCCAGTTCCACGGCCGTGATATCCATGTGCGCGCGGTGCGCCCGCAGCCGATCCAGGTAGACATTGGACATGATCTTCACCAGCCACTGTTCGGCCTTGGCGGGGTCCTTGAGTTGGGTGGTACGTTCCATGGCCTTGAGGCAGGCCTCCTGCACCACGTCGTTGGCCTCGTCTGCATCGTGACACCAGGACCACGCCAGCCGATACAGGCGTGGGCGCACGGTCTCCAGGGCCCGTCGCAGGGCAAGGCGGCGCTGCAGAAAGCCGATCACGGCGTGGAAAGTCTTCGGGTCATACGAATAAAGACGGATCAGGGCGGCGGTTTATTCCCCCCAACGACAGGCCGAATGCTTCAGACCTCCCCCGAGGCCCCGGCGGGGTCCTTGCGTTCCAGCACGGTGAAGGCGTAGGGCCAGGGGTTCTCGTCGTCTGCCGGGTGGGGCTCCCGGGCCACCTCGGCCCAGGCCGTCTCGTCGAAGCGCGGGAAGAACACGTCGCCTTCGAATGCGCCGTCCACCCGGGTCAGGTAGATGCGTTCGGCCTGGGCCAGGGTCTGGGCATACAGGGTGGCGCCACCGATGACCATGGCCTCATCGGCACGACTGGCCGCCAGGATGGCCGCGTCCACCGACCGCACCACGGTGCAGCCCGGCGTATCCAGGGCCAGGCGGGTGCTTACCACCACGTTCTCCCGCCCCGGCAGGGGCCGGCCCAGGGAATCCCAGGTGGCGCGGCCCATGATGATGGGATGCCCCATGGTGATCTGCCTGAAACGGCGCAGATCGGCGGGCAGGTGCCAGGGCATACGCCGGCCGGCGCCGATGAGGCCGTTGCGGTCCACGGCGGCGATGAGGGACAGCATCATCGTCTCACACCGCCACCGGCGCCTTGATATGGGGATGGGGGTCGTAACCCTGGAGCTCGAAATCCTCGAAGACGAAATCGAACAGGGACTCGACGGCCGGGTTGATGACCATGGTGGGCAGGGGCCGCGGCTCGCGGGCGAGCTGTTGGTCCGCCTGGTGCAGATGGTTCAGATAGAGATGGGCATCCCCCAGGGTATGTACGAAATCCCCTGCCGCGAGCCCCGTGACCTGGGCCATCATCAGGGTGAGGAGGGCATAGGAGGCGATGTTGAAGGGCACCCCGATGAATATATCCGCGCTGCGCTGGTAGAGCTGGCAGGACAGGCGGCCCTCGGCCACGTAGAACTGGAACAGGGCGTGGCAGGGGGCGAGGGCCATGCGGCCGCGGGCCACGTTTTCCCGGGGCGGGAGCGTCTCGTCGGGCAGATCCGCGCAATTCCAGGCGGACACCAGGATGCGGCGGGAATCCGGGTTGCGACGAAGCTGCTCCACCGCCTGGGCGATCTGGTCGACGGTGCCGCCGTCCGGGGTCGCCCAGGAACGCCACTGGTGGCCGTAGATCGGACCCAGATCACCGTTGGCATCCGCCCACTCGTCCCAGATGGAGACCCCGTGGGCCTTGAGATAGGCGGTATTGGCCTCACCTTTAAGAAACCACAGGAGTTCGTGGATGATGGAGCGCAGATGCAGCTTCTTGGTGGTCACCAGCGGGAAGCCCGCAGCCAGGTCGAAACGCATCTGGTGACCGAAGACACTCAGGGTGCCGGTCCCCGTACGATCCTCCTTGCGCACACCGTGGTGGCGCACGCGACTCATTAAATCCAGATACTGACGCATGTTATGAAGATTAAAGGAACCATGACAGGAATAGAATGTTCTTCTATATATGGTTTAACGAAAGCAAGGCGGCCAGCCAGTAACATGAACCCGGCAGTGGGTGGTGGTTCAGCCGCCCCATAATAGATCGGGACAGAAGTTTTACCCGAAGAGACTCCTTCGGGTCCCAGAGTGATCCAGAGTGATCCAGAGTATGAAAGGTTTTATTCGTCACCCGGCTCATATCCCCATCGAGGTCTCCCTCGCTGCGCGCGCCCCCGGCCCGGAGGTCACGGCCACCGGTGCCGGCGGCGGGCTGTGGTTCGCCGCCGGGGAATGCTGGCAGGTGGGATCCCTGCTCACCATCCGCATCCCCGTCACCCGGCCCGCCTTCGAGGACCAGGGGTTGGTGGCCTGGTGCCGGCCGATGAACAATCATTTCGAGGTGGGGGTCACCCTCACCAGCGCCGAGTCCGCCTATCGGGCGCGCATGGTGGAACAGATCTGTCACATCGATGAGTATCGCCGCCGGGTGAATGCCCTGGAAGGCCGGGAGCTCAGCGACGAGGCGGCGGCCCTGGAATGGATAGCCAACTTCGCCAGGGACTTTCCCGCCGCAGCCGACTGACACCCGCGCCGGTTCGGAATCAGACCTCCTCGCCCTGGGCCGCCACCGTCATCCCATCCCGGGGCATGGGGCGGTGCTCCACCCGGCCCCTGCCGGCCACCAGCAGTTCACCCTCCCTCATGGGTATCCAGTCCTCCCGGGTCAGGGGCACGCTGGCCACCAGGACCACCTCCTGTCGAGAGGCCGAAAAACCGATGTCCAGGCCCCCGAGGGAGGCCCCGCGGGGCTCGGGATCACCGGGCGTGCGGCTCTCGCATTGGCGGCACAGGTAGAACAGACCCGGCGGCCGGATGTCCTCCAGGGTCATCTGGGAACGTTTATGGCCATGAAAGTAGATGTATTCACCGTCGGCGTAGATGAAGTTCGCGGGGCCCAGGGCGCGCAGCTCCGCCGCGAAGGCCTCCACCACCGTAATGCGTTCCTCCAGGGTCGGCGTCCCGGCAGCCAGCCACAGGGGTGTCAGACGGTTCATCAGCACACAGAAGGCCTGCTCGGAATCCGAGTCGCCCACACAGCGGAAACAACCGGGCTGCATCACCAGGTCCTCGACCCCCGGCACATCGCCGTTGTGAGCAAAGGTGTGGATGCGACCACCCAGTTCGCGGGTGAAGGGCTGGGTGTTGGCGAGACCCACGATGCCCGAGGTGGCCTGGCGGATATGGGCCACCACACAGGTACTGCGGTAGTCCTGGCTGGCCACGAACTCCACCGCCGGACTCTCCCAGGCGGCCAAAGGCTCGCGCACGGTGCGCGCGTCCCGCCCCTCGTAGAAGGTGACCCCCCAGCCGTCCATATTGGAGCCGGCGTAGCCGCCGTGGCGGGCAAATTCGTCCAGGGAGAAGGTCACCGTCGCAGGTTTCCGGCTGGACATGGCTAGCAGTTCGCACACGGAACTAATCCTCGCCGGAGGGATCGTCTGCCGGCCGGCCGGCCCGCAGGTGGAGGACGACACGCAACAGCAGCAGCGCCGGGAATGCGCCATGCATACACAGATCGAAGATATCCAGGGGGCGCACCAGCTCACCCTGAAACAGCATCCGCAGTTTCTCCACCAGATGGGGTTCGGGAAAGAAGGGGGCCAGCCCCAGGGTCAGGCTGCCGAGGATGAGGAGGGGCCAGGGCAACCGCTGCACCCAGGCCAGGGGGCCTTTGACGCCGGTACTGTTCATGCACACCATAGTAATACGTGGCGGCCCCGCACACACCCCGTCATGCAGTGCGATAATGTCGCCACCAGCGCCCGGTCGACCTCCGGGCCGTGGCCAACCCCTCACCTCCCTTCGAACAAACCATGAACCAGCAACGTCAGCTCTACCCCGCCATCACACCCTTCGCGTCCGGCCACCTGCGGGTATCGCCGCGACACACCATCTACTACGAACAATCGGGCAACCCCGTCGGCAAGCCCGTGGTATTCCTCCACGGCGGCCCCGGCGGCGGCTCCAACCCGCGCATGCGCCAGTTCTTCAATCCGGAGGTCTACCGCATCATCCTCATGGACCAGCGCGGCTGCGGCCAGAGCCTGCCCCATGCCAGTGTGGAGGACAACACCACCTGGCACCTCATCGAGGACCTGGAGACCCTGCGCCACCGTCTCGGCATCGAGGCCTGGCAGCTGTTCGGCGGCTCCTGGGGCTCCACCCTGGCCCTGGCCTATGCCCAACGGCATCCCGAGCGGGTCACCGAAATGGTGTTACGGGGGATCTTCCTGCTGCGTGAGAAGGAGTTGCACTGGTTCTACCAGAACGGTGCCGGCCGACTGTTCCCGGACGCCTGGGAGCGCTTCCTGGCGCCCATTCCCGAGGCGGAGCATGATGATCTGCTGAACGCCTATCACCGCCGGCTCCATGGCGACGACCAGCGGGTACGGCTCGAGGCGGCACGGGCATGGAGCCAATGGGAGGCCTCCACCAGCGAGCTGGTGCCCTGCGGCGAGCTCATCGAGGCCTTCGGTTCACCCGCCTTCGCCCTCGCCTTCGCCCGCATCGAGAGTCACTACTTCGTCCATCGCGGCTTTTTTGACGACGAGGACCGACTGCTGGCCGATGTGGAGCGCATCCGACACCTCCCCGCCACCATCATCCACGGACGCTACGACGTCATCTGCCCGTTGGAAAGCGCATGGGAACTCCACCGCGCCTGGCCGGAGGCGAGGTTCGTCCTGGTACCGGAGGCCGGACACTCCGCCTTCGAGCCCGCCATCTCACGACAGCTGGTGGCGGCCACAGACCGTTACGCGGGCGTCGCCTGAGGGACATCGACATCTGCTGTCGAAGCATTGCCGGCCCCGCCGGGCACCGGCCCGGGGCCGCGCGGGTGCCGAAGCCACGGTGCCCGCCACGGGGGGGTGTCCAGCAAGTGGTGGCGCGCCCGGGGTTCTGTCGGAATTCTTTACATGGATACAGACAGGTCCTGCCTGAAAAAAATAAAAAATATAATACTCAATGGCTTATAAAACTGGCACGGTGAATGCTTAAAGCTAAGCAAGGCGCCCTCGGGCGCCCCTGTAACTTCTCAATCCTCGCTTTTTTGAGAGTACCCGGTCCCGTCAGGGCCCGGGTTTTTTTGTTGCCCTCCCGCCACCCCGCGAGCAGCATCAACGACCTCCGGCTGCGGGCCGGCGGCGATAGGCGAGAGCCATCAGGATGGCGCCCGCCACCACCATGGGAATGGACAGGGCCTGCCCCATGGTGAGCCAACCGAATGCCAGATAGCCGATGTGAGCATCGGGCACGCGCACCATTTCCACCAGCGTCCGGAAGCCCCCGTAACCCATCAGGAACAGGCCCGAGACCGCCATGGTGGGCCGCGGCCGGGCGGAATAAAGCCACAGGATGACGAACAGCACCACGCCTTCCAGCAACGCCTCGTAGAGTTGGGACGGATGTCGGGCCACGTCGCCCCAGCGTGACCCCCCCACCACCATGCCCCAGGGCAGATCCGTGGGACCGCCCCACAGCTCGCCGTTGATGAAATTACCGATGCGACCGGCGAACAGCCCCGGCGGCACCAGGGGGGCGAGGAAATCCGTGACGGCGAAGAAAGGGCGCCCGGTGCGCCGCGCATACAGCCCCATGGCCACCAGGACACCGAGAAGGCCGCCGTGGAAGGACATGCCCCCCTGCCACACCCGCAACAGGCTCAAGGGGTCGCCAAGGAAGCGGGAGAAATCGTAGAACACCACGTAGCCGAGCCGTCCACCCACCACCACGCCCACGGCCAGGTAGAACAGCAGATCCCCTATCTCCTCCGGGCGCCAACCCGAGCCCAGCCGCGCGGCCCGCACGCGGCCGAGCCACCAGCCCGCCAGGAAGCCGGCCAGGTACATGAGGCCGTACCAGTGAATGGCCACCGGCCCCAACTGCAGGGCCACCGGATCGATTTGAGGGTAATGGAGCATGGGACCGTAGTGTAACCGCAGGTGCCGGCCCGTGGGCACGCAAGCCCCCCTCCCCGGCCCCCCGCGGAGTGCGGGGGCACCCCGCCCCGACCATCAGGCTATGCGAGGGCCCCGGGGCGCGCCCCATCACCTCCCCGGCGAACCGGGTGACTATACTGGGAGCCCAGCCCTTCATTCGCCCGGCCAGGCCGCATCCATGCGCAGACTCAGCCCCATTCTCGCCCCCCTCCTCGCCCTCGTCAGCGTCGCCGTGTACGCCCAGGCTGCGGGCATGGTGGAGGGCCTCCAGTCTCCGGCCTGGGTTGAACGCCAGGGGGCCATCGTGCCCGTGGCCCCGGGCATGGTTTTACATCCCGCGGACAGGCTGCGCACGGGTGGCGGGGGGCGCCTGCTGCTGCGGCTCGCCGAGGGCAGCCACGTCAGGCTGGGCGAGAATACACGCTTCCAT
Source organism: Thiotrichales bacterium (assembly GCA_011389995.1). Classification (GTDB taxonomy): domain Bacteria; phylum Pseudomonadota; class Gammaproteobacteria; order JAABTG01; family JAABTG01; genus JAABTG01. The sequence continues at coordinate 34,777 of JAABTG010000016.1, forward strand.
CTCGAACGCTTCGCCCCGCCCTCCGCACCGGACGGCCCGTTCCTGGGAACACTCGGGGTGGCGAAAGGCACCTTCCGCTTCACCACCACCCGCCTGTCCCGCCCTCATCGCCGTCATCTGGACATCCGCCTGGGCGCCGTCACCGTGGGCATCCAGGGGACCGATATCTGGGGCCAGGCCAAGCCCGACGAAGACACCGTCTGTCTCATCGAAGGCGACATCACGGTGGGCCGGGACGACGAGCCCGCCGTCACCATGAACGAGCCCCTGAGCATCTACGTCGCCCCGCGGGGGGGGCCCGTCAAACCGCCGACCAGGGTGCCCGAAGAGCAGCTCGCCGAAGGGGTGAAGCAGACGCAGCTCAGCGCCGGCCGGGGGGTCCAGGTGATCGGCGGGCCCTGGCACGTGAGCCTGGCCTCATTCCGCCACGCCAAACGCGCGACCGCGGCCTTGCGGGGCCTCCACGAGCAGGGACAGCCCGCACGGATCAGCACGCTGGAGATGGAAGGCAAACGCTGGCACCGGCTGGTGGTGTCCAACTTCAGGAACCGCCGGGAGGCCGAGGCCTACGCCGCCAGTGCGGAAATCATGGCCCGCCACCCCGGCGCCTGGCCCTACCGCCGATGACACCATGGTGAAGCCCTGGCCGAAGGCGGCGGGCCCGCCCTCGGTAAAGTGTGCCGAGCTGCGGTCGCTACTTAACGTCAGGAACAGCCCATGGCGGCCCATGCCGCGACCCGTTCAGACGGACTCCAATGCCCGAAGACCTCGTCTCCAGCGACGCCCGCCTGCGCATCAACAGGCTCCAGGAACTGCCTCCGCTGCCCGTGGCCTCCCAGCGTCTGCTGACCATCCTCTCATCGGAGGAGGCCGGCCTGGGGGAGGTGGCCGCGACCATCGAGCTCGACCCCGGCCTCGCCGCACGCATCATCGGCGTGGCACGCTCCGCCTTCTTCGGCCAAAGCGCCACCATCTTCGGCGTCAAGGACGCCATCATCCGGGTGCTCGGCCTCGACATGGTGCGCAGCCTGGGTCTGTCCATCAGCCTGGGTGACGCGCTGGGCTATGAACGGGCCCGCGGCTTCGATGGCCGCCGTTACTGGACCAACGCCCTGCTGACCGCAGACATGGCCCGCTATCTGGCGCCGCGGGTGACCCTGGACGCCCCCCCGCCGGCCGAGCCCACCTACCTGTGCGGCCTGCTCCACGGCCTCGGCCTGCCGGCCCTCGCCCACCTCTTTCCCGACGAACTGTCCCTGGCCATGGACGCCGCCGGCGACACCCCGGTGTGGCGCCGCGCGGATTACGAGCGGCAGTGGCTGGGCATCGATCACCATGTGGCCGGCGGCTGGCTGGCACGGCGCTGGCACCTGCCGGAGGAGGTGGCCCTGACCATGGAGCACTACCATGACGCGGAATACCGGGGTCCGTTGTGGCCCACCGCGCTGCTGGTGGGCGCCTGCGCCCGCTGGTCGGAGTGGCGTCAGACGGAGGGGCAGGACCTGCCCCCATCCGTCCCCCATGAGCTCCACACCCTCGGTATACCCGCCCGGGACATGACGGCCATCGCTGCGGCCTTCGAGCGCAAGTATGAGCAGACCCTGAACATGGCCGCGACCCTCGCCGGAGAAGATTGAGGCCGTGAATCCCGCCCCCTTCCTGAAGGCCGCCAACGACATGGGCGGCCGCTTCCTCGGCCTGCTGGACACCCTGTCCGCGGTCGCGGCGGTCTCCGCCATGGACATACGTCAGAAGGACGTGCCCAGCCTGCTGGGCGAGGCCCTGGACATCCTGATGCAGCACCAGGACCTGGCCCACAGCTCCATCTTCCTGGTGGAGGCCGACACCCTGGTGTTCGCCGCCGGCGCGGATTTCGCCCGGCCCCGGACCCCGGCCGCCGAGCAGTCCGGAGAGCTCCGGCTGGCCGAGCACGATGTCAGGGTGTGCGTGGGCAAAGGGTTGCTGGGCATCGCGGCCTCCACCCGCGAGCCCCAGTACGAACCGGCCGGCTCCATCGCCCGCATGCTGGGGACCAGGGAGAGCCCCGCCACCGCGATCCAGGGTTCGGTGTTGTGCATGCCCATCATCACCGGCGATACGGTGTTCGGCGTCACCGCCGTCTTCCATCCCGAGAAGGACCGCTTCCAGCACGGCCACCACCATGCCCTGGCGCTGTTCTGTGGGGTGGTGGGCCACATGCTCGCCAGTCACCAGGTGGTGAAGCGCATGGAACAGGCGGTGGAGCATCGCACGCGCCAGCTCGCCCGTGCCCTCGAAGAGGCCGAGGAGTTGCGGCGGCGCTACCAGGAGCTGTCCACCGTGGACGAGCTCACCGGCCTGCACAACCGGCGCTTTTTCTTCCCCGAGGCCGAGGCGGCGGTGGCCCGGGCGGTACGCCACCGGCAGGTCCTGTGCCTGCTGGTGCTGGATCTCGATCATTTCAAACGGATCAACGACAGCTTCGGCCATGCCGCGGGAGACGAGGTGTTGCGGGACGTGGCCGGCGTACTGCGCCAGCACACCCGGGAAGGCGACATCCTCGCCCGCACCGGCGGCGAGGAATTCGTCGTCGCCCTGCCCCATACCAGCGACTCCGGCGCCCGCAGCCTGGCCGAGCGCGTCCGTATCCATATTCAGGACCTGGCCTGGCCCCACGTGTCCCAGAACATACGCGTCTCCGCCAGCATCGGCGTCGCCTGCCTGGACCACGCCGCCGAGGGCAACGCCCGCCAGCACCTGGAGCGGCTCATGCGCCATGGCGACCAGGCCATGTATTGCTGCAAGCGTGACGGCCGCAACCGGGTGGCGGTGTATTGACTCCACGGCGGCCAAGCCCGCGGCGCCCTGTGAAATAGAGCTGCCGCCGGGGCCCGTCGAAACCCCGACCGGCCGCCCCTGATGGACCGGGCGCGCGGGCCGCGCCATGGGGAGACAGGCCGTGGTGGGGGGTGTAAAATCCGACTAAATTACTCAACATTTAGTCGGGAGCGCGGCCCATGTCTGCACCACAGCCCTACACCAACGCCCTCGCGGGCGAGACCAGCCCCTACCTGCTGCAACACGCCCACAATCCCGTGGCCTGGTACCCCTGGGGCGAGGAGGCCCTGACCACGGCGCGGCAGGAGGGCAAGCCCATCCTGCTGTCCATCGGCTACTCGGCCTGCCACTGGTGCCACGTGATGGCCCACGAATCCTTCGAGGACGAGGCCACGGCCCGGCTCATGAACGAGCTGTTCGTGTGCATCAAGGTGGACCGCGAGGAACGCCCCGACCTCGACCGCATCTACCAGACGGCCCACCACATGCTGGCCCAGCGTCCCGGCGGCTGGCCCCTGACCATGTTCCTCACCCACGATGACCACACCCCCTTCTTCGGCGGCACCTACTTTCCCCGCGAGCGCCGTTACGGCATGCCGGCCTTCCGCGAACTGCTGGAGGGGGTGGCCCGCGCCTACCGCGAGCAGCAGGCGGAGATCCGCACCCAGAACGCGGAGATGATCACCGCCCTGCGCCGCGTCGATGCCACCCGGCTCGACCCCGGGGTACAACTCGACGGTGCGCCCCTGGAGCTCGCCCGCCAGCAGATCCAGCAGGCCTTCGACCCCCGCCACGGCGGTTTCGGTCAGGCGCCCAAGTTTCCCCACCCCACCAATATCGAGCGTCTGTTGCGCCACGAGGCCGCCACCCGCGCCATCGGCCGGGTGGACGAGCAGGCCGGCCACATGGCCCTGTTCACCCTGGAGCGCATGGCCCGCGGCGGCATCTACGACCAGTTGGGGGGCGGTTTCTCCCGCTACTCCGTGGACGATTACTGGATGATCCCCCACTTCGAGAAGATGCTCTACGACAACGGCCCCCTGCTCAGCCTCTACAGCGAGGCCTGGCAGCTCTCACCCAACCCCTTGTTCCAGCGGGTGGTGGCGGAGACCGCGGGCTGGGTGATGCGGGAGATGCAATCCCCCGAGGGCGGCTACTACTCCAGTCTGGACGCCGACTCGGAAGGCGAGGAAGGCCGCTTCTACGTGTGGGAACCCGACCAGGTGCGGGCCCTGCTGACGGCCGACCAGTACGCCGTGCTGGCCTACCGCTTCGGCCTCGACCGCGAGGCCAACTTCGAGGGTCGCTGGCACCTCCACGCCTACCACAGCCTGGAGGAGACCGCCGCCCATGTGGGCATGGACGCCGCCACCGCACGGGCCCTGCTGGACGAGGCCCGGGCCATCCTCTTCCGGGAACGCGAGAAGCGCGTGCGCCCGGGCCGTGACGACAAGGTCCTGACGGCCTGGAACGGCCTCATGATCAAGGGCATGGCCACCGCGGCGCGGGTCTTCCGGGAGCCCGCCTGGGCGGACTCCGCCTCCCGGGCCCTGGATTTCCTGCGCGCGCACATGTGGCGCGATGGTCGCCTGCTCGCCACCTACAAGGACGGGCGCGCCCACCTCGACGCCTACATCGACGACTACGCCTACCTCATGGACGGCATCCTGGCCCTGCTGGCGGTGCGCTGGCGTACCGCCGATCTGGAGCTGTGCCTGGCCCTGGCAGAGGTGCTGCTGGAACGCTTCGAGGACCGGGAAAACGGCGGCTTCTTCTTCACCGCCGACGACCACGAGGCCCTCATCCACCGCCCCAAGTCCCTCGGGGACGACTCCATGCCCTCCGGCAACGGCATCGCCGCCCACGTGCTCATCCGCCTCGGCCATCTCCTCGGGGAGACCCGCTACCTGGATGCCGCCGAGCGCACCCTGCGCGCCGCCTGGCCCGCCATCGGCCGCCTGCCCCACGCCCACAACGCCCTGCTGCTGGCCCTGGAGGAATACCTGAACGCCACCACCAGCGTGGTCATCCGCGGCCCCGCCCAGGAGCTGGCCCGCTGGCAGGACACCGTCAACCCCGAGTACGCCCCACGCCGCCAGGTGTTCGCCATCCCCGCCGCAGAGACCCATCTGCCCGGCGCCCTCGCCGAACGCAGCGCACCGGACAGCGGCGCCATCGCCTACCTGTGCGAGGGTTTCACCTGCAGCCCCCCCATCACCAGCCCCGAGGAACTACACCGCCGCCTCACCGCCGTGTGACCTCGAAGAAACGGTGTCAGGAACCGTTTTCCAATCGGAAACGGTTCCTGACACCTTATTTGAAGTCGTAGCCGAAGGCCGTGCGGAAGCGGGCGGCGAACTCGTCTGGAGAGAAGCGGTGGTTCTGGGTGCCGTGGTGCTCGATCTTGATGGCGCCCATGAGGGCCGCCAGGCGTCCGATGGTCTCCCAGTCCATGTCCTTCATGAGGCCGTAGAGCAGACCGGCGCGGTAGGCGTCGCCGCAGCCCGTGGGATCGTTGATGGTGGTCACCGGCACCGAAGGGATTTCCGTGCGCATGTTGGGCCGGGCGTGGATCACCGAACCTTCTCCGCCCTTGGTGATGATCAGGGCCTCCACCCGGTCCATGACGTCCTGCTCGCTATAACCCGTGCGGTCCTGGAGCAGCCGCCATTCGTAGTCGTTCACCGTCACCCAGGTGGCCTGGTCGATGAAGGTCTGCAACTCGTCCTTCTGGAACATGGGCAGGCCCTGGCCCGGATCGAAGATAAAGGGGATGTCCGCCTTGGCGAACTGCTCGGCGTGCTCGATCATGCCGTCCCGGCCATCGGGCGAGACCATGCCGATGGTGACGCCCTGGGCGGCGCTCACCTCGTTCAGATGGGCGTAGTTCATGGCCCCGGGGTGGAAGGCGGTGATCTGGTTGTCGTCCTTGTCGGTGGTGATGAAGGCCTGGGCGGTGAAGGTGCCGTCCACGGTACGCAGGTAGTCGCGGGGGATGCCGTTGTCGTCCATCCATGCGCCGTATGGGGCGAAGTCCTCGCCCACGGTCCCCATGGGCATGGGCTTGCCCCCCAGCAGCTTCAGGTTGTAGGCGATATTGCCGGCGCAACCACCGAACTCGCGGCGCATGTCGGGAACCAGAAAGGATACGTTGAGGATGTGGACCTGGTCCGGCAGGATGTGATTCTTGAAATAGTCATGGAACATCATGATGTTGTCGAATGCGAAGGAACCACATATCAGTGCCGGCATGGTTATCTTTTCCCCTGTTGTCTAATGCTTTGGATAAAGAAACGCTGAAGTATTCTGCGTTCCCCACGGTCCCTGGATGGACCGTCATCTTTGATAATTAATCAGATAGTTTCGCATTTCTGCCCCGTATCCGTCCAACGGGCGCCCCCGGATTCGAGGGCCACCAGGCAACCACTGCTGTCGCTGCCTGTCCTGCGCCGCGTCAAAGGGATCACCGCCCGGCCGCCCGGCAGGGGTCCTCGATCGGCCAGCCCTTTGCGATGGTTTTTACGTCGTCTTGAAGTATTTTTTTCGAATTTTCCGCAACCCGGGGCGGTCCTACCATGACCTCGTTCCCATCGAGTTGAGACTCTGCCATGAAGATCGAAATAACGGCTGACATCCTCCTGGATGACGATGCCAGACGCGACATCGACGCCGATACCACCCGCGTCCTCGGCCGCCTGCGCCATCGCATTCGGGACCTCGACCTGCGTATAGAGACCATGGCCAGCGGCGGCAAATCCCTGTGCCAGGTGACGGTGCGTCTCGCCAACCACGTGTTGATCGTCGGTCGCGACCGCCACCACAACGTGCGATGTGCGGCCTACAACGCCTTGCGCCGCACCAAGCGTCAGCTGGAACGTACGTTGCGGCGCCACCGCGCCGCTTCGTCGTGGCGCCGCGTCTTCGGGCCGCCGGGCGAGGGCGGTCAACTCTCTCGGGCGCCATCGCCTAGGCCTCGCCCACCGCGACATGCGGGGCCCGCCATCCGGCGGGCCCTTGCCCCTGCCGACGGTGGCCGCCCCCGGCCCTGCGGTGACGAAGCCCCCCCTTAACCACGCTTTCCCCCCAAAGCCTGCCATGTGCCACCGGGACGCGGGAGTTCCCGGTCCGGGCGGCCTGACCCATGACCTCAATGTGGCCGCCCGGAACTGCTATCATCGGCCGTCCCAGGCCCCCGGCCCCAACCGCATACCCGCCCCCGGTTTGCCAAGCACGCGCCGGACACCCATTGGACACCATTGCCCCCGCGACCATGGCGACCCACGACACCATCCTCCGACAGCCCGAGAACTGCTGGCGCATCCTGCCCGCCGACCGGCTCGCCTTTCTCATCGACGGCGAGGCCTATTACCGTGCCCTGCGGGAGGCCATGGTGCGCGCCCGCAACAGCATCCTCATCCTCGGCTGGGACGTCGACACCCGGGTCCGGTTGCTGCGCGAGGACAACACGGACGGCCTGCCCGATGGCCTCGGGGAACTCCTGTATGCCCTGGTCACGAGGAATCCCCAGTTACAGGTGCGGGTGCTCAATTGGGACTGGGCCGTGCTCTATGCCGCCGAGCGCCAATGGCTGCCCCTCTACAAACTGCAGTGGCACCGCCACCCCCGCATGCGCTACGAGCTGGACGACGACTGTCCCTTCGGGGCCTCCCAGCACCAGAAGATCGTCGTCATCGACCATGCCCTCGCCTTCGTGGGCGGTATGGATCTGTCCCGTGACCGCTGGGACCGGCCCGCCCATGCCCCCGACGACCCCCTGCGGGTGAACGCCGACGGCAGGGCCTACCCCCCTTTTCACGACATCCAGGCCATGTTGGAGGGGGAGGCCGCCCGGGCCCTCGACGAACTGGCATGCCGGCGCTGGCGGCGCTGCACCGGGGAGACCCTGGATAAGGCACCGCCGGCGCAACCCTCGCCCTGGCCCCCCCATGTCGAGGCCCCCATGAGCCCGCGCCGCGTGGGTATCGCCCGTACCGACCCGGCCTACAGGGGGCGACCGGAGGTGCGGGAGGTGGAGCGCCTCTACCTGGACGCCATCGCCGCGGCCCGGCGCTGGATCTACATCGAGAACCAATACTTCAGCTCCCCCACCCTGGGGGATGCCCTGGCGGCGCGGCTGGCGGAGCCGGACGGCCCCGAGGTGGTCATGGTGCTGCCCCTGAAGACGGGTGGCTGGCTCGAACAGCACACCATGGACGTGCTGCGCTCGCGGCTGCTGCGGCGCCTCGATGCCGCCGACCACCCGGAGCGCCTGCGCATCTACTACCCCCATCGCAGGGACCTCGGCGACGACTATATCTCCGTTCACGGCAAGATCCTGGTGGTGGACGACACCCTGGCCCGGGTGGGCTCGGCCAATCTCAGCAACCGCTCCATGGGGCTGGACACGGAGTGCGATATCGCCGTGGAGGCCACCACCGACGCCGAGGGCGCCGGGGTGGCGGGCCTGCGCAACCGGCTGCTCGCCGAGCACCTGGGCAGCGACGAGGCCACCGTGGCCCACCACATTGCCGCCGCCGACTCCCTGGTGGCAGGGATCGAGGCCCTGCGGGGCGGCCCGCGCAGCCTCGAATACCTGGAGGCCGCCGCGTCCGACCTGGCGGATGAACTGCTGCCCGACCAGGACATCGTGGATCCCGAGTCCCCCGTCTCGGCGGAGCAACTGGCCGAGCGCCTCATCCCCGAAGAGGAACGCCGCTCCATCCTCGGCCAGATGGGGCCCGTACTCTCCATCATGGCGGTGGTGCTGGGGCTGGCGGCGGCGTGGCGCTGGACACCCCTCGGGGGCCTGCTGGAGGTGGACACCCTGGTGGCCGTGGCCGGCAGTGCCGGTGAATCCCTCGGCGGTACGATGCTGCTGCTGGGGGCCTTCGTGGTGGGGGGCATCGTCGCCGTGCCGGTGACCCTCATGATCATCGTCACGGTGCTGGTGGCCGGACCCTGGCTCGGCCTCGGCCTGGCCCTGACGGGCAGCCTCATCAGCGCCGTGGCCAGCTACTGGATAGGCTCCGCCAGCGGCCGCAAACTGCTGCGCCGGCTCTCCGGGGGGCGCATCAACAGGCTCAGCCGGCGCCTCGCCCAGCGGGGTATCATCACCATCATCACCCTGCGCATCGTGCCCGTCGCCCCCTTCACGGTGATCAACATGGTGGCCGGGGCCTCCCACATCAGCTTCCGCGACTTCGTCCTCGGCACCCTCCTCGGCATGGGCCCCGGGATCACCGCCATCGCCCTGTTCACCGACCGCGTGGCGGCCACCATCCGCGAGCCCGAACTGCCCGAATTCGCGGTCCTCGCGGCGGTGACCGGCGGCATCGTCGCCCTCGCCTGGACCGCCCGCAAATGGCTGGCCCGGCGGCGCAAAGGCATCGACGAAGGCGCCAAAGCCTGATCCCTTGCCTGCGTCCTCCCCCAGCCACCTCAGGGTCGCCACCTATAACATCCACGCCGGAGTGGGCCGCGATCGCCGTACCAACATCCCCCGTCTGGCCAGGGTCATCGGGGAACTGGAGTCCGACATCATCGCCCTCCAGGAGGTGCTGGGGCACGACATGCTGGACACCCTCGCCGAGGCCACCGGTTTACACGCCATCGCCGGCCCCACCCTCCAGCGGCAGGGGCGCCATTACGGCAACGCCGTACTCACCGCCCTGCCCGTGGACAACGTGGAGCGTATCGACCTCAGCGTGCCGCGGCGGGAGCCCCGGGGGGCCATCGACATGCGCCTGGCCACGGCCAGTGGCGTCGATCTGAGGCTGCTGGTCACCCACCTCGGTCTCGGACCCGCGGAGCGCCGCCACCAGACCCTGCGGCTGCTGGAGCAGCTGGAACGCGGCCCGCCTGCCGATATCACCCTGCTGGTGGGGGACCTCAACGAATGGCTGTTATGGGGGCGCCCGCGGCGCTGGCTCACCCGCTGGTTCACCCCCACCCCGGCACCCGCCACCTTCCCCGCCATCCTGCCGGTGTTCGCCCTGGACCGGGTGTGGGTGTGGCCCCGGGTCCGCCTGCTGTCCGTGACCCCCCACCGCTCCAAGCTCGCCCGCATCGCCTCCGACCATCTGCCGCTGACGGCGGTACTGGAGGCCTGAAGCCGCCCCACGGAACGGGCCTCCCGGAGCGGGCCGGCCGCCTCGCGGGACGCCTCGGCCCTGGCCGCGTCAGCCGCCGAGCCGGCGGTTGAGCAGCCCGCCGATGATGAGGGCACCGAACAGGGCGGCGATCATCGCGGTCTGGTCATCGGCACCGAGCCCCTTGGCGCCGAAGCCCCCCACCGCGGCGCCGAAGCCGCCGAAGGCCAGCCCGCGCATGACGCGGCACAGGACGCAGCCGGTGCCCTTGTCCGCGGGAACGCCCATGGCCTACTCGAAGGCCGCCTGCTCCGCCTCGAGGCTGGCGAGGCTGACGTGCCTGCCGAACTCCTCCTCGAAGCCGGGCCAGTCCGCCCAGGCCGCCATGCGGGGGCGCAGGACCTCCTTGACCTCGTAGTACTGCATGCCCTCCTCGATGCCGGCGGCGGCGGCGGCGTAGACCCGCCGCAGATACTCGAGATACTCGGACGCCGCCTCCGGGCCCGCGGTCCGGCCATGGCCCGGCAGGTAGTGGTCGAGTTCGAGGGACAACGCCCGCTCCAGGGCGGCGATGTTGCCGCGGAAGCTGCCGTCGTCCATGCGCGCGATGCGCCCGTAAAGGCCGTTGTCGCCGAGGGCGATGAGACCGTCCTCCACCACTTCGATCATGGCGTCGGTCTTGGTGTGGGCATGCTCGGTGAGGTGGACCCGGAAGGTGATACCGCCTACCGTGAGCTCCTGGCCGTCGACCAGCTCCACGGCCGGCACCACGGCCTCGGTGGCGTCGGTGGCGCCTCCGGTCAGCCGGCTCATGAGGGCCAGCCAGGCATCGGCCTCGCCGGCGTGGGCGCGGCGGATCATCTCCGGGTGGGCGAGGATTTCCGCTTCCGGGTAGGCGTCCTGAATGGCCTGATTGCCCAGCCAGTGGTCACCGTGGACGTGGGTGATGAAGACGTGGGACACGGGCTTGTCCGTGACCCTGGCGATCTGGCGCAGCACCATCTCGCCGATGTGGACGCTGGAACCGGGATCCAGCACCACCACCGCGTCGGCGGTGACTACGAAGGCGGGGTTGTTGATGAACCCCCGATTCTCCGGTGTGGGGTACTCGGTGGGCCCGTGGATGACGTAGACGTGGTCGCTGACCTGCTCCGCCGGATGGTCCGGCACCATGGTGTCGGCGGGCGCCGCCGCCCAGCAGCCGCACAGCACCAGCGTTGCGAGTATTCTCCTCATCATCTCTCTCCTCTGTTATGGCTTGTCGTCAGGGCCACCGCAGCGGTGCGGCGGCGGGTGGCCGGGAAAACACCGAAACGCCCGCCGCGGCATCGCCGGACCCTTTCGGCACGCTACTGATCCTTTCTGTCCCCGGTGGTCCCGGGAGCCATCATCTGTCCCTACCCTGGCGGCGCTAAGAACCCAGCAGGGGGGCAAGATAGCGCCCCGTATGGGACGTGACCACCGTCGCCACATCCTCGGGCATGCCGGTGGCCACCACCTCGCCGCCGCGCCCGCCGCCCTCGGGGCCGAGGTCGATGATCCAATCGGCGGTCTTGATGACGTCCAGGTTGTGCTCGATGACCACCACCGTGTTGCCGTGGTCCCGCAGCCGGTGGAGCACCTTGAGGAGCTGCTTGACGTCGTGGAAGTGCAGGCCGGTGGTGGGCTCGTCGAGGATATACAGGGTGTTGCCGGTGTCGCGGCGGGACAGTTCCTTGGCCAGCTTGACCCGCTGGGCCTCGCCGCCGGACAGGGTGATGGCGCTCTGGCCCAGCTTGATATAGGACAGCCCCACGTCCATCAGGGTCTGGAGCTTGCGCGCCAGCACCGGCACGGCATCGAAGAACTCCCGTCCCTCCTCCACCGTCATCTCCAGCACCTGATGGATATTGCGGCCCTTGTAGTTCACCTCCAGGGTCTCGCGGTTGTAACGCTTGCCCTTGCACTGGTCGCAGGCCACGTAGATGTCCGGCAGGAAATGCATCTCCACCTTCACCAGGCCGTCCCCCTGGCAGGCCTCACAGCGCCCGCCCTTCACATTGAAGGAGAAGCGCCCCGGCGCGTAGCCCCGGGAGCGGGCCTCGGCGGTGCCGGCGAAGAGCTCGCGGATAGGAGTGAACAGCCCGGTGTAGGTGGCCGGGTTGGAGCGCGGGGTGCGGCCGATGGGGCTCTGGTCGATGTCCACCACCTTGTCCAGGTGCTCCAGGCCGCGGATGGCGCGGTGGGGGGCGGCATCCAGGTTGGCCTTGTTCAGGGCCCGCGCCGCCAGCGGGTAGAGGGTGTCGTTGATGAGGGTGGACTTGCCCGACCCCGACACCCCGGTGACGCAGGTCATAACCCCCAGGGGCACCTTCACCGAGATGTCCTTGAGGTTGTTGCCCCGGGCCCCCTCCAGCTCCAGCCAGTAGTCGTCGGCGGGGTATACCCGGGTGTCCGGCACCGCAATGGAGCGGGTGCCCGCCAGGTACTGCCCGGTGAGGGACTCGGGAGTGGCCTCCACCTCGTCGGGGGTGCCCTGGGCGATGATGCGCCCGCCGTGGACGCCCGCCCCCAGGCCGATGTCCACCACGTGGTCGGCGGCGCGGATGGCCTCCTCGTCGTGCTCCACCACGATCACCGTGTTGCCCATGTCCCGCAGGTGGGTGAGGGTCTCCAGCAGACGGGCGTTGTCCCGCTGGTGCAGGCCGATGGAGGGCTCGTCGAGGATGTACATCACCCCCACCAGGCCGGCGCCGATCTGGCTGGCCAGGCGGATGCGCTGGGCCTCGCCGCCGGACAGGGTCTCGGCGGCGCGGTCCAGGGTCAGGTAGTCCAGCCCCACGTTCACCAGGAAGCGCAGGCGGTCCCCCACCTCCTTCAATATCTTGGCGGCGATGTCCCGCCGGTGGCCCTTGAAGTCCACTCGGGTGAAGAAATCCCAGGCCTCCCCCACCGCCATGGCCGTGACCTGGGGCAGGCTGGTCTCGCCCACGAAGACGTGGCGCGCGCTCTCCCGCAGGCGCGCCCCGTGACAGGACGGACAGGGCTGCTGGGACAAATACTTGGCCAGTTCCTCGCGGATGACCGCCGAATCGCTCTCCAGGTAGCGCCGGTTCATGTTGGGGATGATGCCCTCGAAGGCCTGCTTGCGTTCCCGCGGCCGCCCCCGCCCCATGTGGTAGCGGAAGGTGATCTTCTCCCGGCCGCTGCCGTAAAGGATGATCTGACGGGTCTCCTCCGGCAGCTCCGCGAAGGGGGTGTCGAGGTCGAAGCCATAATGGTGGGCCAGGGCCTCCACCAGCTGGAAGTAGTAGGCATTGCGCCGGTCCCAGCCCCGCACCGCGCCGCCGGGGAGGGACAATTCGGGGTGGGCCACTACCTTGGCGGGGTCGAAATAGGCCTTGTTACCCAGGCCGTCGCACTCCGGGCAGGCCCCCGCCGGATTGTTGAAGGAGAAGATGCGCGGCTCCAGCTCGTTGATGCTGTAGCCGCACACCGGGCAGGCGAAGCGGCTGGAGAACACGATGGCCTCCCGCTCCGGCTCGTCCATCCACAGCACCCGCGCCCTTCCATCACCCAGTTCCAGGGCCGTCTCGAAGGACTCGGCCAGGCGCAGCTGGAGATCGGCCCGCACCTTGAAGCGGTCCACCACCACCTCGATGGTGTGCTTGCGGCGCAGGTCCAGCTCCGGCACCTCGTCCAGCTCGTAGACCTGGCCGTCCACCCGCGCACGGACGAAGCCCTTGGCCCGCAACTGGTCGATGACCTGGTGGTGCTCGCCCTTGCGCTGGTCCACCACCGGTGCCAGCAGCATGAGGCGTGTGCCCTCTTCCATGGCCAGCACGTGGTCCACCATCTGGGACACGGTCTGGGCCGCCAGGGGCTCGTGATGCTGAGGGCAACGGGGCTCCCCCACCCGCGCATAGAGCAGGCGCAGGTAGTCGTAAATCTCCGTGATGGTGCCGACGGTGGAGCGGGGATTGTGGGAGGTGGACTTCTGCTCGATGGAGATGGCCGGGGACAGGCCCTCGATCTGGTCCACGTCCGGTTTTTCCATCATGGACAGGAACTGGCGGGCATAGGCCGAAAGGGACTCCACGTAGCGGCGCTGGCCCTCGGCATAGATGGTGTCGAAGGCCAGGGAGGACTTGCCCGAGCCGGACAGGCCGGTGATGACGATGAGGCGGTCGCGGGGCAACTCCAGGCGGATGTTCTTGAGGTTATGGGTGCGCGCACCCTCGATACGAATGGTGTCCATCGGCTATGGGACGGGCTCCGGTAACAGCGGCAGAAACGACAGGGCAGAAAATTCGCCACAAACTGTTAATATTACGGGCTTCCTCGCCGACGGGCACCCCGAATGATGGGAGCAAAGGGTCGCCCGCGCCCCGGCATAGGCTGTAAGGCCCTGAAAACGGGGACGAATCCAGGGCAACCCGACCCCGCGGGGCAAAACAACGAAGGGATCACACAGGGGCGCCACGCCGGTCTCCGCGGAGGGGGGCTATCCGACTCGCACCATGAAGCATAAAGAGAACAGTCCGCCCTCCATGGGCCCCGTGGCCGTGCGCGCCGTCATCGGCCTGTCGGGGATCTATGCCTTCCGCATGCTCGGGCTGTTCATGATCCTGCCGGTCTTCACCCTCTACGGCACCGAGCTGCCCGGCTACACCGCCACCCTGGCCGGCCTCGCCATCGGCATCTACGGCCTCACCCAGGCCCTGCTGCAGATCCCCTTCGGCTTCCTGTCGGACCGCATCGGCCGCAAGCCGGTCATCGCCATGGGCCTCACCCTGTTCGCCGTGGGCAGCGCGGTGGCCGGCACCGCGGATACCATGGTGGAGGTGATCATCGGCCGGGCGCTGCAGGGCTCCGGCGCCGTCTCCGCCGCCGTGCTGGCCCTGGCCGCGGACCTCACCCCCGAGGAGCACCGCACCAAGGCCATGGCCACCATCGGCATGACCATCGGCATGGCCTTCTTCGCCAGCCTCATCCTCGGCCCCATCGTCGCCGGCCAGCACGGCCTGGCGGGCATCTTCTGGCTCACCACCGTGTTCGCCCTGTGCGGGCTGGCCATCCTGTTCTTCTACGTGCCCACCCCCGCCATCAGCTCCGTCCACCGCGAGGCCGAGGCGGTGCCCGAGCTCTTCGGGCGGGTGCTGACGGACGGCCGGCTGCTGCGCCTCGACGGCGGCATCCTCATCCTCCACGCCATCATGACCGCCACTTTCGTGGCCCTGCCGCCCCTGCTCGGCGGCCACATGGCGGGGGCCGACCACTGGATGCTGTACCTGGGGGTGCTGACCCTGTCCGTGGTCCTCATGGTGCCCTTCGTCATCATCGCCGAGAAACACCGCCGCATGCGGCCGGTG
Source organism: Thiotrichales bacterium (assembly GCA_011389995.1). Taxonomy (GTDB): domain Bacteria; phylum Pseudomonadota; class Gammaproteobacteria; order JAABTG01; family JAABTG01; genus JAABTG01. The sequence continues at coordinate 50,033 of JAABTG010000016.1, forward strand.
TTCGTGGGGGCCGTGGTGGTGATGGGCGTGGCCCAGGTGGGCTTCTACGCCACCGGCCACAGCCTCGCCGGGCTGGCGGCCAGCCTGGTGGTGTACTTCGCCGCCGTCAACGTGCTGGAGGCCGCCCTGCCCTCCCTGGTGTCGCGGGTGGCCCCGGCCCACAGCAAAGGCACCGCCATGGGGGTGTATTCCAGCTCCCAGTTCATGGGGGCCTTCCTCGGCGGCGTGCTGGGAGGATGGATACTCGACCACGGCGGCATCCCCCAGGTGTTCCTGCTGGGGGCCGGCGCCGCCGGGTTGTGGCTGCTGCTGGCGCTGACCATGCGCTTCCCCGAGCACCTGTCCAGCCGCCTGCTGAGCGTCGGCCGCCTGCCCCAGGTGGAGGCCGGCGCCCTGGCCAAACGCCTGGGCCGCGTGCCCGGCGTGGCCGAGGCGGTGGTGGTGGGGGAGGAAGGCGTCGCCTACCTCAAGGTGGACCGCCGCACCCTCGACGAGGACGCCCTGGCCCAGGCTGCCGGCCACGGTTGACAGGGGGCCGGGAGCAAGGGACATTGTTCGCCTTCCGGCCCGCCCGCGGCGGCCGGCGCAACGGCGCAGGACCGCGCCGCCGCGATAACCATTGTGGAACGTAACCATTCTCTAGGGGGAGCGACATGGCCCGAGGCGTCAACAAAGTAATCCTCATCGGCAACCTGGGGGCAGACCCCGAGACCCGCTACATGCCCAGCGGCGGCGGCGTCACCAACACCCGGGTGGCCACCACCGAGACCTGGCGGGACAAGCAGTCCGGCGAGCGCCAGGAACGCACCGAGTGGCACCGTGTGGTGTTCTTCAACAAGCTCTCGGACATCGCCAGCCAGTACCTGCGCAAGGGCTCCCGCATCTATGTGGAAGGCTCCATCCGCACCCGCAAGTGGCAGGGCCAGGACGGCCAGGACCGCTACACCACGGAGATCGTCGCCAGCGAGATGCAGATGCTGGACGGCCGCAGCGACAGCGTCCCCGCCTCCACCGGCCCCGCGGGCGACTGGGACCAGTCTCCCCCGCCCGCCCAGGGCCAGAAGTCCGGCACCAGCAAACCCGCAGCCACCAACCAGGCACCCCCTGACGACTTCGACGACGACATCCCCTTCTGATGCCGGCCGGCGGTCGCCACCGCAACCCGCAGCTAAAAAGGCCGTGCACGAAGGACGTACCATGAACCCCGCACAGCCCCGTTCAGACAAAGCCTTCGTCGAAGGCATTCTGTGTGCTGCCGCCTGTCTGCCGCAGCCGGACCTGGGAATCCTGCACCGCGGCCTGGGCGAGCGGGTCGCGGGCAGTCCCATAGCCCTCGACCTCCCCGACCTTGCCCAGGCCGTCGCCGCCTGCGCCGGGAACCTGGAGCAGCCCACCCCCTCATTCGCCTTCGACGACATGGATGGCGCCCTCGAGTGGCTGGAGGGGCTGTTCCTCGGCATCGGCCTCTACGGCGAGGAATGGGAGTCGGCGCTGGAAAGCCGCCCCGGCAGCCTCATGGCAGTCGCATTGCTGGGCAGCCTGTCCAATCCCGAGGGCCCTAACCCCTTGCCTGGGGTAGCCGCGGCCGCTCGCGATCTCGCCGATTCACCCGCCGGGATAGTCCAGCTGGTGCAGACCATCTACTTCGACCTGCGGCAACCGCCATCGGACCTGGACGCCTGGGCCGAAGCGGATGACGAGGACGCGTTCGACCCGGAGCAGGCGGCCCTGGCGCCGCCCCCCACTCCCGTGCACCGTGTCGCGAAGGTGGGCCGCAATGATCCCTGCCCCTGCGGCAGCGGCCGGAAGTACAAGAAATGCTGCCTGAACAAGCCGTGACCCCACCCGTCCGGCAGCCATGGCCTCCGGCCGGGCTCAGCCATCCACGGACTGGTCTATGACTGCATCCCCATCGGAGCGAAAGCGCGCGGCATCCAGGGCCGGCGCCTCGGCGGCGGCCGCGGCGATGACGGTCCGCGGCACATACTGGCGGGGCTGAAGGGGGCCCAACTCGGCCACCGGCCTTCCATTTCCCGTAACGATAAGGGTCTGACCCGCCTGCACCTCGCGCAACACCGCAGAGGAGTCGTTGCGGAGGTCACGCCGGGTAATCGTCTTGTGCATAAGGGCAAACGTAGCGTTTGGATCACCTCATAGCGAATGGACCGTTTCACCCGCATCTTCGAGCTCCACAAGCTCCTCACCAGCCACCGCCACACGGTGTCCAGGGCCGTGCTGGAGGAGCGCCTGGAGTGCTCCCGGGCCACCGTGCGGCGCGCCATCGACGATCTGCGGGACCACCTGGGTGCCCCCGTGGCCTACGACCGCGCCCACAACGGCTACCACTACGACACCCGCGGCGGCGACCACCCCTACCAACTCCCCGGCCTGTGGTTCAACGGCCCCGAACTCCACGCCCTGCTGCTGGTGGACCAGCTCCTCGACAACCTCGGCCCCGGGCTGCTGGCCGACAGTCTCGCGCCCCTGCGGGAACGCATCGGCCAATTGCTGGAGCACGAACAGGCCGGCAGCCCCGACCTGCGCCACCGCATCCGCCTCCACCAGATCGGCGCCCGCGGCCCCGGCGAGGGGTTCAAGCCCGTGGCCGAGGCCGTCGCCACCCGGCGGCGCCTGCACATGGTTTATCGCGGCCGCGCCGCGGACCGCACCACCGAGCGCGAGGTCTCCCCCCAGCGCCTCAACCTCTACCGCAACAACTGGTACCTGGATGCCTGGTGCCACCTGCGCCACGACCTGCGCATCTTCTCCCTGGACCGCATCGAAGGGGTGCGACTGCTGGAGGAACCCGCCCGCGAAGTGCCCCCAGCCACCCTGCGGGAACGCCTCGCCTCCGCCTACGGCATCTTCGCCGGCGGCCCCACCCACACCGCCATCCTGCGCTTTGGCCCCGCCGCCGCCCGCTGGGTGGCCGACGAGCGCTGGCACAGCGACCAGGTGGGCCGCCACCTGCCCGGCGGCGGCTACGAACTCCAGGTGCCCTACCACGACCCCACGGAGCTGGTGATGGATATCCTCCGCTACGGCCCCGACGTGGAGGTGACGGCCCCCGACCACCTGCGCCAACACGTCGCCCAGCGGGTGCAGGAGACCCTTGGCCACTACGGCAACAAGGGACTTGGCCCCTGAACTTCAGGCACAATCTCAGGTTACGGACTCACGGAATGACCCCCCACCCGCGCTAGGCTGCGCGAGGCACAGACCCCAAGGACCCACGGATGAAGCCACAACGACCGCTCAAGCCCCCTGCCGCCACGGCCGCGACCTGCTGGCCTGGCCGGAGCACCAGGTCCATTTCCGATGAGTCTCGAAACACGCCCGCCCCATCTGGGCAGGTAGCTGTTTCACGGCCTTGGAGCTCACCAACGCGCAGTCGGCGCATACCTTATCCACCTCTGCCAGCCACCCGTTTGGGCAGACCCTAAATGGGTGATCCGAATTCTGCCACACTCGCCAGGTGGTGACCGGTGCTCCCTGGAGGGACCGTCTTGTCAGGGATGAATTTGAACGAGCGTACAGGGACGTATTCACAGCGATGTCCCGGAAGGGAGTACCGGTTGCCTGCGACCACCTCCGAAACGCTCGGTGATCTACATTACGGAACAGCTATTTAGGTAAATAGGGAGTTCGGAAGTGACCAAGATACGGACGACATCGAAACCAGGCTTCGCCGCACACATACGCCAAAACGGTGAGGTGCTTGAAGTACACGACTTGGCTCATCACTTAGCCTCCACCGCAACGCGGGCCCGAGCCTTTGCACGGCATTTTGGAGCGGAGGACTGGGCCCACCTCGCCGCACTCTGGCACGACCTCGGCAAATACCAAGAAGGATTCCAACACCGCATCGCAGTACTTAACGATCCCGATGCCCACGTAGAGACAATTCCAGGGAAAGTGCCACACGCGGTTGCAGGTGGCATCCATGCGATTGAACGATTGTCCAATGATCGCGCCGGTTCGATGCGCGCTGAAATCCTCGCCATTTTGATATCGGCCCATCACACCGGCTTGAGGGATTGGGACGACGGCACCGCCCGGATGCTGGCAAACCGTGGTCCCTATTTGGATACCTTAGCTGCCAACCCACCGAAAAGCCTGTTGGAACGACCATCGCCCACCTCTCGTCCCGCAGCTAAGGATCCCGCGCTGTGGATACGAATGCTCTTCTCCTGCCTGGTGGACGCGGACTTCCTCGATACCGAGGAATTCATGGAGCCGGATAGCGTTGACACCCGCAGCGACTGGCCCGCCCTCGACGCCCTCATGCCGCTGCTAGATCACCATCTCGCTGCTTTCAAGGCGGATTCTGACGTCAACCGTATACGTGCGGATGTCCTCGCCCATTGCCGCAGTGCCGCACGGCAGCCACCGGGCCTCTTTTCGCTGACGGTACCCACCGGCGGCGGTAAGACCCTGGCCTCCCTTGCGTTTGCCCTGGACCACGCGCGGCATCACAACAAACGCCGGGTGATCTACGTGATCCCGTACACCAGCATCATCGAGCAGACCGCGGACGTGTTCCGCCAGGCCTTGGGCGCCGACGCAGTGTTGGAACATCACTCCAATCTGGAGCCAAGACCGGAACGAGAGGCAGCGCGCAGCCGGCTGGCGGCGCAGAACTGGGACGCGCCGGTGGTGGTAACCACCAGCGTGCAGTTCTTCGAGTCGCTGTTCGCAGCGCGCACCAGCCGCGTGCGCAAGCTGCACAACGTCGTCGACAGCGTGGTGGTGCTGGATGAGGCCCAGTTACTGCCGGTGGACTTCCTGAAGCCGGTGGTCGGCGTCATCAACGAGCTCGCGGCATACTATGGCGCCACCTTCCTGCTCTGCACCGCCACCCAGCC
>JAABTG010000110.1 GCA_011389995.1 Thiotrichales bacterium
CCCCGCAGGGGTGGAGGGCAGGATGCCCGGAATACAGGGCCGGGGTGAGGGGAGCAAAGCCGGGCTGCAAGCTCTGCCCCGGCCCGGTATCCCCTCATCCTGTCCTTCTCCCCGGGGGAGAAGGGACCTCACTGCAAACGGCAGTAGGGCGGCCGGGTCAGTGTGCCGCCGGAGAGCGGGCCGGCATCACCGCGCCGGCCCACAGGCGGGCGTAGGTCGCCCCCAGCACCGCGCCAAAGATGAGGTGGAGGATCAGCGTCGCGATGGGGGCCGCCATGCCGATATTCAGGACAATCCACTCGGCGGCCATCAGGGGCATGGCGAGCAGCATCATCGATACCCAGACGCCGATGGAGAAGACGATGCCGTTGGCGACATCGCCACCCCCCGGCAGGGAGGAGCGCAGGAAGGAGAAGGCCAGGCCCCACACCACCGTGCCGATGAGGAAATGCAGGGCCCAGCCCACGGCAGGCGTGGACGCCAGTCCCAGGTACTCGTTGCCGAGGCCGGCGAGCAGGGAGATGACATCGACCCCGGGCACTATGCCCGCGGCGGAATTGATGATGATGAGCGCGGACAGCACGACGGTGGCGGTGAGGCCGGCGACGAGGCCGATGGCGTATGGGTTCATAGACGTCTCTGGGCGGGGGGTCCGGAGACGGCCTTGCCCTCTGCCAGCCCCGAACACTTGTAAAGAAATACAAGACTAGACAAAGGGACAACGGGCGCGCGTTGAGATCGATCAATCGACCGGGGCCGAGGATGGCCTGGGCCTTCATTTGGGAATCCGCAAAGGGCGGCGCTGATGGGGGCACAAACATCCTGTGGTGAGGGAGTGCTCTGCCCACACGGGCCGCCGGCCCGTTGGCCTTCAGTATTTCCGTTTCTCGAACGCTAATCTCCTCAGGGAAGCGTTGAACAGACGGCTGGGAGGGGGAGAATGTAACTTCCGCCGGGCTCATGGTCAGACCCGGGTGTGTTCGAAGATCGCGGCATCCCTCCCGTGAGGGGCAGCTACCTGATTCTCTGGCGTTTCCCTGGGAAGAGGCCGTGGGTTCCACGATGTGGGGCGTGGCGTAAAGTGTGGAGCAAGACGATGAAAGTACTGGTCATCGGGGATTCATGGGCGTCGGCGCGGGAGGCCGACACCGGCATGGACGCCGGTTGGCCGCACCTGCTGTCCGTGGCCCCCTCTCACCGTCAGGGCGTTAGCGGCGCAACGGCAATGCAGTGGGCCACCGACCATGAAGGCTGGCTGAGTCGTGCCAGGCACACCTCGGCGGATGCCGTAATCGTCTCTCTCCTCGGCAACGACGCGCGCCTGGCCCTGGAGAAGCCCGCCACCGGACGGGAGCTGGATGCGGGTCTCGGGCACCTGCGCACGGTGGTTGATGCCGTGCTGAGACCCCTCAGTATCGTCATGCTCTACGCCGACCCCTTCGGCGGACGCGACGTCCGGGCGCAGTCAGCGGTATCCAGTTTGAATGCCGCCATCCGCAGGGCCTGTAGGGGACGGCCCGTGGTATTCGCCGACACCGCCCGTTGGCTCAAACCGGAACACTTCGACGGCAGCGACATCCACCCTACCCGGGCCGGCCATGGGGCCCTCGCGCAGGGCCTCGCCGGACTCATCCATGCCCACCATCCCATCTCTGTTCGTCCCGTTCCCGTTCCGCAGGAATCCGTCCGCCTCGATTGAGGCGCCCCCGCCACTCAGCGGCGGCTGAGAATGAGGGGCCCGGGTCGTACTGTCTGCGGGGAGTAAGGGGCAGCTTGCCGTTCAGATGCCCTGGTTCGAGGCCGTCAGGGCCTTCATCCTGACCGACCACCACTACTTGGTCAGGATGAGCTTGCCGTTGCGGGTCTGCCGCAGGGTGTAGGTGGTGCCCTCGTGGCGGATGTGTATCAGGTTGCCTTGTCCGAAGAGATCGGTGGTGGAGATGCAGGGGATGGTCACCTCGGTCGGCTCACCGTCCCGCTCGCGCTCGGCGTAGATGGGCGTCAGTTGGGCTAGCATGGTGTCGATGTCTCGGGATACACGTTTCCGCAACACTTGCCGTGACGGCCTGCGGGCTCCCTTGGGGCCTGCACTCGTCCCGACGGGGTGAAACCGGGATGTTACAGCATATTCTGAGAAATTCAATACGAATCATTATCATTGGATATCCGGGCATGGGAGGGGCGCTGGTGGTGACGGCTACGCGCGGTGGGCGCCCCGGAAAGCGCCGGGGTAATTGCGCTCGATCAAGAAAGGGGTGACCAGGCCCCGGAGCCGGCTTCCGCTGGTCCGGTGCTTTGTATTACGCTAGCCTCACTCTCGAGCAGAGTGTTTCCAGCCAGCCAGGCCGGAGGCCCCCTTCATCCCCGGCGCCTCCCGCTCAGCCAGCCAACAACTGAGGGTTCGGTTGAGGCTGCGCGCCCATTGAAAACCATCGATTACAGTCCGTTTGTTCCCGCCCTTCGGCGCCATGGGGCGCCATGTCCCCTGGGGGCGTGGTTTCCCGCGACGGTGCCGGCCAGCCCCGACAGGGTGAGGCCGTGAGCACCGTCGTGCCCCCCGGTCTGCTTGCCGCGCGCCGGCACCTTGCCATCATCCATCACGTACCCGGCCGCGTGCGGCTACGGCTGGGGGTCGGCCTGCTGGCCCTGGTGGGCGGCGCCGGGCGCGCCGGCGCGGCGGAACTGACGGAACTGCTACAGGCCGTGGACGGCATCGAAGGGGTCGAGGTCAATGGGCGGGCGGCCTCGGTCACCATTACCTATGACCCGCAGCGCCTGCCATCGGCGACCTGGGAGACCCTGCTCGAGGGTGACGACCATGAGGCGGCGGCCCTGCTGGAGAGCCTGGTGCCGGCCCTCAATACCCACCACCAGACTGAAGAGGGAGCCAACGGCAATGACTGATCACCACTGCGCGAGCAACGACAAGGGCCCCGCCGGCGGCGGGGAGGCGGCCATGGGTCAGGCGGCCATGGGTCAGGCCGGCATGGCAGGCGGGCAGGGTGGCGCGCCCGGCGGCGGCGAAGGCCATCACGGGGGCCAGGGTGCCCAGGGGCCGGGCATGGCCCATGGCATGGGCCCGGGTGGTGCGGAAGCCATGCAGGCCGCCGCCATGGGTGGGGTGGGGCCGGTAAACGGGCCGCCCCACGGCATGGCCGGTCCGGCCATGGGCTACCCTCCCGGCGGGCCCTGGTATGCCATGCCGGGATATGCCATGCCGGGCATGGCCATGGACCCCCGGGCCATGGCCCACGCCGCCCACGGCGGTATGCCCCCCGGGTACTACGGGGCGCCGCCCCAGGGGATGGCTCACGGCATGGCCCATGGCATGCCGGGCCACGCCAACCCCGGCATGGGGACACCGCCCGGGGCCGGGCCAGGGCCGGGGGCCGGGCGCGGCCCCGGCATGACGGAGGTGATGAACGAGATCGCCAACGGCGGCAACGGCCTGTCGAGCCTGAGCAAGATGCTGGACCTGGACGACTCGGAGTTCTGGAAGGGCGCCCTGGTGGGGGCCGCCGCGGTGCTGTTGCTCACCAACGAGTCGGTGCAGAACGCCCTGTTCAAGACCGGTGTCAAGGCCAAGGACGCGGTGGAAGAGGGGGTGTCCAAGGTAAAGGCGAAGGCCGCAGCCGCCCCGGAGCAGGGCGATGCCTGACCGCTCCCATCTCTATCCCCTGCCCGCTATGCCTCGCCACAAGGCCGCCACCACGTGCCGGCCCAAGACCACCCCCGACCCTGCGGCCGGGACCCAGTAAGAGGACGCGTGATGAGCAATTACACCTACCTCGCGACTTACCACCCCCGGCCCTATGCCTATCCCCGGCCCGGTGCCGGGAGCGGTTACCTGGAAATGGGCAGGCTCGGCTTCACCGTCGGCGTTTGCGGTGCCGGGGCCGCCAACCTGCGGCGCCTGCGCCATGACGAGATCCAGCGCACCGATGCAGTGGTGGATACCCTGCGCAGCGGGGTGGCCAGCGGACTCGCCACGGCCGCCGCCGGCGTGGTGGCGGGCCAGTTCCGATCCCCGACCCTCGCCCTGGTGGCGAGCCTGGCCGCCGGCACGGCGGTGATGTACGCGCTGAGCGCGGAGAAACCCTCAGGAGAGAGCAATGAAAGCTGAATACCGGGACTATCCCCCTGCCTATCCCGCCCAGGCCGGCTATGGCCAGACCGGCTACGGCCAGGCCGCTTATTCCGGCCAGGCCCCCCAGTACACCGGCTATTACGGTGGCTACGGCTACAACGCGGCCCCGCCCCAGGGCTACGCCCAAGGCTATTACTACGGCGGCCGGCCGCCAACGTCCACCGTCTTCAATGACCGCTTCCTCAAGGGCCTCGCCATCGGCGCCGCAGCCGCCTACCTGCTTACCAACGAGGGCGTGCAACGGGCCACCATCAAGGGCGCGGTGAAGGCGTGGTCCGTGATGCAGGGCGGGGTGGAGGAGGTCAAAGAGCGCTTCAAGGACGCCGAGGCCGAGCTGCGCGCGGCCGAGGCGACGCAAGGCGAGTGAGCGACCACCATCACCCCGGGGATGGCGGCCGGTCGTGGCCGCCGCCGGTGCACTCCCTGCACCAATGGCGGGGCCCCCATGAGCACCATGCCGTGCACGCGGGGCACCGTGACGACCGGCTGCTGGTGGGGCTCGTCTCCGGCGCCGTGCTCTTCTACCTGGTGGGCAGGGCGCTGGGGCTCGGTGGTGGGGGGACGGCGCGGAAATCGACGTGACCATCCAGGACTACAGCATCGCCCACGAGGTGGCCGGACGCATGCGCCTGCGGGTGCCGGCCCTGGCGTTACCAGAGACCGACGCCGGCTTCATGGAATCGTGGCTGGAGCAGGTCCACGGCGTGGACCGGGTGCGCATCAACCGCGGGGCGCGTTCGCTGGTGGTGGAGTACAGCCCTCGCCCGGCGGTGCGCGAGGCCCTGTTGCGCCGCCTCGAGCAGTTCAGCCCCGAAGACCAGGTGGGCCTGCCCGCCGTGGCAGGCCTGGATGCCGAGTTGACCCCCCTGGTGACCAGCGCCGCCGGCCTCGCCGTGCTGCCCGCGCTGCCGCCCGCGGCTCAGAAGCTCCTGACCTTCGCCGTGATGGGCCAGACCCTGGCCCGGGGAGCCGACACCCTCATCAGCTCCGGCATCAGGGTGGAGGTGCTCGACGCCCTGGCGGTGGGCCTGTCGGCAGCCCGCGGCGAGGTCTATACCGCCACCGTCACCGGCTTCCTGTTGGCCCTCGGCGAGTTCCTGGAGCGCCGCACCGAGCACCAGTCGGACCGCCTGCTGCGCCGCCTGCTACGCCCCGAGCGGGCCATGGCCTGGGTGGAGCGGGAAGGCGACCTGGTACAGGTGCCCGGCGACGAGGTGCAGGAGGGCGAGCTGGTGAGCGTGGGCGTGGGCGAGACCATCCCGGTGGACGGCCGGGTGAGGGACGGCACCGCCCTGGTCAACCAGTCCGCCATCACCGGCGAGGACGTGCCGGTGCGCAAGGAGGCGCCCAAGCGTGTGGTGTCCGGCTCGGTGGTGCTGGAGGGCCGGCTGCGGCTGGAGGCCACCCAGGTGGGCGAGGACACCACCACCGCGCGGGTGGCGCGCTTCATCCAGGAGTCCCTCGGCCGGCGCTCCGACACCCAGCGCCTGGCCGACGAGTTGGCGGACAAGCGGGTCTACCTGACCCTGGTCACCGGCGGCCTGGTGTACGCCCTGACCCGCGACGTCACCCGCCTGGAGTCGGTGTTCCTGGTGGACTACTCCTGCGCCCTCAAGCTGGGCACCCCGGTGGCCTTCAAGTCGGGCATGTACCGGGCCGCCGGCCACGGCGTGCTGATGAAGGGCGGTGCGGCCATCGAGCACCTGGCCGGGGTGGACACGGTGGTGTTCGACAAGACCGGCACCCTCACCCACAGCGAACTGGTGGTCACCGACGTGGAGGTGCTGGTGCCCGGCATCTGCAGCGAGCAGGACCTGCTGGCCCTGGTGGCCTCGGTGGAGGAGCACGCCAGCCACCCGGTGGCCAAGGCGGTGGTGGAGGCGGCCAGGGAGCGCGACCTGCAGCACATCACCCACGGCGAGGTGGATTATCTGGTGGCCCACGGCATGTCGGCCCCCGCCGGGGAGGGGCGCGTCGTCATCGGCAGCCGCCACTATCTGGAGGAGCACCTCGGCCAGTCCTTCGCGGCCCACGAGGCGGTCATCGAGGGGCTGCAGGAGGAGGGCAAGACCCTGCTCTACGTGGGCAACGAGGAGGGGCCGGTGGGGCTCATCGCCCTGCGGGACCGCCTGCGCGCCGACGCCGCCGCCACCCTGGCGCGGCTGCGGGAGCTGGGGGTGAGACGGCTGGTGATGATCACGGGCGATCGGCGCGAGAAGGCGGAGGCCCTGGGCGCGGAGCTGGGCCTGGACGAGATCCATGCCGAGATGCCGCCGGAGGACAAGGCCGGGGTCATCGAGGGCCTGCAGTCCGACGGCCGCACCGTGGCCTTCGTGGGCGACGGCGTCAATGACGGCCCGGCCCTGGCGGCGGCCGAGGTGGGTATCGCCATGCCCCGGGGTGCCGACATCGCCCGCGCCACCGCCGACATCGTGCTTATGGACGACCGCCTGTGGGCGGTGGCCGAAGCCCGCGAGATCGCGGGGCGAACCATGGGACTGATACGTACCAACTTCAACCTGGCGGTGGGCATCAATACCGCCATCCTGGGCGGTGCCGTCATGGGCTGGCTGTCGCCGGTGGCCAGCGCCGTGCTCCACAACGGCACCACCATCGGCATCCTGCTGAACGCCCTGGCGGGGGTTCGGGTGCCCGGTGAGGGGGCGTCAGATGGCCCCGCCTGCCTCGCTGAGGAGGAAGGGCCCATCACGTCCTGATGCGGCGGTGAAGCGGCACGGCCGCTCCACCGCCTGCCGGACCAGGACTAGCGGAGGATGGTGGCCAGGGAAGTGAAGGAGCGGGCCACGGTCTGCTGGGCCAGGGCAGTCACCACGGCCTTGCCGAAGGCGGCCGTGATATGGGAACCGGGGGGAGTGGCCCGTTTGGCCAGGGGCAGGCAGCCGGCCTCCGTGAGGGCGCCGAGGACCAGGGGCTCGGCGCCGCTGGCGGGGTCGTACTGGATTGTGAGGCTGCCGTTGCGGCTGTTGTGACGGACATCCAGGACCCCCTCGGTCTCCTTCAGGCGGGACTCCACCTGGCGGACCTTGGAGGGGTTGCAGTTGAAGGCCCGCGAGCGAATGCGAAGCCGGCCGGGGACTTGGTGGACGTAGTGGCTCATCACTGGACTCCATGACAGGTTGGGTCGTATTCCACGACATCATATGGCCATAATAGTGGGAATGCAAACGATTCGCACTCAATAAATATAAAGATCAACCAGGCTTTTTTTGATGGCCATTCGAATTGAGAGTCATAGAGTTGATTTAGAGCAAATCGTAATCGTTCCTATTCGTGTTACGATACTTCATATGGATATAGTTTCTTCATCTTTGGAAACCGAAGCCGTGACCGAAGCCGTGACCGAAGCCGTGACCGAAGCCGTGACCGAAGCCTGACCCAAGCCGTGACCAGGCGCCATCGGGGGCGCGATTCCTGATGGCGACAGCCGATGTTCGTGGCGTTGCGCCCTTTCCCCTGGCCATGGCCCAGGAGGGGGAGCGGGTCCGCATATACCTGTTGCGGGGTGGCAAGGGCCTGGAGATGCGGCTCACCTCCCTGGGGCTCAACGTGGGCAGCGAGCTGGTGGTGTCCCAGCACCAGGGCGGCAACATGGTGGTGCTGCGCGGCGAGACCCGTCTGGCCCTCGGTGCGGGCATGGCCCACAAGATCATGGTGATTCGTCAATAACCGGTACACATGGGGAGGGGTACAAAGATGTCACTGAGCCTGAAGGAGATGGCCGTGGGCGATAGCGGCCGGGTGGTGGGCTTCGGCGAAGGCAGCAAGGCCTACCGCAGGAAGCTGTTGTCCCTGGGCCTGACCCCTGGCGTGGCGTTCAGCGTCATCCGTTACGCCCCCATGGGTGACCCGGTGGAGATCCGCTTGCGGGGCTTCAGCCTGAGCCTGCGCCGGGACGAGGCGGCGGCCCTGCTGGTGGAAAGGAGCGAGGCATGAGCGAGAAATTCGTCATCGGCGTGGTGGGCAATCCCAACTGCGGTAAGACCACCCTCTTCAACGCCCTGACGGGCGCGAAGCAGCGCGTCGGCAACTGGCCGGGGGTCACGGTGGAACGCAAGGTGGGCCGCTACGTCTGGGACGGAGTGGACTTCGAACTGGTGGACCTGCCGGGCACCTATTCCCTGGAGGTCTCCGAGGACAGCGTATCCCTCGACGAGGCCATCGCCCGGGACTACGTGGCCGCCCGCGAGGCCGATCTCATCATCAATATCGTCGACGCCTCCAACCTGGAGCGCAACCTCTATCTCACCTCGCAACTGGTGGAGATGAGGGTGCCCATGCTGGTGGCGCTGAACATGATGGACGTGGCCGAGGAGCGCGGCATCGTCGTCGACGCCCCCCTGCTGGAACAGCGCCTCGGCTGCGCGGTGGTGCCGGTGGTGGCGTCGAGCGGCCAGGGGGTGTCCGGGCTCAAGGCCGCCATCCTCACCGCGGCGCGGGAGCGGCGGGTCCCCAGCGCCGGTATCCCCTACGCGGAACCCGTGGAGAAGGCGGTGGCCCGGCTGCTGCCCCTCATCGAGTCCCGGGCCGCGGCCAACCGGGCCGACCCGCGGTGGCTGGCGGTGCGCCTGCTGGAGGCCGACTCCCTGGCGCGCCGCATGGCCGGCGATGGGGTGGCGGATACCCTGGACGCCCTGCGGGACCACACGGAGACGGCCCTCGGCGACGATATCGACATCAGCCTCGCCGACGCCCGCTACGGCTTCGTCAACCAGGTCATCGACGGTGCGGTCAAGCGCAAGCGCCAGATGGCGCGCAGCCTCTCGGATCGCATCGACCGGGTGGTGCTCAACCGTGCCCTGGGGATCCCCATCTTCCTCATCGCCATGCACCTGGTGTTCATGTTCACCATCAACATCGGCGGCGCCTTCATCGACGCCTTCGACATGGTCAGCGGCGCCATCTTCGTGGATGGCTTCGCCGCGCTCCTGGGGGGCGCCGGTGCGCCGGAGTGGCTCACCGTGCTGCTGGCCGACGGCGTCGGCGGCGGCATCCAGGTGGTGGCCACCTTCATACCCATCGTGGGCTTCCTGTTCCTGTTTCTGTCGGTGCTCGAAGACTCGGGCTACATGGCCCGGGCGGCCTTCGTCATGGACCGCTTCCTGCGCAGCATCGGCCTGCCGGGCAAGTCCTTCGTGCCCATGATCGTGGGCTTCGGCTGCACCGTGCCCGCCGTCATGGCCACCCGCACCCTGGAGAACGAGCGCGACCGCCTCATTACCGTGGCCATGGCCCCTTTCATGTCCTGCGGGGCGCGGCTGCCGGTGTATGCCCTGTTCGCCGCGGCCTTCTTCGCCGCCTGGGGTCAGTACCTGGTGTTCCTGCTCTATCTCATCGGCATCGCCATGGCGGTGGTGACCGGGCTCATCCTCAAGAACACCCTGCTGCGCGGCGAGGTCACGCCCTTCGTGATGGAGTTGCCGCCCTACCACCTCCCCACCATCAAGGGCATCCTGCTGCGCACCTGGGACCGTACCCGGGGCTTCATCGTCCGCGCCGGCCGGGTCATCGTGCCCATGGTGCTGGTGCTCAACGTGTTGAACACCGTGGGCACCGACGGCAGCTTCGGCAACGAGGACAGCGATCGCTCGGTACTCTCCGAGGTGGGCCGCACCATCACGCCCCTGTTCTCTCCCTTCGGCGTCACCGAGGACAACTGGCCGGCCTCGGTGGGCATCTTCACCGGCCTGCTGGCCAAGGAGGCGGTGGTGGGTACCCTGGACTCCCTGTACACCAGCCTCGGCGAAGAGGCAGAGACACGGCTGCGCAGCCAGGACCATCCCAAGCCCATGAGCTGGCGCGCCGACATGACCGAGGAGGAGGCGGCCGCGGACAGCGGGGAGGGCTTCGACCTGGCCGGGGCCATGGGCGAGGGGCTCGCCACCATCCCCGCCAACCTCGCCGCGGCCCTGGGCAGCTGGGCGGATCCCCTGGGACTGGATATCGGCGATGTGAGGGATCAGGCTGCGGCCGCCGAAGAACAGGCGGTGGGCATCGGTACCTTCGGGGCCATGGCCCAGCGCTTCGACGGCCAGGCCGGCGCCTTCGCCTACCTGCTGTTCGTGCTGCTCTACTTCCCGTGCGTCGCCGCCACCGCCGCCGTCTACCGCGAGACCGGGGCCCGCTGGACCCTGTTCGTCGCCGGCTGGACCACCGGCATGGCCTACGTGGCGGCCACGGTGTTCTACCAGGCGGCCACCTTCGCCCAGCATCCCGCCACCTCGGCGGCCTGGATCGCGGGCATGCTCGGGGCCATGGTAGTCGTGGTCGCGGCGATGCGGCACATGGGGCGCCCGGGGGCGGGTGTGCCGGCGGAAAGCCCCCAGCGGGCCTGAGGCACCATTCCACAGGAGAAGCGAGCCATGATCCTTTCCGATCTGCGGGACTACCTGAAGACCCACCGCCGGGCCGCCCTGGCGGACATGGCGCTGCACTTCGACAGGGACCCGGATGCCCTGCGGGGCATGCTGGGCAAGTGGGTCGCCAAGGGGCGGGTGGAGAGGCTGCCGGGCGGCAGGGCCTGCGGCAGTGGCTGCTGCCGCTGCGACCCCGCCACCACCGAGGTCTACGAGTGGAAGGGGTAAGGGCCCGGGCGCGGTCCTAGGTACGGCGCTCGGGTCATCGCGGGATGCACGAGGCAGACGACTGGCAGCACACCCATGTCTTCGCCGATCCACACCAGGGCCGGGCGGAGCGGCGTACCCACTGGGTCATCGCCCTGACTGCGGTGACCATGGTGGTGGAACTGGTGGCCGGCACCCTGACCGGCTCCATGGCCCTGCTCGCCGACGGCTGGCACATGGCCACCCACGTGGGTGCGCTCGCCATCACGGCCTTCGCCTACTATGCCGCCCGCCGCCATGCGGGGGATCCGACCTTCACCTTCGGTACCGGCAAGATCGCCAGCCTCGGTGGTTATACGAGCGCGGTGGCCCTGGCATTGGTGGCCCTGCTGCTCGCCGTGGAGTCCGTAGGACGCCTCCTGGAGCCCGAGACGGTGCACTTCCGCGAGGCCATGATGGTGGCCTGGGTCGGCCTGGGGGTGAACCTCCTGAGCGCGTGGCTGCTCGGTCACGGCGGCGCGGATCACGGCCACCATCACCATGGCCATCACCACCACGACCACAACCTGCGCGCCGCCTACCTGCACGTGGTGGCGGATGCCCTCACCTCCGTCCTCGCCATCATCGCCCTGGGGGCGGGGGCCCGCTATGACTGGGTATGGCTGGATCCCGCGGTGGGCATCGTGGGCAGCCTGGTCATCGCCCGCTGGGCCTGGGGCCTGTTGCGCGACAGCGGCCGTGTGCTGCTCGATGCCGAAGACCATGGCGCGGTGGAGAATGAGATCCGTGACCTGATGGGGGACCACCACCCCGACGCCCGCATCGCCGACCTGCACCTATGGCGCGTGGGGCCCCGCAGCCTCGCCTGCATCGTGGCGCTGGTGAGCCCCAGGCCGAATACGGCGGCGGCATACAAGGAGACCCTGGCAGGGGTTACGACGCTGGGCCATGTCACCGTGGAGGTCAATCACTGCACGCCGGACGTCTGCCCCCGGCCGCCGGGGCCGCACTGAGTCATGGCGGCGGCGACCGTCCTGGTCATCGGGATCCACCGCGAGGAGCTCGCCTTCGGCGATCATGTGGCGGCGCTCCTCGAGCCCGCGGAGATCGATGTGCTGCGGATCCCCCAGGGGGTGCCCCAGACCCGCCCCGCGGCGGGCCGGCAGTTCCACTACGATACCCGGCACCGCGAGCTGTACCTGCAGCTCCAACAGCAGGTCAAGGGGCGGTACCGCCTGCTCATCGACCTCCACAGCGGCCTTGACGAGGGCGGGCCCACGGCCGACGTGTTTTGCCACCAGGAAGATGTACTGGGCCGTCTCGGCACCCGGCTGCGGGAAGCGGACGGCGCCAATCATGTGCGGCCGCTGCGCATAATCGCCCGGGACGAGTCCGAGCCCCGGGCAGGATGGCAGGAAGGTGCCGCGGTGGGTGCATATACCTGGATACCCCGTTCCATCTGGGAGGGGGGCATGCCCGTCTACGTGGGGCTGGAGATCTACCTCAGGGATCCCGGCGCGGGCGGGCGCGGCGACTGGCAATTCGCCCGCGAGGTGATCGAACTGATCCATGGTTGCGAGGGAGCGGGGCGCCCCATCTGAGCCCGTCCCCGGCGGCCCCCGGGCCGGCTAATCCCAGGCCGGATCATCCATAGACCGCAAGGTAAACGCCGAACCCCCCGGCCTTTTCCCCGGGCGCCTGGGCCCGGCTCATGCCTCCCTGACCGGCCCGGCCCCGGCGTGCCGGGGGAAATCAGCAGCCGTACGGCTCAAATGCCCCGCGCCGACGGCGTCCGTCGACGGTGGAAAGGCCCCCCGTGCCCTGCCTGCCTGGCACGGATATCGCACGGCAGATTCGCGTGTCATGTCATGTTCGAAGAGAGCGGCGATGCCCGGTGCCCTTGCCCCGAGCCCCACGACGGTGTTTCCTGGTCCCGGTTCGGGCGATCCCCGGACGGCGATACCCCGGGTGTCGCGCGGAGGCCCGACAGGGCATGGTCCGCCGGACGCTCCGGCCCGTAACCCCAATACGGCAAGGAAGCCGTTCCCACGAATGACCCCGGCGGTGGCCCATGACACCAACCCCTGACTCACCCCCTGACGCTCCTCCCGTTGCCGTGCGGTCGATACCGGCGACGCGCCCCCTGCACTGGCTGGCCCTGGGCTGGCGGGACATGCGCCGGGCCGGGATGCCGAGCCTGATCCACGGGGTCATCGTCGCCCTGGGTGGCCTGCTCGCCCTGGCACTCGCCGAGCGCCATTGGCAGCTGTTGCCGGGCGTGCTCTCGGGCTTCCTGCTGGTGGGGCCCATCCTGGCCACCGGTCTCTACGCCCTCAGCCGCCGGCTGGACGAGGGCGAGCGGGCAGGCTTCGGCGATGTGCTGGCGGCCTGGCGCTGCGGTTGTCGGTCCTTCGTACTGATGGGGCTGATGCTGGTGGCCTTCGCCACTGTCTGGGTGGCGCTGTCCGCCACCCTGTTCCACTTCTTCGTGATGGAAGAAGTCGACGACGCCCGGGCCTTCCTGCGCTACGCGGTGGTCCAGCCGGATCATCTGTTCATGCTGTGGACCATCCTCGGCGGCCTGGTGGCCGCGCTGGTATTCGCCTTAACGGTGGTCTCTCTGCCCCTCATGCTGGACCGGCGCATTCCCTTCGATGCGTCCCTGCGGGCCAGCATCCACACCGTCGCCGAGAATCCCCTCCCCATGGCCGTTTGGGCGGTGCTGATCATGGTGGCGACCGGGTTATCCATGGCCACCCTGATGGTGGGCTTCGTGCTGTCCATCCCGGTCATCGGTCACGCCACCTGGCACGCCTACCGGGACACCCTGGACCCCGGCGACATCCCCGTGCGTACGTGACGGTGCCTGATGTTTGGCCTGACCGAAGAGCAGATCGCGAACATCGGCCTGACGTGGGGACTGGGCGGGCTGATCGTCTTCATGCTGTTCATCATCTACGACCTGGCCCGCAAGTCGAAGGCCGGCCGCTTCGGCGCCTTCATCCTGTTCTTCGTGCTGGGCTTCGGTATCTTCGGTTTTCTGCTGAAGAACCTCATCAGCTGGCTGCTCGATATCTGAGGGTTCGCTGCCGGGTTGCATGCCGGCGGGTATGAAGAGGCCGTTACAGCCATGAGCGAAGAGAGCAAGAAGTCGACGCCGTACGGCGATATCTCCATCCCGTTCCGGCTGCAGCAGGTGCCGGACAAGCCGGTGTACTTCGTCATCGGCTCATCCGAGGTGCCCGACAAAGGCAATCAAGGCCATACATCCAATGCGGGGTTCGTTGTCACCCCCGGGGGCGTACTGGTCTACGACGCCCTCGGCACGCCGGCCCTGGGGCATCTGCTGTTGCAGAGGATCAGGGAGACCACGGAGCAGCCGGTGAGGGTGGTGGTGGCGGGCCATTATCACGCCGACCACATCTATGGCCTGCAGGCCTTTCGCGAGCATACCGACGCGGTGATCTGGGCCCAGGCGGCGGCCGCCAGGTATTTCGATCAACCCGACTTCGGCGCCTCGGAGGACCCCCAGCGGCGCCTCGCCCAGCGCCGGCAGGCCCTGCACCCCTGGGTGGACGAGAACACCTATATCGTGCGGCCCGATCGCACCTTCGATGAGCGGACCCGACTGAACCTCGGTGGCATGGAGTTCGAGTTGGTCCATCGCGGGCCTGCCCACTCGCCGTCGGATACGGTGATGATCGTCCATGACCTCGATGTGGTATTCAGCGGCGACCTCATCTACACCGGCCGCGTACCGTTCCTGGACAATCCGGCGGTGGACAGCTCCCATTGGCTGGACGGCCTCGATTACCTGGAGGGTCTGGAGCCCCGGCCGGAGTTCGTGATTCCCGGTCACGGCCGTGCCTTCGAAGACCCCCGGGAAGGCATCGATTTCACCCGCGGGTATATCGAATACCTGCGCCGGCATATGGGGGAGGCCGTGGCCGATTTCGTGCCCTTCGAGCAGGCCTACGAACGCACGGACTGGTCCCCCTATGCCGGGCTGTCCGCCTTCGAGGAGACCAACCGGGGCAATGCGTACATGGTGTACCTGGAGATGGAGGAGGCGTCCCTGGCGTAGGCCGGGGACCTACCCGACGGCAAAGCGCTCGTCGTCCGTCAGCGGCCACGGGCCGGCCCGGTTTTCATTGGCGCTTCACCGCGGTGCCGGTCCGGGTTTCGCCGTCGAGCAGGCCCAACGGACGGAGGGGTATCTTTTATCGGGGAGTCGCACTGACGGGGATCAGCCCTGAAACCCCGGTTGCGATGAGGCGCGGTCGGTGACGGGCCTCAACGGCGTCGCCCGACGTCCCGACCAATGGAGCCACCGAGCAATGCCCCGGCCACCGTGGCTGCGTCCCGGCCA
>JAABTG010000111.1 GCA_011389995.1 Thiotrichales bacterium
CTGCGCATCCCCAACCACATCGAGCTCCAGGACGACGCCATCGCCTCGGTGCGCAGTACCGGCATCATCGGCAGCAAGTTCGTCAAGATCACCCCCGGCGGGTCGCCGGATATCCTCGGTCCCGGCGACGAGATCGTGGAGACCGAGGCCTCGGTCAGTCTCGAGGAACTCATCAGCAAATACATCTTCGAGACCAAGTAATCCTGCCGTAACCATCCACCCACCCCTACGGAAGACCACTATGACAGCCTTCGCCACCCCCTTCATCCGCCGTCTCGGCCTCGTCGCCCTCCTGCTCCTCGGCAGCGGCCCGGCATGGGCCGGCGACGGACCCCGGGAGGTCATCCGCACCACCGTTGACGCCGTCATCGAGGTGCTCGCCGACGACTCCCTGGAGCGCGACCAGCGCATCGACAGCATCCGTCGTCTCATGCATGAACGCTTCGATTTCCTCACCATGTCCCGCAGTGTGCTGGCCCGCAACTGGCGTGATGCCTCCCCCGCCCAGCAGGAGCGCTTCACCGAGCTGTTCCCCGAACTCCTGCTGCACACCTACATGGCGGGCCTGGAGGACTATACGGACGAAGTGGTCGAGATCGAGGACACCCGCATGAAAGGCAAGGCCAAGGCCTCCGTGTCCACCCGCATCGTCTCGGGCGACAAGGCCATCCCCGTCTCCTATCGCCTGCGGGACAACGACGGCCAGTGGCAGATCTACGATGTCACCGTGGAGGGCGTGAGCCTGGTGAACAACTACCGCGGCTCCTTCGGCAGCACCATCAGCCGCGACGGCATAGACGGGCTGCTGGAGAACCTGGCGGCCAAGGTGGAAGAATTGCGTCAGCCTCCGGCGGGCTGACGGCCCCCCGGCCGGCGTGGCCATGGCCGGCGAAGGTGTGGCCCGCCGACAGGCCCCATTAAACCCGCCGGCCGGGACGCCGCTATCCCTTGTATCGTCCCATAGGAACAAGGCTCCCAGGGAGGCAACGGGTCCTCATGCCGCGACTCACCAAGACGCTCTTCCGCGACCTGGCCATATGGATGGTGGCCTTCGGTCTGCTCATCGGCGCCACCTTCCCCCTGTTCGCCCTGATGTTGGGCATCCGCCCGGAGCATGCCCTCAACCTGCGTTTCTACCTCGCCACCATCGGCGCCGGCATCACCGCGGGCGGCCTCAATTTCCTCCTCGCCCGCCTCGTGGTGCGACCGCGCCTGCGGCTGCTGGCCCAGCGCATGCACGTGGTGGCGGACGCCATCCGCCGCGGCACCTACGACGATGAACGCCAAGCCTGCACCCTGGAGCAATGCCTGGTCACCGTGGACTCCAGGGACGAGCTCGGGGAGGCGGCCGAGGCCTTCAACGGCCTGGTGGCGGCCATGTTCCGCTCCTACGAGGTGGAGTCTGCCGTCAGTGACTTTTCCCGGGTGCTGTCCAGTGAGCTCGATGTGGGCGCCCTGGCCGCCCTGGCCCTGGACCAGCTCATGCGCCACACCGGCGCGGGGGCCGGGGCCGTGCTCATCAACCAGGGCGGCGAGCTGGAGGTGGTGGCCAGCCACGGCCTGGTGGACTCCTCCACCCTGGCCCACAGCGACCATATCCGCCGCGCCATACGCAGTGGCGAGACCGTCACCCTGTATTACCCCCCGACTTTGAAACTCGAGGCCTTGCTGGCGGAATTCGCCCCCCTGGAGGCCTACATGACCCCCGTCAGCTTCAAGAGCTCGCCCCTCGGGGTGGTGGTGCTGGCCACCGCCCAGCCCTTCTCCCAGGATGCCCGCAAGCTGCTGGACGTATTCCGGCAGAGCTTCGGCCTGGCCCTGAACAATGCCCTGGCCCACCACGACATGAAACGCCTGGCGGCCCTGGACGCCCTTACCGGGGCCTACAACCGGCGCTTCGGTATGTCACGCCTGCGGGAGGAGTTCAGGCGCGCGGTGCGGGCCAAGACCCCGGTGGGGGTGCTGATGGCCGACATCGATCACTTCAAGACCGTCAACGACACCTATGGCCACCTGGTGGGGGACCGCGTCCTCACCACCGTCACCCAGACCATGCGCCAGGCCCTGCGGGACGGCGACGTGCTGGTGCGCTACGGCGGCGAGGAACTCATGGTCATCCTGCCCGGTGGTTCCGTCGGTGATTGTCGTCACATCGCCGAGCGCATCGCCCGGCGGGTGAGGGAGACGGCGTTCACGGACGCCGACCAGGCCTTCCATGTCACCCTCAGTATCGGCGTGGCCTCCTTCCCGGAGGTGGATGCCGAAGAGGAACAGCGCCTCGTGGGGAGTGCCGACGATGCCCTGTACACCGCCAAGCGCCAGGGCCGCGACCGCGTGGTGATCGCTCCTGCAACGGATCCGGAGACAGCCCCCCTCGAATGCGAGGCCTAGGGTCCCGTCCCGGCAGCAATCATGCCGTTGCCGCTGCTTCGCGGTGCGCCTGCCGGCGTCGTTCGTCCGCCCTGGCGCGCCTCGCACGCCCCTTCCCGCCGCACCCGCTTGAACATCCCCGCCGGCAGGGACACCGGGCCGGCTAGCCCTTTGCGGGACTTGCCCCCTCAACCACACAGGTGGCACCGGCCCCCAGCCAGAAGGCCAGGCGTTTGCCCAGGAATTCCTGCCAGCCCATGTAGTGGGAGCCGTCGCAGGAAAAGTTGAGGCCGACCATACCGTTGAAGATATTGAGGGAGCCGGAGCGCAGGTAGATGGTCTCGTCCATGAAGCGCAGCTCGCGGAAGGTACGGAAGACCTCCCCCACCTCGGCCAGGGAGAGCACCGCCTCCTCCGGATAGGCGCGCTGGGGATAGGCGAGGCAGATCCCCGGATCCGTGAGGTCCTCGAAATCCAGCAGGCGGTAGCGGAAGGGGTCGTCCCGCAACCACAGGGTGGCCCGGGAGCTGGAGAAGTGCAGCTTGCCGTGGAACACGCCGTGGGCCGCCACCAGTTCGGTCACCAGGTCCAGGACCTCGTCCATACGCCCATCCATCAGGCTCTCCACCCGCTGCTGATTGAACAGGCCGCCGCGGATGGCCGGGTCGCCCTTCAGTTGCATCCACTGGTCCGGCTGCTGGTAGAGCTCCCGGGTCAGGGGCAGCTCCCGCAGGTCGAAGTCCGCCCCCAGAAACCCCAGCAGGGTGCCGTCCGCCGCCGCCAGGCGCTGTACCGCCGTCAGGGTGGGACGCCGCCGGTTACGGCTGATGTAGGCCGACGACATGGAGAAATCCATACCCCCCAGGGCCTCGGCCATGTAGGGCCGGGCGCTGCGGTCACGCCCGGCCTGGTCCGCAAACGCCCCCTCGGGGGATACGTTGCCGGTGACCTGTCGGGCCCCATGGTCGAGCACGTAGAGGTACTTGCAGGAAGGCAGGATGGCCAGGGACTCCAACAGCAACCCCTCCAGCGCCTCCCGCTCGCCCCACACTTCGGCGCAGGGCGCCACCAGGCGCGCCAGGGCCGTGGCCAACCGCCCCTGGAGCAGCATGCGCTGGCGGGCCACCGCCGTCTTCGTTGCCTCACTCATAAATCCTCTCCCGCAGGATGTCGATGGTACGCGCCCGCAGGCCCTGGCCGCGCCTTCACCACGCCCCCTCACTCCAGGCGCGCCGCGCGCAAACGGGATCCGAACCCGGGCGGCCCGCCGCGGTGCCGGGATGCGTGGTGGGCAAGGGCCATCTAGACTGGGCCCATGACCGAACTGTTCGTCTACGGCACCCTCATGTGGACCGACATCATGGACGCCGTCGCCGGCCCCTGTCGCCCCCTGGCCGCCGCCACCCTCCATGACCATCGCCGCCTCGCCCTGCGGGGCGCACCCTACCCCGGCCTCATCGCGGCCCCCGGGGATACGGTGGAGGGGCTGGTGTACACCGGCATCGGCCGGCGCGGCCTGGTGCGTCTCGACCGCTTCGAGGGCGAGATGTACAAGCGGGTGCGGGTCAGGGTGACCCTGACGGACGGCACCCATCGGCGTGCCTTCACCTACGTGACCAAGGAGGCCTTCAGGGACCGCCTCGAGCCCCGGGAATGGGACCCGGAGGCCTTTCGGCGGCAGCACAAGGCCGCCTTCCAGCGGCGTTACATGGGTTTCAAACGGGCCTGACAGGGCGCGCCGCCGGGGCCCACGGGAGTCAGTAACGGGGCGATTCGAAGGCCCGCTCCTCGCGCCCCTCGACGATGGGTTTTACGAAGATCTCCACCCGCCGGTTCAGCTGGCGGCCGGCCTCGGTGTCGTTGGTGGCCCGCGGTTCACTCTCGCCCCGGCCCTCGGTGCGCAGCCGGCCGGGGGGTACGCCATTGGCCACCAGGTAGTCCGCCACGCTCTCGGCCCGGCGCTCCGACAGGCGACGGTTGTAGTCCTCCGGGCCGACGCTGTCGGTGTGACCCACCACGTGCACCACGGTGCGCTCGTACTCGTTGATGACCCGGGCCAGCTTGTCCAGGGAGGGCCGGAAGGCGGGCTTGATGGAGGCGCGGTCGAAATCGAAGGAGACCTCGGAATCCAGGGTCAGCTTCAGGGTGTCGTCGCGCAAACGCTGGACTTCCATCTCATGGGCCGCGCGCTCCTCGGCCAGGGCCGTCTCGAAGTCCTGTTGCTGGTCGTCCATATAGTTGCCCACGGCGGCACCCGCCAGGGCCCCCGCCGCGGCGCCCACCCAGCGCCCGGCGGAGTCGTCCAGCTGGTGGCCGAGCACCGCCCCCGCCACGGCACCGGTGGCGGCGCCTATCTTGGCGCGCCGGTTGGGGTCGTCCGTGGCACAGCCGGTAACGACGAGGAGGCTCACGGCGGCGAGCATCGCCGCAGTCGTTTTGATGTAGGTCATGGATGGGGCCTGGTTGCAGAACATTTATTAACCCTAACAAATCAGGCCGCCGCCTGCTCCTGCTCCGCTTCCAGGCGCCGCGCCAGGGCCTTGGGCGAACCAGTATGGCGGGCCAGCAGTTGGTAGGCCACGGGCACGATGAACAGGGTGAACAGGGTGGCGGCGAGGGCGCCGTAGAGGATCACCGTGCCGATGACCGTGCGCACCTCCTGGCCGGCACCGGAAGACAACAGCAGGGGCAGGGAGCCCGCCGCGGTGGTGATGCCGGTCATGACGATGGGACGGAAACGCACCCGGCAGGCCTCCGTCAGGGCGGCGTGGAACTCGAGGCCATCGTCCCGCAACTGGTTGGCGAACTCGACGATGAGGATACCGTTCTTGGCCGCCAGGCCCACCAGCATGATGAGGCCGATCTGGCTGTAGAGGTTGAGGGTCTGGCCGCTCAGGTAGAGCCCCAGCAGGGCCCCGGCCATGGCCAGGGGCACCGTGAGCATGATCACCAGGGGATGGAGCCAGCTCTCGAACTGGGCCGCCAGCACCAGGAAGACCACCGCCGCCCCCAGTACCAGCACGAACAGGATGGACTGATCGGCCGCCTTGAAGTCCCGGGACTGGCCCTTGTAGTCGATGATCACCTGGCCCGGCAGATGGTCGCGCACCAGGCCCTCCAGGTGGGCCAGGGCATCCCCCAGCACCAGGCCGTCCTCCAGGTTGGCCTCGATGGTGATGGCGCGCACCCGGTTGTAGCGGTTGAGCTTGACCGAGTCCGCCAGCTCCTCCAGCCCCACCACGCTGGCCAGGGGGATGAGCCGGCCGCTGCGCTCCGAGCGCACGTAGAGGTTGTCGAGGTCGGCGGCGGAGCGCTGATCGGCGCGCTCGCCCTCGAGGATGACGTCGTATTCCTCACCGTCTTCCAGGAAGGTGGTGACCCGCCGCGACCCCAGCATGGTCTCCAGGGTGCGGCCGATCTCGCCCACCGTCACGCCGAGATCCGAGGCGCGGTCGTAGTCCACCCGCACCTGGAGCTGGGGCTTGGTCTCCTTGTAGTCCCAGTCCACCCCCGTGAGCCCGGGGTTCGATTTCTCGATGTGACCCAGCAGGATGTCCCGCCACGCCACCAGCTCCTGGTAGCTGCCGCCGCCGATGACGAACTGCACCGGCTTCTGGATGCGCGCGCCGAAACCCTGGCGCATCACCGGGAAGGCCCGCACGCCGCTCAGATCGGCCAGCCGGGCCCGCACGTCCTCCATGATCTCCCAGGCCGAGCGCCGGGCATTCCAGTCGTTGAGCACATTGATGACGATGCCGCTGTTGAATATCTGCAGGGTGCTGAAGGTGCGGGGTGCGCGCACCAGCAGGCGGGTGATCTCGCCGGCCTCCACCAGGGGCATGAGGCGCGCCTCGATCTCGTCCATGTATTCCTTCATGTAGGCGTAGGACGCCCCCTCGGGCCCGTTCACCAGCACGAAGAAGGCACCGCGGTCCTCCTTGGGGGCGTATTCGTCGGGGATGGCGTTCAACAGCCAGTGGGCACCGCCGAGGATCCCCAGGAACACCAGCCCCACCAGCCACTTGCGGGCGAGGGCGCCCCGCAGCACCGCCAGATAGCCGTCCCGCAGGCGGCCGAAGCCCGCGTCCACGCCGTGGGCCAGGCTCGCCCGGCCGGTGTGCCGCGGCAGGATCTGGGAGGCCAGCATGGGGGCCAGGGAGAGGGCGACGAAGCTGGAAAAGCCCACCGCCGCGGCCATGGTGAGGGCGAACTCGGAGAACAGGCGGCCCACGTCCCCCTCGAGGAAGGCGATGGGCACGAACACCGCCACCAGCACGATGGTGGTGGCGATGACCGCGAAGGCCACCTGGCGGGTGCCGCGGTAGGCCGCCACCAGACGGGTCTCGCCGTATTCCTCCATGCGGCGGTGGATGTTCTCCAGCACCACGATGGAGTCGTCCACCACCAGGCCGATGGCCAGCACCAGGGCCAGCAGGGTGAGGATGTTGATGGAGAAGCCCAGCCACAGCAGCACCAGGCAGGTGGCCACCAGGGATACCGGCACCGTCACCGCCGGCACCAGGGTGGCGCGGACGCTGCCCAGGAACAGGAAGATCACCGTCACCACCAGCACCACGGCGATGCCGAGGGTCTTGTAGACCTCGCGGATGGCCCCCTTGACGAACACCGAGCTGTCGAAGCTCTGCTTGATCTCCATGCCGGCAGGCAGGGCCGGGCGGATGCGTTCGGCCTCCGCCCGGGCGGCCGCGGCCACGGCGATGGTGTTGGCGGTGGACTGCTTGATGATGCCGATGCCCACCATGGGCACGCCGTTGCCGCGGAAGAAGGTACGGGTCTCCTCCGCCCCCTTCTCCACCCGCGCCACGTCGGCCAGGCGCACCAGGTAGCCGTCGTCCCCCTGGGCCAGCACCAGGCGGGCGAAGTCGTCGGCACTCTGGAAGGAGCGCGCCACCCGCACCGTGAACTGGCGGTCCACGGAATCCAGGCTGCCGGCGGGCAACTCCAGATTCTCGGCCCGCAGGGCCTCCTCCACATCGCTCACCGCCAGGTTGCGGGCCGCCAGGGCCTTGCGGTCCAGCCAGATGCGCATGGCGAAGGTCTGGGCCCCGCCCACCCGTACCCGGGCCACTCCGTCCAGCACCGAGAAGCGGTCCACCAGGTAGCGGCGGGCGTAGTCCGACAGCTCCGGCACGGTCATGCGGTCGCTCACGAGGTTGAGCCACATGATCACGTCCTCGTTGCTGTCCACCTTGGTGATCTCCGGCGGCTCGGCCTCGTCCGGCAGCTCGTCCATGACCGCCGCCACCCGGTCGCGGATGTCGTTGGCGGCGCCGTCGATATCGCGATCGATGCGAAAACGCACGGTGATGGCGGAGCGCCCGTCCTCGCTCACCGACTCCGTGTACTCGATGCCCTCCACGCCGGCGATGCGGTCCTCGATGACCTGGGTGACGCGGCTCTCCACCACGTTGGCGGCGGCCCCGCGGTAGACGGTCTCCACGGACACCACCGGGGGATCGATGTCGGGATATTCCCGCAACGGCAGGCGGTCGAAGGCCAGCAGCCCGAAGGCGAAGAGCAGCAGGGACATGACGGCGGCGAACACCGGCCGGGTGACCGACACATCGGAGAGGATCATGGCGAGGTCCCGGCGGTGCCGTCCCCCAACAGCTCCGCCAGGCTGCGGGAGCCGTCATCCACCGCGCGCACCGTCACCGGTTGCCCGGGACGGGCGCGCATGGTGCCGTGGGTGATCACCAGTTCCCCCGCCACCAGGCCCTCCAGCACCTCCACCTCGCCGGCCCGGCGGGAGCCGATGCGCACCGCCCGGCGCTGGGCCCGATGGCCGTCCCCGGCGGGCACCGCCACCAGCACGAACTGGTCGCGACCCACCGGCATCAGGGCCCCTTCGGGGATCACCAGGGTGAGGCGGGGGTTCTTGCGCAGGGTCACCTGCATGAGCATGCCGGGCTTGAGCAGGCCTTCCGCATTGTCCAGCAGCACCCGCACCACCACCGAGCGGGTGACGGGGTCCACCCGGCTGTCGATGGCGTGCACCTCGCCGCTGAAACCGCGCTCGCCGTAGGCATCGGTCACGGCGTCCACGCCGAGGCCGGGGGCGAGGCTCGCCAGATAGATGCTGGGCACCGCCAGGTCCAGCTTCATGACGGACACGTCGTCCAGGGTGGTGATGAGGTCCCCCGGCTCCACCAGGGCCCCCACGCTGATGTTGCGCAGCCCCACCACCCCGGCGAAGGGCGCCTTCACCAGGCGATTGGCGAGGCGCGACTCGATGGCCGCCACCCGGGCGCGGGCGGTCTCCCATTCCCGCAGGCGCTCGTCCAGCAGGGATTCGGCGGCGGTACCCTGGTCCACCAGGGAGCGCACCCGCCGATACTGGCGCTCGGCCTCGCCGGCGAGGGCCCGGGCCTCCAGCAGTTGCGCCCGCTGTTCGCCATTCACCAGCTCCACCAACAGCTGGTCCCGGCCCACGCGATCGCCGTCGTCGAAGTGCAGGGCCCCCACCTTCTCGGTGACGGCGGCCGTGAGGGCCACCGACTCGTTGGCCCCGAGGGTGCCGAGGGCCTCGATGCGGTCCTCGAAGGGGGCCTCCTGCACCGCGGAGACGATGACCGGGGTGGGGGGCGGTGAGGAGGCCGGGATGATAGGAGGCGCCGCCGCCACGCCGGCCCATGCCGCCCACAGGGTGATGCCAAACCATGCTCGTGTCATCGCCTTCACATCAGCCTCTGTTGCATACCCTGTCCGCCGAAGCCGATGGCTCCGTGAGGTCCTGGAATTGGTTAAGGGGGGACGGGCAGTGCCGGCGGAGATGGCCCATCGCCTGTCACCCCGTGGTCGGCACGCCACATCCGGCGCCGAACCGCGCCATTACGAGTGGACCGCCATGCCGGGCAAAAGTTACAGCCTGCCGCCGGCCTTGATGGCCAGGTAGGCATTCACCAGGGCCACCGGCAGCCTGGGCGGTGTCACGTCCACCACCGGCACGCCGGCCCGTCTCAGCATCCCCAGGCCATGGTCACGCTCGGCCACATAGTCATGGGCCGCGCACACCCGCAGGGCGTCCGGCAGGGTCGCCACCGGGGCGTCCATGACCTCGTCCAGCACCATCTCCCGCAGGCTCGTGACCACCACCAGATGGCGGCGGCGCAGCAGCGCCACGGCCTGGCGCAACTCCTCCTGTTCCTCGCCGTGGATATTGGTCACCAGCACCACCAGGGCGCGCTTGCGCTGGCGTGCCATGAGGTCGGTGGCCGCCGTCACGTAGTCGGCCACCGTGAGGGTGGGCTGCAGATCATACAAAGTATGGAGCAGCAGCGTGAGGGTGGCCCCGCCCTTGCGGGGGGCCAGCCAGCGGGCCTCGCCGCCGAAGCTGGCCACCCCCACGGCGTCGCCCTTGCGCAGGGCCACATAGCTCATGAGCAGCATGGCGTTCAGGGCCTGGTCGAAATGGGACAGGGCACCGTCCCGGGTGCGCATGCGGCGCCCGCAATCCAGCAGGAACAGCAGGGTCTGGTCCCTCTCGTCCTGGTACTCCCGGGAGATGAGGCGGCGCGTGCGGGCGGTGGCCCGCCAGTCGATCTGACGCAGGGCGTCGCCCTGGCGGAACTCGCGCAGCTGGTGGAATTCCGAGCCCTCGCCGCGGCGTCGGCGCTTGAGGGCCCCGAACACCGACAACTTCTGATCCAGGGCATACAGGGCATAGGGGCCGAGGGCGGCGAAGTCGGGATACACCCGCACCACGGATTCGTGACCCACGCGGCGGGTGCCCTGCCACAGGCCGAGGGGCGAGGCCTTCTTCAGCTGCACCATGGCGAAGACGTGCTCGCCCCGCACCCGCGGGCGGCACTGGTAGTCCACCGCCGTCCAGCCCCCGGGCGCGACCCGCAGGCGGCGGGGCAGACCCCGGGTCTCCATGGCGGCGGGGGCATGGTCCGTGATATCCACCGCGCAGGCCCGCCGGGCCCCGTTGTAGACCCGCAGGGTGACCGTGCTGAAGACCCCCAGGGACAGGGAGCCCGCCACCCGGCGCTCTACCGCGAGGGGCACCTCCCAGGCCAGGCCCAGGGCGTCTGCCGCCGCGGCCAGCACCACCAGGCCCATCCAGCCCGCCCACAGCCCCGTCGGCACCTGATGCAGGGGCAACAGCAGGCCCACCACGGCGGCGAGGGCCACCAGGGCCAGCAGGCGGGGCGTCGGTATCACGTGCGGGGGGCCTCGACGCGGGCCATGATGGCCTCCAGTACGTCGTCCGCTTCCCGGCCCTCCAGTTCCAGCTCCGGGGCCAGCAGGATACGGTGGCGCAGCACCGCCGGCAGTATCGCCTTGATATCGTCGGGTACCGCGTAGCCCCGGCCGTCCATGAGGGCGCGGGCGCGGGCCGTGCGCACCAGGGCGATGCCGCCCCGGGGCCCGGCGCCGATGCGCACCCCCGGCCAGTCGCGGGTCGCCCGCACCAGGCGTACCCCGTAATCATGGACGGCGTCGTCTACCCGCACCCGGGCCGACGCCTGCTGGAGGCGGATCACGGTATCCGGGTCGATGACCCGGGGCACCCGCGACACATCCAGCTGGTCGCCCACGCGGGCCCCCGTGACCGCCCGCACCATGCGCGACTCCTCCGCCTCCGAGGGATAGTCGATGCGCAGCTTCAACAGGAAACGGTCCACCTGGGCCTCGGGCAGGGGGTAGGTGCCCTCCTGCTCGATGGGGTTCTGGGTGGCGATGGTCATGAAGGGCCGGGGCACCGCCATGGCCTGACCCTCGATGCTCACCTGCTGCTCCTGCATCACCTCCAGCAGGGCGGACTGGGTCTTGGCGGGGGCGCGGTTGATCTCGTCCGCCAGCAGCAGGCTGGTGAAGGCCGGGCCCTTGCGCACGGTGAAGCGCTCGTTCTTCATGTCGTAGAGCACATGGCCGGTGATGTCCGTGGGCATCAGGTCGGGGGTGAACTGGATGCGCGCGAAGGCCCCCTCGTAGGACTTGGCCAGGGCCCGTGCCAGCAGGGTCTTGCCCAACCCCGGCACCCCCTCCAGCAGCACGTGACCGGCCGCCAGGAGGGCGGTGAGGAGCATATCCACCACTGCGCTCTGACCCACCACCGCCTGTCCCACCGCCTGCCGCAGGCCCTGGGCGATGGCCCCGGCCTCCTCCAGCGCGGCACCCGACAGGGGGGCATGGGCTTCCTCTTGCTCGTTCATAATTTTTTCCTTATGGCTTCCAGATCGGCGACCCGCGCCAAGAACTCGCGGGGGGTGGGATGCCGGAGGGGCTCGAGGGCCGCGGCCACCCGCCCCTCCGGCAGGCCGCTCATGCGGGCGATCAGGTGTACCTGCTCGGCATGGGAACGGCGGCCCAACGCCCCCGTCCGGACGGCCGCGCGGGCCACCAGGGCGCGGCGCCCGGCCTCCAGCAGACCATCGGCGCGTCCGCGACGCCACAGGAACCAGCCCGCCGCCTCGATGTGCTCCAGCAGGCTGCGCCGCGCCGCCTGGGGCGGCCCGGCGAGGCGCCCGAAACGGTAACCCCGCCACCACAGGAAAAGCACGCCCAGGAGGGCGAGGGAGAGCAGGGCCTCGGGGATGCGGCGCCACAACCATGTCGCCAGGCCCGGCATCCCGGCATCCCCGGCGAGGGCCACCCGGGGCGCCGTCCCCCCAGGGGCCAGCAGGCGTACCAGCAGCTCGGCGTGATCATGGCGCCCCAGCCGCCGGTTGGTGAAGGGGCCGAGGGTCGCCAGGGCCGTCACCCGCCCCCGGCCCATGGGACCCCGCAGCACCAGTGGGCCGTGGGCGTCCGCCGCCAGGGTGCGGTAACCGGCGCCGCCGGCGAGGCGGGTGGAGCCCGGGAACGCCGCCTCCAGCACCACCCCCTCCAGGGCCACGGAGACGGCCCCAGGCACCCCGCTGTCGAGGTCATGGCGGGCGTCGAGACCGAGGGCCGCCAGTAAGGGGTCGTCGCCGGCGCCCGCCGCGGCCGGCACCACCAGATGGCCGCCGGCGGACACCCAGTCCAGCAACGGACCCAGCAGCGGCCCGGCGAGGCCGTGGCGGGGGCCCGCGAGCACCAGCACATCCACCGTCGCGGGCGGCCCCTGTTCCCAGGGATGGGCAGGCAACCGGCGCGCCGGCACCCCCATGCGGTCCAACAGGCGGGTGGCCGCCAGATACGGGTTACCGGCCGCCTCCCCCCGCAGTCCCGTGTCCACCTCGACGTCGACCCACTCGCCCTGGTTGTAGAGCCACAACCCCAGGACACCGAGGGACACCACCAGCACCACCCCCCAGGCCATGACTCTCGACTTCATGACACCCCTCCGGATGCCGCCGGCCAGTCCCGCAGCAACTCCTCGAACTGTGCCTCCGCAGGCATCCGGCGGGCGTAGGCGACGGCCAGCCACAACCGGGTGACGCGGGCCACATAGGCATACTGGTGGGCGGGCAGGCGCTGTTGCAGGTCCCGCAGCGCCTCGTCCTCGGTGGCACTGTCCCGGACCCCGGCGGCGGGGACGGCGAGGCAACCGCGGTAGAGCAGAGACAGGGCGGCGCGCCGACTGCCCGCCGCCCACAGTCCCCGGGCCGCGGCCGGGATGTCCGCCGGCAAAGGGGCCTCCCCTTTGCCGTCCACGAAGCGTGGCGCGGCCGGCGCGACCTCCTGGCCACCACCCCGTCCCACCCGCGGCAACCAGCGCCGGCCGTAGTAGAGGGCCGCCAACACCAGGGCCGCCGCCGCCCCCCACGCCAGACCCTCGGTGGCGCGGGCCAGCCACAGCACCCAGGAGGGGATGCCGTCCCTCTCCGTGGTGCCTTCGTCCGCCGTCGACTCGCCCCGCCAGCGCCAGATGGTGAAGGTACGGGTGGTGTCGAAATCCTCATGGGCCAGTACCTCGGCGACCACCTCCGCCGCCTCGCCGCCGGGCCGCCGGGCGTCGTTCACGGCGACATCGGCGGCCCCCGCCCAGGCCGGAGGCGGCGGCGCCAGCACCAGGACCAGCAGCAGAGCGGCGGAACCTGGGAGTCCCGCCAGGCGACGGGCGATGCCCCGCAGCCGCAGTTCGAGGTCCCAGCCCTCCAGTTCGGTACGCCGGTTGAGGTAGAGGGCAAAGCCGGCGGCCACATAGAAGGGCTCCACGATGAGGAAGCCCGTCATCAGCAGCAGGTTCCACAGCAGCACCTCGGGACCGGTGGCCTGGCCGAGGCGCCCGATGACATCCAGATCCATCCCCGCGGGCACCATGAGCACCGCCACCGCCACCGCACCGGTCACCAGGATCACCTCCATATGCAGGCATACCAGGGTGAGAGCGGCGGCGTGACTGCGCCCGCGCCGGGCGAGGGCGCGCAGGCGGTGCGCCCGGTCCCGGCCGGGCAGCCCCTCCAGCTGCATGATGGGGGTACGGAAGGAACGAATGGTGTCGAAACGCAACACCGTCAGCTGCAGCCCCAGCCCATGACCCAGGAGGCCGGGCAGGGCCCTCAGGGTCTGGCGGGTGTCGGGCAGGGCGCCGAACAGCCCCTGACTGTAGACATGAAGCAGCAGGCGGTCGAACAGGGGTTTGAGCCACCACATCACCAGCGCCACCCAGGCGGGGGAGGACCACAGCAGCAGGCTGACGACGCCATAGGTCCCCAGCACCAGCAGCAGGAAGGGCGGATAGACGGCACGCCACCAGGCCTGGGTCATGGCCAGGCCCAGATCGCTGGCCTCCCAGGGCGAGCGCGGACGCAGGGTGACGGCGATGTCAGCGAGGCGCACGGTCCCGGCCCGCGAGCAGGAGGTAGGCCATGAGCAGCAGCCACAGGGCCACGCCCACGCCGTACTTGACCACCGGGGCCGGGCCCGGGAGGGGGGACCAGAAGGCCTCCACGAAGGCCGCCGCCAGGAACAGCAGGGCGGCGCCGTAGATAAGGTGCACCCCCACCACCGCGTCCTCCCGCAGCGCCCGCAGGCGGGTACGCGGCCCGGGTGCCACCAGGGCCCAGCCGAGGCGCAGGCCCGCCGCCCCCGAGAGCACGATGGCGGTGAGCTCGAAGGCGCTGTGGCCGGCGACGAAGCCCCAGAAGGTGGAGATGTAGCCGATGGCCGTGAGATGGCCCGCCACCGCCCCGATATGGACGCCGTTGTAGGCCAGGAAGAACACGGTACCGAGGCCGGCGGGCAGGCCGCCGGCGAAGGTGCGAAAACCGATGGCGGTGTTGTTGCGCAGATAGAAACCGAACATCATCACGTCGCTGTCGGCGCCCCGGGCCCGTCCCACCCGGGCGTGTCGGCCCGGACTGTACATGGCCTCCATGCGCCGCACCTCCTCGCCGTCCATGACCGTATACACCAGTTCCGGGCGCACCTGCAGCGCCGCCAGCAATATGAGCAACGGCCCCAGGAAGCACAGGGCCGACACCAGGACGAAAGGCCATTCGCGGCGCACCAGGCGCGGGTAGCCGCGGCCGAGGAAGTCCAGCAACGGCCGCCCCAGGGGCCGGCGGGCACCGTAGAAACGCTGATGCCCCTCCAGCACCAGGCCATGGAGACGGTCCACCAGGGCGCTGCTGTAGTGGCGGGCCT
>JAABTG010000112.1 GCA_011389995.1 Thiotrichales bacterium
GGAGACGGTGTCCTTCACCCTCAACTACGACCCCGCCCTGCTGGTGATCCAGGATGTGCATGGCGGTGGCGCCCTGCCCGCTGGCAGCACTGTCGCCACCACGGCGGCCGGCCCCGGGCAGTTGACGGTCACCCTCACCCTGGGCAGCGCCCTCGGTGCCGGGGCCGTGGACCTGGTGCAACTCGAGGCCTACGTGCCTAAGGATGCCTCCTACGGCGCCCATCAGTTCATCGACGTGGCCGACGTGGAGATCAACGGCGGTGCCATGGGGGCCCTGGACGACGACGCCGTGCATCTGGCCATGTATCCGGGAGACGCCTCGGGCAACGGCGAGTATTCCCCCGTCGACGTGACCCGGGTGCTGGGTTACCTGGCCAACCCCACGGCCGGCCTCGCCCTGTTGCCCCAGGTAGACCCCCTGGTACTGGCGGACATCAACGGCGACGGCATGGCCAACGTGTTCGACACCGGCATCCTGCTGCAGGAGGCCTTCGGCTTCGACCGCGTGGAACTGCCGCCCACTTCCATGGTGCCCACCGCCTCGGGCCATGACTTCGCCATGGATGAGGATGGTGTCCTCGAGGGGCAATTGACCGCCGACGACGTGGATGGCGGTCCCCTGACCTTCACCATTATGGAGGGTCCGGTTAACGGTACCCTGGACCTGCTGGATGCCGCCGCCGGCACCTTCCGCTACACCCCCGATGGGGACTTCAACGGCACCGACAGCTTCACCTTCGTGGCCAGTGGTGCCTTCTTCGATTCGCCAGAGACCACCATCAACATCGAGGTGGCGCCGGTCAACGACGCCCCGGTGATGCTGGGCCAGGGCCTCTCCATCCTGGAAGACACCTCGGTGAACGGCACCCTATCCGCCACGGACGCGGATGGCGACGTCCTCAGCTACACCGTGACCGCCGGTCCCGATCACGGTACCGTCAGCCTCAGCAGCGTGCTGCCGGGGCGGTTCACCTACACCCCCGATGCCGGTTACACCGGGCCGGACAGCTTCGAGGTCCAGGCCAGCGACGGCACGGCCGTTTCGGCGCCGGCCACGGTCTCCGTCTCCGTCAACCCGGCGACGGCACCCGTGAGGGTGGCGAGCACGTCCACCGTGGAGACGGTTGAGGAGGAACCACAGCTCTTCAGCGTGGTGGTGGAGCCCGGTGCCCTGGTGGGCAACAGCTTCGTCATCGCGGCCCAGGAGCCCCAGACGACCCGCACGGTGTTCACCCCCATCCGCCCCGAGATCCAGGCCGCCCTCGATGATCAGGAGCGCCAGGACGAGGCAGGGGAGGAGGCCGAGGGCAGCGGCGAAGCGCCGGCGACCGAGCCCCCGGGGCTGCTCGAGGTGACGGAGAACGGCTTCGATGGCGGAGACTCCGGCTCGGGGGGCGGGACTTCTCTGCTCCGTCCCGTGACGGCGCCCTCCGCGGACACGGATGATCCTCTCGAACTGGATGTCCGCCCCGGCGAGGCGCCCCTCGACACCACCACCCTGTCCGTCGACGCCACCGGCGATGGCGACACCGGTGACGGCGAGCAGGGCACCACCTCCGTGAAAAGGCGCATCGAGCGCCTGCGGGATGCCGCGGATCAGACCCGGACCCGGGTGGAGATTAACCGTGAACTGATGCGGGAGCGCCTGCAGCAGGAGGTCCAGGCCCAGGAGGCGGCCGAGGAGTCCACTGCCCAGACCGCCGCCGCGGATTGGGTGGAGGCCCTGGTGACGGACTTCGCGTCCCTGGACCATTCGGCCCATTCCAATCAAAATATCCGCATCTCGCTGACCGCCAGCGAGGACGGTAACGACACCGTCTAACCGATCGGTGATCCCACGCCGGTGCCTCCCCGGTCCGTCCCCTGCGGGACGGCGAGGGGCATCCGGCGTACTCATGACTTAACCGTAAAATCGAGGAAAACATGGCGAACCAAAACGACGCAACTGCTGCCGCAGAGAAGACCCCCCAGGCCACCACCCCCAAGGTCCGCTGGGACAGTTCCAAGCTGCAGAGCAGCTACGCCAACGTATGCAGCGTCACCAGCACCCGCGAAGAGGTGGTGCTCAATTTCGGTATCAACCAGGCTTGGGAGCGGGGCCAGACGGAAATGGAGATCCAACTCACCAACCGCATCATCCTCAGCCCCTTTGCCGCCAGGCGCATGGCCGATGGCCTCAACAAGCTGCTGGTGGAATACGAGTCCCGCTACGGCAAACTGTCCTCCGAGGGCGGTATCTGATCCATTCTCTCGTAGTCCCCGGGCTGCGCGGACGCGGGTCGTCAGCCCCGCGGCGCGCAGCCCCTTTGCGTTCCCGGCACCTTCACCCCTGTTCGGGCCGGGCGCCCTGTCTGCCGGTATGACCCTGTGAACCATCCCCTGGACGATCTGCCCGGCGCCGCCGTGGCGGCGGCGGAAGTCGCGGCCGTGGACATGGCGGCCGCGGATCAGGACGGGCTGTGGAGCAGCTTCGTCAGCGCCACCACCTCCCGCACCTATACCCGGGCCTGGCTCGGCATCCTGTGCCGACAGATCCCCGACGTGGCAGGCGCCCTGGTGTTACTGGGCAACCCGGATTCGGGCCAGTACACGCCCTCGGCCTTCTGGCCGGACGAGGGCGTCGACTTCAATTACCTCACGGGGGTGGCCGAGCAGGCCCTGCGGGAGCGGCGGGCGGTGGTGATGCAGGATCCCGGCGCCGGAGACGGCGGGCGGGCGCCCACCGGCCTGCACATCGCCTACCCGGTGATGGTGTCCGGGGCCATGTATGGCGTGGCCGCCCTGGATATGCTCGGCCGCGGTCCCGAGGCGGTCCAGCGCGACCTGCGCCAACTGCACTGGGGTATCGCCTGGCTGGAAGTGCTCATCCGCCGCCAGAACGAGGGTGGCGAGGTCCAGAACCGCGACCAGATCATTACGGTACTGGAACTGGTGGCCTCAGCCCTGGACGAGGAGCGCTTCCAGGGGGCGTGCACGGCCTTCGTCACCGAACTCGCCCACCGCCTGGATTGTGACCGCGCCAGCATCGGCTTCCGGCGCCACGGCCAGACCCGCATTCAGGCCATCTCCCACAGTGCCACCTTCGGCCAGGAGCTCAACCTGGTGCGCCTGCTGGGGGAGACCATGGACGAGGCGGTGGACCAGGAGACCGTCATCCGCTACCCGGCGGACCGCGACGGCCGCATCGCCACCCGCGCCCACCGCGAACTGGCGGGCCTGCAACAGGGCCAGGGCGAGCTGGCCACGGTGCCCGTGCCGGTGTCCGGGGAGTACGCCCTGGCCATGACCCTGGAGCGTCCCGAGGGGCGTCCCTTCAGCGCCGAGGAGATGGAGCTTTGCGAGACCGCCGGCGCCATCGCGGGCCCGGTGCTGGTGCTCAAGCGGGACGAGGAGCGCTGGCTCGTGGTCAAGGCGGCCCACGCCCTGCGGGAACAGTTCGTGCGCATGTTCGGACCCGGGCATCTGGTGCGCAAGTCGCTGCTCCTCGTCCTCACCCTGGTGACCCTGTTCCTGGTGTTCGCCAAGGGCGACTACCGGGTCACCGCCGACGCGGTGGTGGAGGGGGCCGTGCAGCGGTCGGTGGTGGCCCCCTTCGAGGGCTTCATCCGCAGCGCCGAGGTGCGTGCCGGCGACCTGGTGGACGAGGACCAGGTGCTTTGTGTGCTGGACGACCAGGACCTCAAGCTGGAGCGCCTGCGGTTGTCCACCCAGCGCACCCAGCTGGTGCGCGAGCAGCGGGAGGCGGTGGCCAACAAGGAGCGCGCCCAGGTGAATGTACTGGGGGCCCAGATCCAGCAGACCGAGGCCCAGATCGCCCTGCTGGACGAACAACTCGCCCGCACCCGGTTGCGGGCGCCCTTCGCCGGGGTGGTGGTGTCCGGGGACCTCAGCCAGTCCCTGGGGGCGCCGGTGAAGCCCGGCGAGGTGCTGTTCGAGATCGCGCCCCTGGATGCCTACCGCTTGATTCTGCAGGTGGATGAGCAGGACATCACCGATACCGTGGTGGGCCACACGGGCCATCTGGTGTTGAATGCCATGCCCGAAAGCTCCCTGGCCTTCGACGTGGAGCGCATCACCCCCGTATCCACGCCCTCGGAGGGTCGTAACTACTTCCGGGTGGAGGCGGATCTGGCCCAGACCCCTGCCGCCCTGCGCCCCGGCATGCAGGGGGTGGGCAAGGTGCTGGTGGGGGAGCGCCACCTGGCCTGGATCTGGACCCGGCGCATGGTGGACTGGGTGCGCCTAAAGCTGTGGGCATGGTGGCCGTGATGCCGTCGCGGGCGCGGCCATGAGCGGGCCGCTGTTCGACGCCGCGTGGTACCGGGTGGCGGACCTGCGGCCGCGCCTGCGCTCCCACGTCAAGCTCCATCGCCATCACTACCGCGGCCAGCTCTGGTACGTGCTCCAGGACCCCGGCAGCGGGCGCTTCCACCGCTTCTCGCCCCCCGCCTACCGCCTCATCGGGCTCATGGACGGCAGCCGTACCATGTCGGAGATCTGGGAGGCGGGATGCGAGTCCCTGGGAGACGATGCCCCCACCCAGCGGGAGACCATGCATCTCCTCTACCAGCTCCACTCCGCCGACGTGCTCCAGACGGACGTGCCGCCGGACATCGCGGAGCTGCTGCGCCGCCACGATAAGAACCTGCGCAACCGCCGGCTCCAGAACATCAAGAGTCCCCTGGCCATCCGCATCCCCCTCTATGATCCGGAGCCTGTCCTCGCCGCCCTCGGGCCCTACATGCGACCCCTGTTCGGCTGGCTGGGGGGGGTGCTGTGGGTGGCCCTGCTGCTCACCGGCATCGTCCTGGCGGTGCTCCACTGGCCCGAGCTCACGGAGAACGTCACCGAGCGGGTGCTGACCCCCCAGAACCTGCTCCTCATCTGGCTGGCCTTCCCGGTGGTCAAGCTCATCCACGAGTTCGGCCACGGCTTCGCGGTGAAGGTGTGGGGGGGCGAGGTCCATCAGATGGGCATCATGCTGCTGGTGCTGATGCCCGTGCCCTACGTGGACGCCTCCTTCGCGACGGCCTTCCGGGAACGCTACCGGCGCGTGGTGGTGGGGGCCGCGGGCATGATGGTGGAGCTGGCCCTGGCGGCCCTGGCCATGGTGGTGTGGGCCACCACCGAGCCGGGGGTGGTGCGCACCCTGGCCTACAACGTGATGATCATCGCGGGGGTGTCCACCATCCTGTTCAACGGCAATCCCCTGTTGCGCTTCGATGCCTACTACATCCTCGCCGATGCCATCGAGATCCCCAATCTGGCGGCCCGCGGCAACCGCTATTTCTTCTACCTGCTCCAGCGTTACGGCTTCGGCGCCAAGAACCTGGAATCGCCGGTGTCGGCACCGGGGGAGGCCCCCTGGCTGTTGTTCTACGCCGTGGCGTCGTTCCTCTACCGCATGTTCATCTACACGGTGATCGTGGTGTTCGTGGCCGGCCAGTTCTTCCTCATCGGCGTCATCCTGGCCATCTGGGCCACCTTCAGCATGCTGCTGCTGCCGCTGTTTAAGGGCATCAAACACCTGTTCGTGAGCCCCCGCCTGCGCCGCACCCGGCGCCGTGCCTTCGCCGTCAGCGGCGGCTTCGTGGCTGCGGTGGTGGGCCTGTTGGGGCTGGTGCCGGTGCCCCTGGCCACCATGGCCGAAGGGGTGCTGTGGGTGCCGGAGGAGGCCCTGGTGCGGGCCGGTACCTCCGGGGTGGTGGCCGAGCTGGTGGCGCGTCCGGGCCAGCCGGTGCGGCCCGCCGAACCCCTGCTGCGCCTCGAGGACCCGCTGTTGCCGGTGCGGGCCCGGGTGCTGGAATACGAACTGGCGGCCCTCAAGGCCCGCCACACCTATTTCCGCCAGACCGACCGGGTGCAGGCGGCCATCACCCGGGAGGAGATCGCCCAGGCCGAGGCCAAGCTGCTGCGGGTGCGCACCGAGCTGGATGAGCTGGTGCTGAAGAGCGGCGCCGGCGGCCGCCTGGTGATTCCCCACTACGACGACCTGGAGGGCCGCTACCTGCGCCAGGGCGAGCACGTGGCCTTCGTGGTCAACCCCCAGCGCATCACGGTGAAGGTGGCCATCCTCGAGGAGGATGTGGACATGGTGCGGCGGGCCACGGAGGCGGTGGCGGTGCGCCTGGTGGGGGACATGGCCCGGGTGTGGCCGGCCGAGGTGGGCCGCCTGCTGCCCTCGGCGGTGGACCAGCTTCCGAGCGCGGCCCTCGGCTCCACCGGTGGCGGCGCCATCCCCGTGGATCCCCAGGATCAGGGGGGGCGCACGCCCTTCGTGAAGGTGTTCCAGGTGGAGGTGACGCTGCCCCCCGAGGCCCCCCTGGACACCCTGGGCAGCCGTGTCCACGTACGCTTCGACCATGGCTCCGAACCGGTGGCCCGACGCTGGTACCGGGGCCTGCGGCGGCTCTTCCTCAGTCAGTTCGATGTCTGAGCGCAGCCTGTCCCTCGGCGCCCATGGCGGGGTCGCCTACCCGGAGCGGGAGCTGCCCCGGGAGAACTGGTATGAGCAGGGCGTGCGGGCCTTTCAGGGGCGGCTGGGCCGGACCCTGTGGTCGGGGGGGAGGGCGCTGGGCCGCATCCCGGCCCTGGTGGAGGCCGCGGCAGAGGGCGTGGCGGCGCTGGATGGCGCGGGTCTGCGGGCGCGGGCCGCGGCGGTGGGACAGCGCCTGCGCCGGGAGGGGCTGCAAGCCGAGCCGGCCGCCGCGGCCTTCGCCCTGGTGCGGGAGGCGGCCCAGCGCACCCTCGGCCTGCGCCACTACGATGTCCAGCTCATGGGCGGCTGGGTGCTGCTGTCGGGGCGGCTGGCGGAGATGGAGACCGGCGAGGGCAAGACCCTCACCGCCACCCTGGCCGCCGCCACTGCCGCCCTGGGGGGGCTGCCGGTCCACGTCATCACCGTCAACGATTACCTGGCCGAGCGGGACGCCGAGACCATGGCGCCGGTGTTCGAGGCCCTCGGCCTCACCACCGGGCGGGTGCTCCAGGGCATGGACCCCGAGGCTCGGCGCGCCGCCTACGCCTGCGACATCACCTACGGTACCAACAAAGAGGTAGCCTTCGACTACCTCAAGGACCGCATCGCCCTTGGCGGCCTGCGCAGCCGCCTGCGGGCACGGGTGGGGCGCATCAGCGGCGGTGCCGCCGCGCCCTCGCGACTCCTCCTGCGGGGCCTGTACTTCGCCATCGTGGACGAGGCCGACAGCGTGATGGTGGACGAGGCGCGCACGCCCCTCATCATCTCCGGGCCCTCCAACAGCGACGGCCGCGAGCAGGTCTACTCCCTGGCCGTGGAACTGGCACGGGGCCTCGAGGTGGGGCGGGATTTCCGAGTGACCCCCCGGGAACGGGAGGTGGAGCTCACGGCGCCGGGCAAGCAGCGCCTCGCCGAGCGGGCCCCCGCCGAGGGGGTGTGGACGGGGCCGCGGCGGCGCGAGGAACTGGTGACTCAGGGGCTGTCGGCCCTGCACCTCTATCGCCGCGACGAGCACTACCTGGTGCGGGACGACAAGGTGCAGATCATCGACGAATACACCGGCCGGGTGTTCGGCGACCGCTCCTGGGAGCAGGGCCTGCACCAGATGATCGAGACCAAGGAGGGTGTCACCGTTACGGGCCAGCGGGAGCCCCTGGCGCGGGGCACCTATCAGCGCTTCTTCCGGCGCTATCTGCATCTGGCCGGCATGACCGGCACCGCCAGCGAGCTGGCCTCTGAGTTGTGGTCCGTCTACGACCTCGAGGTGGTGCGCCTGCCCACCCACCGTCCGGTGCGCCGCCACCTCGTGGGGCGCCGGGTGTTTCCCACCACCGCCCGCAAGTGGCAGTACGTGGCCCGGCGGGTGCATCAGGAGACCGCGGCCGGTCGCCCGGTGCTGGTGGGCACCCGCTCGGTGGCGGCCTCCGACGACCTGGCGGCGGTGCTGGCGGCGGCCGGTATTCCCCATCGTGTGCTCAACGCCCGCCAGGACGAGGAGGAGGCGGCGGTGGTGGCCGAGGCCGGTTGGTCCGGGCGGGTGACGGTGGCCACCAACATGGCGGGCCGGGGCACGGACATCAAGCTGGGGGAGGGGGTGGAGGAGGCCGGCGGGCTTCATGTCATCGCCACCGAGTTCCACGATTCCCGGCGTATCGACCGCCAGCTGTTCGGGCGTTGCGCCCGC
This sequence comes from Thiotrichales bacterium, assembly GCA_011389995.1. Lineage (GTDB taxonomy): Bacteria > Pseudomonadota > Gammaproteobacteria > JAABTG01 > JAABTG01 > JAABTG01. The sequence continues at coordinate 8,163 of JAABTG010000112.1, forward strand.
CAGGGGGATCCCGGAAGCTACGAGCTCATCCTGTCCCTGGAGGACGAGCTGGCCCGTACCTTCGGGTCCGGGGCCCCACGCTGGCTGCTGGGGCGCCTGGCCTGGCTGCCGGGATTGCGTCATGCCGCTTTCGGCTACCTGCGGCGGACCCAGCGCCGGGCGGAGCGTCTCCATTCGGGGATGCGCCAGGACCTGTTAAAGAGTGACGAGCGCCTGGAGGACAGCCTGTCCTTCTCCAGGCACCGTGAATAGATGCGGAGAACGATTATGCGATGTAAGGAAATGCTGGCGGTGTTGCCCGTCCTCATGGCGGGCACGGCCTTTGCCGCCGAGTATCCCTGTGTCATGGAACCCTACAAGGTGGTGAACGTGAGCACCGCGGTGGAGGGGCTGCTGAAAGAGGTGAAGGTGGACAAGGGTGACCTGGTGGCTGCGGGGGATGTGGTGGCCACCCTGGATTCCGAAGTGGAGGCCGCCCTGGTGGCCGAGGCCAGGGCGCGGGTGAACCTGCGGGCCGTGCTGGAGGCGCGGGAGGTGCGGCTCAAGCGGGCCCAGTCCCGCTATGGGCGTGGCGAGGACCTGTCGAAGAAACAGTTCATCAGCCCCGACGAAATGGAGGAGATGGCCTCCGAGGTGGAGGTGGCCGAGCTGGAACTCCAGGCGGAGCGGGAGAAGATCGCCCTGGCGCGCCTCGAGCTGGCGCGGGTGAGCGCCCAGTATGATATGCGTTTCATCAAGAGCCCCATCGAGGGCATGGTGGTGCAGCGCTTCCTTTCCGGCGGCGAGTTCGCCCAGGCCCAGCCCATCCTCACCCTGGCCCAACTCCATCCCCTCCATGTGGAGGTGGTGCTGCCGGCCTCGGTATATGGCAGCGTGCGCCAGGGCATGGCCGCCGAGGTGCTGCCGGCGGAGCCGGTGGGGGGGACCCATGAAGCCCGGGTCAAGCTGGTGGAGCAGGTCATCGATGCCGCCAGCGCCACCTTCGGGGTGCGCCTGGAGCTGCCCAATCCCGATTACGCCCTGCCGGCGGGCCTGGAATGCCGGGTGCGCTTCCTCGATGAAGAGGCCTCCGACGCCGTGGCGGGTTAGGCGTAAGGCAGCCGCGCCACCTCCGTGGCCAGCTCGTGCAACTGCCCCTCGAATACCGCGAACTGCGCTGCCGTCATGGCCGTTGGGGCAGCCTCCGGGGTTGCCCGCGAACATCGGCCTCCGAACGGGCCGCCGTGGTCCGTTCGCGCCCAAGGGCGCTCCACAGGGGAGAGCATCCCCGGGCGGTCATGATGTCGTGATGGGTGACGGTCATTTCCATCTCAGGGGGAGGGCCACGACATGTCCGCGGGTGGGGCATGGTTCAGGGCGGTCTCGTGGACGTGCAGCCAGCGCCAGGTGTCGGGTTCCAGCCACACCGATGCCACCACCCCCGCCAAGTCCCCGTCGTGGTGCTGCCATTCCTCGTAGGTGGCGAGAATGGCCTCATTGCTGACATGGCGTATGCGGGTGTCGCGGACGGCGATGGCGAGGCCGGGGCTGGCGCCGTGGGACGCGCGCACCTCGGCGGCGAGCCCGTTCAGGTCCAGCACCGTGCCCGCGGAGGAGACGAAGGTGAAGTCGGGGTGGAAGTGGTCCAGAAACTGCGCCCGGAAGGTCTCGTCCCGGGCCGGTAACGTGCCGCCGAACCACGCCGCGAAGAAGCGGTGGCGGGCCTCCACCTGCTGTCGGACGCTTTCTGTCAGTGGATGTGCCATGGCGGTGTCCCCAATGGCCGGGGGTCGCCTCGCCCTGCCGCCCCTCAACGATTCAACACTACAATGACAGCCATGGTTCTGACCACCTCTCAGCCCCACGGCCGGCTACGGGTGCCGCGAAACCTGTGCCCTTGAGTCCTCCGCGTGCGGAGCGCTGCGGCGCCGTGGTGCTGGCCGCCGGACGATCCCGCCGGATGGAGGGGCGCAATAAGCTGCTGCTGCCGGTGGCCGGTGTGCCCATGGTACGGCGTGTCGCCGCGGCGGCCCTGAACTCCCGTGCCGATCCGGTGGTGGTGGTGACGGGCCACGACGCTGCTGCCGTGGCTGCTGCCCTCAACGGACTCCCCGTGACCACCGTGCACCATGGGGGGTTCGCCACCGGGCTGGCGGGGTCCTTGGGCCGGGGGCTGGAGGCGCTGCCGGTGGATGTGACGGCGGCCCTGGTGTGCCTCGGGGACATGCCGTGGGTCGAGGCCCGCCACCTGGACCGCCTGCTGGCGGCCCGGGAGGACACCGCGGGGGGCTCCGTCTGGGTGCCCACCTGGGCCGGGCGGCGCGGCAATCCGGTGCTGTGGTCCCGGGCCTGGTTCCCCGCCCTCCAGGGCCTGGAGGGCGATCGCGGCGGGCGGGCCATCATGGCGGCGGACCCGCCGGGACTGCGGGAGGTTCCCATGGCCGATGATGCTATCCACCGCGACGTGGACGCCCCCGACGATTTGCCTCCATCCTTCCCATAACCGGGGCGGATCGTAAAGGCCCGCCGGGCTGGCCGACCCCCTATAGAGGCGGTCAGCTTCCCGCCGCGGGTCAGTGCCGTGACGGCACCTTGCCGTAACGGGCGGCCACCAGTTCCGCGGTGATGGCCAGGGCGATCTCCGCGGGCTGGCGGCCCCCCAGGTCCAGCCCCACGGGACCGTGGATGCGCGCCAGGGCCCGGTCGTCGAACCCGCGCTGGCGCAGCCGTTCCAGGCGCCCGGCATGGGTGCGGCGGCTGCCCAGCGCCCCGATATAGAAGGCCGGCGAGGCGAGGGCGGCGGCCAGGGCGGGGTCGTCCAGCGCCGGGTCGTGGGTCAGGCTCACCACCGCCGTGCGGTCATCGGGGCAGAGGCCGGTGATGCCGGGGCCCGTAGCCACCTGGCGCACGTCGGCGCCCGGCAGGCGCTGCGCGGAGGCGAAGGCCGGCCGCGGGTCCACCACGGTGACGGCGAAGCCCACCCCGGCGGCCATGGGTATGAGGCTCTGGGTGATGTGGACGGCGCCCACCACCAGCAGCCGCCGGGGCGGCGTCACCACCAGGGCGAAGGTGTCGCCGGCGGTCGTCGCCGCCAGGGCGCTGTGTCCCGCGGCCAGGGCCGCCTCCACCGCCGGGCGCTCCGTCGGGGCCAGTTCCAGGTCCCCGGTGACCCCTTCGCCCCGCACCACGGCCTGGCGCCGTTCGGTCAGATGGAAGACCAGGGCGGCGGGCGGGTTCCGCAGCAGGTCCTCCAGTACCTCGAGGCCCTCCAGTACCCGCACATGGACCCGCAGCCGGCCGCCGCAGGCGAGCCCCGCGGCACGGGCGGTGCCGTCGCTGATGCCGTAGTCCAGCGTGCGGGGGGCACCTTCCTCCAGCACGTCCAGGGCCTCGCTCACCACCTCCGCCTCGATGCAGCCCCCGGACACCGAGCCCTCGAAGGCACCGCGGTGATCCACCACCAGCAGGCTACCCACCGGCCGCGGCGACGACCCCCAGGTCTCGATGACCACGGCCAGGGCCACCCGCCGGCCGTCCCGGAGCCAGGCGCGGGCGGTGGCCAGAAGGTGGGGGGTGGTCAAGGGCGTCGGGGGGGACAATTTGGGGAAAGGGAAATGGGAAATGGGAAATGGGAAATGGGGAAAAGGGAAAAGGGAAAAGCTATGGAAACATTGCCATGCTTATGGAGAATAGCGCTTCGGCGCAGGCATCAAAGCCTCAAACCCCTGCCGCATCCATTGTTTTTACCATTCCCTATTCCCTATTCCCTATTCCCTATTCCCTGTATTTTCGAGTTTCTCCCGCATAAACGCCGCCGCCCGCAGCAGGGCGTCCCGGGACGCCAGGTCGTCGGCGAAGGTGCGCACGTCGGGGGGGCGGAAATCGAAGCCGCGCCCCACTCCGGGATACTCGATGAGGCGCACGTCGCGGCCGCGTTCCTCCATCACCTCCACGCTGGTCTCGATGACCCGCTTGCGCTGGTACTGTTCCTCGTCGCCCACGAAGATGAGGGTGGGCAGGGTCAGCTCCTCCATCTCGGGGGCGTAGCCATAGACCTGCAGGGGCTCCGGCGCATTGGGGTCCTGGAGGTGGGGATAGTAGGAGACGTAGCAGGCCGCGGCGTCCTCCTGGCGCTTGAAGGTGGTGGCCACCTTGAGGGTGTAGTAGCCGCCACGGGTGTGGGAGTAGAGGCAGGCGCGGCGGCTGCTGATGTCGTCCCGCGCCAGCAGGGCGTCCAGGCCCCGGTTCACGTCCGCCTCCAGGGCGTAGTCGTGACGGATGGGATGGGTGCCGATGAAGTGGGCGGTGTAGACGTCGGGGGCCAGTACCACGAAACCCCGGGCGGCCACGCGCTTGACGTGGCGGCGCAGCAGGTCGTCGAGGCCCCGGCGGCCATGCTGGAACAGCACCGCCGGGTAGCGCCGGTCGTCGGCGGGGCGGGCCACCATGGCCGGCACCTCCACGTCGCCGCTGGAGTAGGTCACCTCCGTGGTGACCACCTGGTGATTCGCGGGCACCCGCATCACGCCCTCGTCCCACCATGCCTCGTCCCACCACCACGGCCGTTCTTCCGTGGCGCCGACCGCGAACGGCAGCATGAACAGCAATATGGACAGCGGTAGCAGGGTGGCGCGATACATGGGACCTCCGGGGGGCTAGGGGACACTCCATCATTAGCACACCGTCGCCATGGCGCCAAGCCGGTGGGTCGTCGCGCCGACGGGAAGGCGGTGGCCTTCACCATGCGGCACCGTCCTGCGCCGCGGGCGGGGCCGGGCAAGCCGGCGGGGCCCGTGCCCGGGCCGGGCCCGCCCATGGACCACGCATAAAGTACCGAATAGTGTTCCCTGAACCGGTTTCCCCCCGCGGCGGGGCCTTTTTAAGCGCGTCCGCTACGGATTATGGTGGGGTACATAGACATTCTTTGGAGAGGCCGTCAATGATATTCAAACAGCTCGTGGAGGTGGATTCCTCCACCTATACCTATCTCATCGGTTGCGAGGTCACCCGCCAGGCCATTCTCATCGACCCGGTGCTCGACACCGTGGAGCGGGACCTCCAGGTGCTCGGGGACCTCGGCCTCGAGTTGGCGGCCACCGTGGACACCCATATCCACGCCGACCACCTCACCGGTGCGCGCCGCCTCAAGCAGCGCACCGGATGCAATATCGTCTGCCCGCGTATGCTGGAACTGCCCTGTGCCGACCTGGGGGTGCAGGAGGGCGAGGTCTTCCAGGTGGGTTCCATCACCCTCCAACCCCTGTTCACCCCCGGGCACACGGACCATCACCATGCCTATCTCCTGGAAACGCCGGTACACAAGCTGGCGTTCACCGGCGATGCCCTGCTCATCGAGGCCTGCGGTCGCACCGACTTCCAGTCGGGGGATGCGGGGGCCCTCTACAACAGCATCCACAACAAGCTGTTTGCCCTGCCGGACGAGACCCTGGTCTATCCGGCCCACGACTACGAGCAGCGCTTCATATCCACCATCGGCCAGGAGAAGGCCCGAAATCCGCGCCTTGGAGGCGGGCGCACCAAGGAAGATTTCGTGGCCCTGATGAATGGCCTGGACCTGCCCTATCCCCGCAAGATCGACTTCGCCGTGCCGGGCAACGAGGCCTGTGGCGAGTGCCCCGACAACGTACCGGACGAGTACCGCGGCCCCTGTGTGGCCAGCGACCAGGGCTGAGGTCCGGCCCACGCCAAGAGGGCCGTGGGGGCGGCCGGGGATGCCCTCCTTGTAGGAGCGCCCTCGGGCGCGAACAGACCAAAGCGGCCCGCTCAAGCCCCCGCAAGGATATCGTAGACGGTGAAGAACTGGCCCACGCCGTCATCGGCCCGGGGGTCGTAGTAGAGGGCGCGGGGCTCGAAGGAGGATGGCGGATCCAGGGCGTCCCCTTCCAGCATGGTGTCGAAGGAGCGCCCCCCCAGCAGGCGGTGGAAGTGGGTCAGATAGAGACGGTGCAGCACGCCGTTCCGCAGCAGGGTGTCCAGCACCCAGGGGCCGGCGATGGAATACAGGCGGGACATGCCTTCGCCGGCCAGCGCGTCCACCAGCATGGCGCCTTCCACGCTCTCGCCGCGCCCCGCCGTGATCACCCGCACCCCGGCGGCCTCCACCCGCGCCAGGGCGGTCCGATCCACCTCCGCACCCACGGCGAAATACACCGGGCGTTCATAACCCTCGCACAGTTCCGCCAGAGAGGGGTCTAGGCTGCGGGTCAGGACCACCACGGCGGGCTGGGGCGGCAAGCCCTGGCGGGCGCGCCATTCATGGAGGTCCCCATAGGCCGGGTCGCGGCTCACGGGTAGCACGTCCTGGGCCTTGCCGGTGGCCAGGTCGCGCAGGAACCGGGCGCTCACCAGCAGGGCATCGGCACGCGCCGCCAACTCCTGGAACAGCCGCCAGTCCCGGTCGTTGATGATGGTGCCGGGCACGCTGTGGCCGCCGTGGCGGGGATCCTCCACGGCGATGCGCCCGTCCAGGCTGGAGATGAAGTTGGTGTACACGAACGGGCGCCCGCTGTCGTCGCCGTGGTCCAGGGGATGCTCCAGGTAAAGGCCCTCGAGGGCACATTCCTCGGTGGGTCCGGGATACAGCCTCAGTACCCTGCGCGATGGATTCATGGTGTCACCCTTGGCCGCTCGACGGAATCGACGGATTCGCCATGCCGGAACTCATGCCGGGGCCTGGTGATCCTGGCGGGTGGTTTA
>JAABTG010000113.1 GCA_011389995.1 Thiotrichales bacterium
ATGGCGTGAACCTTCTGGTGGGATGGCCCACGGAGGACTATTCCAACGAGGGCGCGGGCAACGATTTGGCACAGCCCCTAAGAAATCCGTCATTCGGCGCGGGTGGTGTCTTCACCAACGCCGTCGATCAGGGCGGGAACGTTTTCCGCGTGACGGCCGATATCGCCACCGGCAACACCCTGCCTGCGACCGGTACGGGTGTGGTGGGCTTCGACGGCCATCCCCACGGTCTGGTGGACGGGGTGGACGAGGAACTGCCCGTGGTCAACGCGGTGGGCTACTTCAGCTTCGAGGACGGTGGGACTCCCACGCCGCGGCGCGAGGTGGTGTCCAACACGAGCTGCAACGATTGCCATGGCAACCTGAGCCTGCACGGCGGCAACCGCAACGGCAATGTGGAGCACTGCGTCATCTGCCACAATGCCAACGGTACGGACATGGAGGTGCGCCCCTTCGACGCCGGCGGCACGGACGGCATCGACGTGGCGGCCACGCCGGACGACAAGGTGGAGGAGACCATCCACTTCAAGTACATGATCCATGCCATCCACGCCGGCGAGGCGGCTGAGCACGGCATCCGGGATGACGGCATCGTGCTCTATGGCTACAACAAGAGCCTCCACGACTACAGCCATGTGAGGTATCCGCAGACGCTGGCCAACTGCGCGGCCTGCCACGACGGCGACACCTACACGCTGGAGTCCCAGCCTTCCACTGCGCTGGCCACCACCATCGACAGCGGCGCCACGGCCACGGCGGCGAATGCCGGTTTCCCGGCGTCCAATACGCTCTCTGCCGAGGCGGTGGATCCCGCGGATGACCTCAACATCTCGCCCGAGGCGGCCACCTGCCACTCCTGTCATGACGGGGCCCAGTCCCACATGGAGATCGTGGGTGCTGCGGTGTTCGACCAGACCCAGGTCGTCATCGACAGCACGGTGTTCGAGGCCTGCGGCCAGTGCCACGGCGAAGGCGGTCCGGTGCCGGTGAGTCAGGCCCATGCCCAGGCGGTGCCCTGAGGCGAGGCGGCGGGCCACGGCGGCCGCCGCCCTGTGACCGCACAAGGCAGGGCCCACTCGTAAGGGTGGGCCTTGCCTTTGGGGCGGGCCCGGGATGACCGCAGACGGGCCGCACCTGGCGGGCCAGACGCAAATAGTGAAAAATTCAACCATGCGTATGTGCAAATCAACCGAATCGTCCTACGCCATCGCCCGCTCAGGCCGGGCCTGGCGCCGCCCCGACGGTGATGTAAGTGAGAAGAAGATGCCGAAGACGAGACTGGGAAGGCTGATCCCCTGGGCCATCATAGGCCTGGTGATGACGATGTCGCCCGTGATGGAGGGACTGGCCCAGCAGGACGGTGAGCCGGAAGGGCAACAGGCCTCCAGCCGCCTGCCCCAGACCCTGGAGGAACGGCTGGCGGCGGTGGAGAAGATCCGGAAAGCGCCCTGGGCCAAGGGGGGTGCCGATACCTGTCTGGCCTGCCACGGGGAATATTCGGAATACGACCTGCTGCCCATGTTCCGCACCAAGCATGGCACAGCGGCCGATGCCCGCTCGCCCATGGCCCAGCACCAGTGCGAAAGTTGCCATGGCCCCGGCGGCGATCACGCCGTACTCCGGCTGCGGCGCGGGGAGCAGCGGCCGCCCATGCTCAACTTCGGCAGGGATGCGTGGACCCCGGCGGCGGTCCAGAACGAGACCTGCCTGACATGCCACCGCACCCATTCGCGGATCCAATGGGAGGGCAGTACCCACCAGTTCAATGAGGTGGCCTGTGCCTCCTGCCACAAGGTCCATGTGGCCCATGACCCGGTACTGGATGAGCGCCAGCAGGCCGGCGTTTGCTATGAGTGTCATATCCATCAGCGGGCCCAGTTCGAACAGATCTCCCACCATCCGGTGCGCGAGGGCCAGATGGTCTGCGGCGACTGTCACGAACCCCATGGCAGCAGCGGCTCGGACCTGCTGGTGAAGGCCACCCTGCGCGAGACCTGCACGGAATGCCATGCCGAGAAGCGGGGGCCGTTCCTGTGGGAGCATGCGCCGGCGGCGGAGGATTGCGGGCTGTGTCACCGTCCCCACGGCTCCAGCCACCCGGCACTGCTCAAGCGACGTTCACCGCAGCTCTGCCAGGAGTGTCATTCCCAGTTCAACCATCCCAGCATCGGTTTCGACGGCTCGTTTGCGACCAGCAGTCGCTTCGTCACGGCCAAGGGGTGTCTGAATTGCCATTCCCAGGTGCATGGCACGAACCATCCGTCGGGCGTCTCCCTGACGCGTTGATCCGGTGATTGTGCCGGGGAGGGTCGGCCCCGGGACCATGGGGCAGTCAAGCATGAACAGGAAAAACACTATGGCGACAAACATTGCGTATGGATGGTCCGCCGCGGCGATGATATCCGTGGTCCTGGTGCCGGCGGGCGCCGGGGCGGATCCCGCAACGGAGGTTCGCGACACCCCGACTTGTCGTTACTGCCCCGACTATCGGGGCACCACCGGTTGGGTGGAGGCGGGAGCGGGCTATCAGGACGAGGACTCGGCGCCCTTCGGCCGCTATACCGGCCTCGATGATGACGGCTTTCACGGCGTCCTCAACGGCCGCATCAGGCATCGGGGTGCGGATGGCCGCTATCTCGACATGGCGGCCGACGACCTCGGTCTGGAATCCCGGCGCTTCGGCGTCGAGGGTGGAATCCAGGGGCGTTTCGATCTGTCCCTGGAATACGATGAGATCCCCAATCACCGGGACCGCACCAGTTTCAGCCCTTTCCGGGGTGACAGCCGGCTGACCCTGCCGCCGGACTGGGTACCGGGGGCCACCACCGGCAGCCTTCCCAACCTGGGGCGGGACCTGCGCCGCACGGAGCTGGAGACCCAGCGGGAACGCCTGGGCATCGGTTTTCGCTTCATGCCGGAATCCGCCTGGGAGGTCTTCGGCCACGTGCGCCGCGAAGAGAAGGACGGCACCCAGGACCTGGGTGCCAGCTTCGGCTTCAACCAGACGGTCATCCTGCCGGCCGCCGTGGACTACGAGACCGACGATTTCTCCTTCGGCGTGGGTTACAACGGCGACGAGCTGCAGGCCCGGGTGGCCTACGACGGCTCCGTATTCAGGAACGACGACTCCGCCATCACCTGGCAGAATCCCTTTGTGGCCCCCGGCGCCAATACCGGCTTCGGCCGCCTGGCGGGGGCTCCGGACAACGAGTTCCATCAGCTCAGTGCCATGCTCGGTTACGCCCTGGGCAAGGCCACCCGCCTCAACGCGAAGTTCGCCCTCGGTCGCATGACCCAGGACGATTCCTTCCTGCCCCATTCCATCAACCCGCTGTTTGCGGGCAACGCCCTGGCGGCCGACGACCTGGACGGCGAGGTGAACACCACCCTGGCCGAGGTGCGGGTGACCTCCCGGCTCACGCCGCGGCTGCGGGTCAGTGCGGACTTCACCTACAGCGACCGGGACAACGATTCCGAGCGCCGGCAGTGGGATTACGTGGTGACGGACCTGGTGGACCCGGCGGGGACCACCCGCGTCAATACGCCCTATGGCTTCACCCAGAACCTGGCCCGCATCAAGGCGGCCTATCGCCTGCCCCGGGGCATGGAGTTCCAGGGGGGCTTCGAATATGACCGCATGGAACGCACCTTCCAGTCGGTGAACGAGACGGAGGACCGTACCGTGTGGGGGCAGGCGCGGTTCAGGCCCGCCCGAACGGTGGAGACCTCCTTCAAGCTGTCCCATGCCGATCGCGATGCCTCTACTTATCGGCCCGTGGCCCATCTCACGGATTTCAACGAGATCCAGAACCCCCTGATGCGCATCCACAACCTCACGGATCGCACCCGGGACAAGGTGAGTGGCACGGCCTCGTGGATGATGACGCCGGCGGTCACCCTGGCCCTCGACGTCGACTTCTACCGCGACGACTACGACGACACCCAGTGGGGCCTGCAGAAGGCCAACGGCCGCATGGTGTCGGTGGATGCCTCCTTCTTCATCCGCGAGGGCCTGACGGCCAGTGCGTTCTTCACCAATGACCGCATGGAATCCGACCAGGCCGGCCGCACCTTCTGGTCTGCGAATCCCGCCGACCAGTGGGTGGTGGATGACCGCTACAACACCGATACCTTCGGTCTGGGAATCAATTGGACGCCCATGCCCAACAGGCTCGACCTCAGCGCCGACCTCACCTATTCCGAGTTCCGGGGCGACATCGATTATGCCGACGGTACCGGAGCGCGCCCCAGTTACCCGCGGCTCAAGACCGACATCACGGCCCTCAACCTGCGGGGTGACTACCACATCGATGCCCGCCAGTCCCTGGTGGTGCGCTGGCGTTACGAGCATTACGACGAGGAGGACTGGGCCCGGGACGGCGTCGTCAACAGCCTGGCCACGGTGCTCGACCTGGGGCGGGAGGCCTTCGACGACGAGGCGGTCATGGCCTCGGTGGCCTACCGTTACCGTTTCGACTGAGGGGGTGCCAGGGCGAGGCGCTCCACACCACTAGATGAGAGGCCGCCTCGCCCCTGAGCGTTCCCTCTCCTCAACCCTCTCCCTAGGGAGAGAGAACCAGCGTGCCTGGGGCACGTCTTTCACGCTAAAGAGGCTTGTTCGGTCATGAGGAAATCAATAATCCGGTGCCTGCTGCCCGCGATGGTCGCCCTGCCCCTGGGCGCGGCCCAGGCCGGGGATCCCGAAGCGGGAAAGAAACTGGTGGCGGCCTGTGGTGGTTGCCACGGCGCGACGGGCGTCAGCAAGATACCCTCCATGCCCTCCATCGCCGGCTTCGACCCCGCCTACTTCGTGGATGACATGCTGGCCTTCAAACATGGCGATATCGAATCGCCCGCGATGGCCCCCTTCGCGAAGCCCTACAGCCGGGAGCAGATGGAAGACATGGCGGCCTTCTACGCCCAACAGACCTGGGTGCCGGCGCCCCAGAAGTTCGACCCCGCCAAGGCCGAGCAGGGCAAGGAACTGCACGAGCAGTACTGCGGCATGTGCCACAAGGACGGCGGCAGCATGGCGGCGGCCCGTGAGTGGAGCATGGCGCCCCTCGCGGGCCAGTGGACGCCCTACCTGCGTCATGCCACCAAGTCGTTCATGGAAGGCAAGCGGCCCATGACGGATGGCAAGCCGCCGCGCCTCCGGGCCTTCTTTCAGAATGAGGGTGATGAAGGCATGGACGCCCTCATGGACTACTACGCCAGCCAGCAATAGGCGGCGTTGGGACGATGGCCTGGTGGCCCGTCTACCGCCGGCGGTGGGCGTGGCGCTGACCGATCCCCCGGGCTCAGGGGGCGGGATCCCCTTCCAGTAGTTCCGTCATGGCGCGCAGGTGGGGCGCTGCCGCGGCGGTCTCCCCCGCTGCCAGCAGCAGGTCCGCCAGGGTGCGGCGCGCGGCCGGCAGTTCGGGGTCCAGCTCCACCGCGCGGCGGGCGGCCTCGAGGGCGGCCCGGGGTTGCTTCAGCCTTGCCAGTACCCGCGCGTAGTCCACCTGGGCGGCGGCGTTCTTCTCGTAGGCGGACAGGGCCCGGCGCAGCAGTGCCAGCCTCGCCCGGGGGGCGCGCTGGGAGGCGGCTATCTCGGCGTAATGGCGGGAGATGCGGGCACGCAGGCTATGGTTCCACGGCGCGAAGGCGAGGGCGGCATCGTAGTGGCGGAATATGTCCGTCGCCGATACCGTGCCACTGTCGAGGCTCTTGCGGTATCCGGCGAGGAAGGCCAGTTCGGCGGCGGCGGCCCGGCCCAGGCGGCGCCGGGATTTATCGTCGGGAGGGGCCATGCGCGCTGCCAGATGGGCCCAGGCGCTGCCCCGCAGGCGCGCCGCCAACTCGATGTTCTCCGCCACCCGCCCCTTGCGGGGCTGGGCGTAGTCCCGCGGCGAGAAGAACTCGTAGCGGGGGTGAGCCAGGGTGTTCTCGGGGGCGTGCCTCACGGCGCGGCGCAGGGTGTCGCCGTCGGCGACGAACTGGGCCAGTATGGATTCCGGGGTCGTCAGGCCATAGTGGGCGAGACGGCTGAAGGCCGCCGGCTGTGCGGCCATCGCCTTCCGCACCTGCCGGATATCCAGGGACAGGGCGGCATCGGAACCCATGAGAATCGTGTTGTAGCCACTCTCTTCGAGGGCAGGCATGAAGAGGGCCATGAGGACATGGGGAAAGCTCTCGGAGAAGGTCTTGAGCACCATGCGGTACTGGCTGGGCGGCAGGTTGGCCGGCACCCACTGGATGGCCATGCCGCCCGGTGCCAGGCGTCGTCTAAGCAGCTCGTAGTACTCTCGGGAATAGGAGAAGCCGTTGGATGCATATTCCAGAGCGGTCTTCTCATCGGCGGAGATGACGCGATAGCGTCGTGTCGTGGTGCGCAAATGGTTGCCGATGTCATCCATCACCACCTCGACCCTGGGGTCGGAAAGGACGTTGCCGTTTTCCCTGCGGAACAGCCGTGCACCGGCCACCACACTGGGCTCGATCTCCACGGCGGTGAGCCTTTCCACCCCATCATGGCGAATGCTCTCGCCGGCCAGCATGCCGGAGCCGAGCCCCACCGACAGTTCCGTGGAATGGTCGTCCAGCAGCAGCTTGGGCAGGTGGGCCAGCAGCAGCTGCTTGTATTCCGTAAAGGTGTTGCCGCCGATGACGATGCCGTCGATGGCCATCACCTTGGCGCCGGTGTCGGGATCCAGGGTCACCTTGGTGGTGGCGGAGGGGCCATCCCGGTAGTAGAGGACGCGATGGTCGGGGCCCTCGCCTTCCGTGGGGAAACGGAAGTCCACGGGCACCAGCACCAGCACCCCGGCAGTGGCCAGTGCCGCCACGGGTGCCTGCCACAGCAGGCCCGGGGCGCGGCGGCGGCTTGCCGCGAGCACCGCCAGCCCCACCAGGGCGTTGAGGGCCGCCATCAGCAGGATGCCACGCTGGATTCCCAGCCATGGCAGCAGCACGAAGCCGGGCAGCAGGGCCCCGGCGACGTTGCCCAGGGTATTGCTCGCATACACCAGGCCCACCCGTGCGCCGGTGGCCTGGAGGTGGACGATGCCGATGCGTGCCACCACGGGAAACGTCATGCCGATGAGTACCGCCGGCACCAGCATCACCAGCATGGCGATGCTGAAACGCGCCAGCATCAGCACCGCCACATCGTCGGAGGCCTGTCGCAGATAACCCCGTATGGCCCCGGGCTCGACGAAGTGGAACAGCACCGGCAGGGCGGCGGCCGCCGTCACGGCGATGAATATCTGCACCCAGCCGAACAGTGCCAGCCGGTCCCTCACCCGGTCCACCAGTTGTCTGGCCACCATGCCGCCGATGGCGATGCCCGTGAGAAAGGCGGTGAGGACGCTGGTGAGGGCGTAGGTGGAATTGCCGAGGACGAACACCAAAGAGCGGGTCCAGTAGACCTCGTAGGCGAAGGAGGTCAGGCCCGAGATGCCCAGTCCCATGAGCAGCAGGCGGTAGGTGGCATCGCTAACTTCCGCGCCGCTGCCCGCTTGCGGGGCCGGAGTCGGCGAGGGCGCTGCCACCGGGGTTGCCCGCAGGGAGGCTATCCAGGCCACGGCGCCCAGGGCCAGGTTGACACCGACGGCGAGGTAGACGGTACCGTGAATACCGAGGGCGGCCATCAGATAGAAGCCGCTGGCCACCACCCCGGCCACGGCGCCGGCGGTATTGACGGCGTAGGCCGTGCTCAGGTCCCTGCCCGCGGCATCGAGGCGTCTCATGAGGAAGCGTGCCAGCACCGGCAGGGTGCCCCCCATCAGGGATGTGGGGATGGTGACCAGGGCGAAGGCGAGGACGAAGCGGGTGATGGCCAGGATGGCCGGGGACTGGCCCGACCACTCGTACAGGGCGAGGTATACGGGGGTCATGTTGGTGAGGGCGAAATGGGCCGCCAGGGCGGTGGCGGCGATGCCTATCTCCAGGGCGGCATAGAAGCGCAGCGGCCGGTGGTTGCCATCGGCCATCCTGCCCAGCAACCAGGCACCCAGGGCCAGCCCGGTCATGAAGGCGGCGAGCACCACCCCTACGGCGGTGGCCGTGGTACCGAACACATGGGTCAGGAGACGCGCCCAGACCACCTGGTAAAGCAGCGCGCTGGCGCCGGAAAAGAAGAAGAGTATCAGTACCAGTGGACGCATGGTGACCCTGTGAACCTTGACTCCCGGGCTGGTGACGGTGCGGGGCGGGTGCCGTGGGACCCACCCGCCGGGTTGCGGTCGGGCCATGGCGCGCAAGCCGCCAGCATAGCCGCCCGAGGCTCCCTGCGTCACCGCCGTGGCGGGGCCGTCCCGGATGGCTTTCCCTTGACCAGTTACTGTTTCCTGTGCCTAAGATAGATTGTTGCGCTACCTGGCGGTCGCCGGGCCCCGCGTCCGGCGCAGTGGGCGCATCCTGATACCCGCGCCTTCCATGAACGAGAACGCTTGCCCGGATACTCTACTCTATTCCCAATGGCCCGATGCTGAGAGTTGATCAAAAACGACTGTCGGCAGGGGCGCTGCTGGGCGCCGTGGTGATGGTGGGCTGGGCGGCAGCCGCGACCACCTGGACCCTGCTGGAACCCGAATTGGTCCTGCCGGGAGGGAAGGCCGTCGGCGAGGTCGCCCCCCAACCGACGATGCAGGATTATGGTCGCACCATCAGCTCCGCCCACCTGCTGGGGGAATCCCGACGCCAGCGGGTGACGCAGGAAGTGCCGGTGACCCGCCTGAATCTGGAGTTGCTGGGGGTCTACAACACCGATGCCGGCGATGGCTTCGCCATCATCCGCGAGGATCGCGGCGACCAACGGCTCTACCGGCGGGGTGCCGTGGTGCCCGGGGGAGCCCGGCTGTCGAAGATCTTTCCCTTCCACGTGGTGTTGGACGTGGACGGCCGGTTGGAGAGCCTGTTTCTCGACAAGGAGAAACAGCAGATGGCCGGCGGGGCCCCGGCCCCGGCCTCCGACGGCTCGGTGGGCGAGCGGCTCGCGGCGTTGCGGCAGAGGGCTATGGCCGATCCCTCCAGCCTCGGCAGGCTCATCGAGGCCAAGCCCTACCGCCGGGGCGGGCGCATGCAGGGTTACCTGATCCGCCAGCGCGTACAGGATCCCCTGTTCGAGGAGATCGGTCTCAAGGACGGCGATGTGCTGGTGGAGATCAACGGTATCCGCCTCGACGACCCGAAGAATGGCTTCGCCGCCATCCAGGAACTGGCCAGTGCCCACGAGATCAACGCCGTCGTGCGCCGCGCCGGCCGATCCTTCACCATCCAGCAACGGCTGAACTGACCCCCCTACGGAGATTCCGATGCATCGTGGCTTAGTGAGAATCCTTGGGGCGGCGGTGATCATGGTGGCCCTGGCACCCGGCCCCGCACGGGCCCAGGCCGAGGAGGCATCCCTCAACCTGCGTGACGTGGATATCAGGGCGCTGATCGATACCATCGCCGAGGTCACCGGAAAGAACTTCCTGGTGGACCCGCGGGTCAAGGGCGAGGTGACGGTGGTGTCATCGAAGTCCATGTCGCCCGATGAGATCTACCAGGTCTTTCTCTCCATCCTGGAGGTCCATGGGTTCACCGCGGTGCCGTCGGGCAAGGTCATCAAGATCGTGCCCGACGCCTCGGTCCGGCTGGGGACCATGGAGGGGGACGACCGCCCCTCCGAGCTCTCCGGTATTCCCGACGACGAGGTGGTGACGCGGGTCATCCAGGTCAGGCATGTGGACGCCGGCAGGCTCGTGCCGGTGCTGCGGCCCCTGATGCCCCAACAGGCCCACCTCGGTGCCTATCCCTCCGCCAACACCCTGGTCCTCTCCGACCGCGCCGCCAACGTGGAACGCATCGCCGCCATCGTGGACCGTATCGATCGGGCGAACGACGAAGGCGTGGAGGTCCTCCGCCTGCGCCATGCCGAGGCCGACGAACTGGTCAAGATCATCACCGAGTTCTACAACGTGCCCAAGGACAGTGGCGGTGGTGTGGTGCTCGCGGCCGACCCCCGCAGCAACAGCATCCTGCTTTCCGCCGATCCCGATCGGCGGTTGCGCATCCGCAGCCTGGTGGCCCACCTGGATACCCCCCTCGATGTGGAAGGGGAGACCCAGATCGTGTTTCTGCGCAATACCGGCGCCGAGGAGATGGCCGAGGTCCTGCAGAATCTGGCGGAGGTCACCGGGGAGGAGGGGGAAGGCACCCAGGCCGATCGGGAAAAGCGCATCGATATCCAGGCCCATGAGGCCAACAATGCCCTGGTACTCACGGCGCCCCCCCAGGAGATGCAGAACCTGAAGTCGGTGATTCGCCAGCTCGACATCCAGCGTGCCCAGATCCTGGTGGAGGCCATCATCGCCGAGGTGTCCACCGACCTCACCCAGGAGCTGGGCGCCCAGTTCATCATCGCCAACCTCGAGGGCGATACCGCGCCCCTGGGCTTCACCAACTTCGGTTCCAACCGCCTGACCGATCTGGCGGCCGCGGCCGAGGGCACTGGTCAGCTCCCCGGCTTCGGTCCGGGGGCCTTCTTCGGGGTGGGCAAGGTGGGGGCGGGGGGCACCAACTGGGCGGTGTTGATCAGCGCCCTGAGCGGCGACGCCGCCAGCAACATCCTGTCCACCCCCACCCTGTTGGCCACCGACAACGAGGAGGCCGAGATCGTGGTGGGTCAGAACGTTCCCTTCGTCACCGGCCAGTTCACCAACACCGCCGGCAATGCCACCAACGCGGTGAATCCGTTCCAGACCATCGAACGGCGGGACATCGGCATCACCCTGCGGGTGAAGCCTCAGATCAACGAAGGGGACAGGGTGCGCATGGTGATCGAGCAGGAGGTGTCGAGCCTCGCCCCCACCGCCATCTCCACCTCCGACGTGGTCACCAACAAACGCTCCATCAAGACCACGGCCACGGTGCGTGACGGCCAGGTCATCGTGCTGGGGGGGCTCATCGAGGACCGCTTCAGCGATACCCAGCAGCGGGTCCCCGTGCTGGGAAGCATGCCCGTACTGGGCCCCCTGTTCCGCTACGAGAACACCCAGAAGGTCAAGCAGAACCTGATGGTATTCCTGCGGCCCATCATCGTCTCCGACCCGGAGCTCGGCAGCTCTTTTTCCGGGCAGAAGTACGGCTATCTGCGGGAACGCCAGCGGGAGAGCCGCATAAGGGAACGGGGCCTGCTGAACCTCAAGGGTTCCGCGCCCCAGTTGCCGGAGCAGCTGGGGGACTTGTTCGAGCGCGGCGTCGGGGCCGCGGCGGCGACGCCTCCGGAGACAGGGGAGGCGGGCGGCAGTTCGGCCCCCGAGGCCTCCCGAAGGCCAGCGGAATCGTTGATGGAGTGGTAGCCCCCGTCACCAAGGCCCGCCCCGCCATGGAGCCCTCCGAACGGCCGGGGGTGCCGTTGCCCTATGCCTACGCCAAGCGTCACGGCGTGTTGTTGGGGCCTGCGGAACAGGGGCTGACCACGGTGTGGTGTCGCGATGACAGCCCCACCCTGGCGCTGCTGGAGTTGCAGCGCCTGCTGGGGGGAGAGGTGCGGTTCGAGACCCTGTCCGCCGGCGGCTTCGATCAGCTCCTCACCGAGGCCTACGATCGCAGCGACGGCAGCGACGAAACCATGATGGCCGACATGGAGGGGGAACTCGATCTGGCGCGGGTGACGGACACCCTGCCCCAGCCCGAGGACCTGCTGGAGTCCGAGGACGACGCCCCCATCATCCGCCTCATCAACGCCGTGCTCTCGCGGGCCATCAAGGAGGGGGCCTCGGACGTCCATATCGAGCCCTGCGAGGACCGTCTGGTCATCCGCCTGCGGGTGGACGGGGCGTTGCGCGAGATCTTCTCCGCTCCCCGCAGCCTCACGGTGCTGGTGGTGTCGCGGGTGAAGGTGATGGCCCGCCTGGACATCGCCGAGCGCCGCCTGCCCCAGGATGGCCGCATCTCCCTGCGGGTGGGGGGGCGTGCCGTGGACGTGCGGGTCTCCACCCTGCCCGCCACCCACGGCGAGCGGGTGGTGCTGCGGTTGCTGGACAAGCAGGCCGGGCGCCTGCAGCTGGCGGCCCTGGGGCTGGAGCCCGAGACCCACCGCCTGTTCCGCGAGACCATCGGCGAGCCCCACGGCATCTTTCTGGTCACCGGCCCCACGGGCTCGGGCAAGACCACCACCCTCTACGCCGCCCTGCAGGAGATCAACGACCGCAGCCGCAACATCCTCACCGTCGAGGACCCGGTGGAGTATCACATCGACGGCATCGGCCAGATGCAGGTGAACACCAAGGTGGACATGAGCTTCGCCCGTGGTCTGCGGGCCATCCTGCGCCAGGACCCGGACGTGGTGATGGTGGGGGAGATCCGCGACCTCGAGACCGCCCAGATCGCGGTGCAGGCCGGCCTCACCGGGCACCTGGTGTTCTCCACCCTCCACACCAATACCGCGGTGGGCGCCGTCACCCGCCTGCGCGACATGGGGGTGGAGCCCTTCCTGCTGTCCTCCACCCTGTTGGGGGTGCTCGCCCAGCGGCTGGTGCGGTTGCTGTGCACGGCCTGCAAGGGCGTCGGCCCCGCCAGCCATCGGGAGAAGTCCCTGCTGGGGCTGGACGAGGATGTGGACCTCTGTCATCCCGTGGGCTGTCCCGCCTGCAGCCATACCGGCTACCACGGGCGCACCGGCATCTACGAACTGCTGCTCATAGACGAGGCGGTGCGCAACCTCATCCACGCCGAGGCCTCGGAGGCCGAGATGGAGCGTGCCGCCCGCAAGCGCACCACCTCCATCCGCCGGGATGCCAAGCGGCGGCTGCTGGCCGGCGACACCTCGGTGGAAGAGGTGCTGCGGGTCACCCGCCTGGAATGAGGCCGACGGCCCGCCATGGCGGCATTTGAGTTCGTGGCCCTGGATACCCGGGGCCGTCGCTCCAAGGGGGTGCTGGAGGGTGACAGCCCCCGCCAGGTGCGCCAGAGCCTGCGCCAGCAGGGCATGACACCCCTGCGGGTGGATGCCGTGGAGGGCCCGCAGGAGCGCAGTGGCAGAGGGAGCCGGCGCGCCGCCCTGAAGGGCGCCGACGTGGCCCTCCTGACCCGCCAGCTGGCGGTGCTGCTGCGTTCCGGCGCGCCCATCGAGGAGGCCCTGGCCAGCATCGCGCGCCAGAGCCGCAAGGGTGCCGTGCAACGGGTGGTGATGGGGGTGCGCTCCCGGGTGATGGAAGGCTATCCCCTGGCCGCCGGGCTCGAGGCCTTCCCGGGCACCTTCTCCGACCTCTACCGGGCCACCGTGGAGGCCGGCGAGGAGGCGGGCCATCTGGAAGACGTGCTGGACCGGCTGGCCGACTACACCGAATCCCGCATGAAGCTGCGTCAGCGCCTCACCGCGGCCATGCTCTATCCCGCCATCCTCACCGTCGTCGCCCTGCTGGTACTGGTGGGGCTGCTGGGTTACGTGGTGCCCCAGGTGGTGACGGTGTTCGAGAACATCGACCAGGACCTGCCCCTGCTCACCCGGCTGCTGCTGGACGTGAGTGACGCCGTGCAGCGCTACGGACTGGTGGCGGTGCTGGCCGCGGGCGTCGTGATCCTGGCCCTGCGGCGGCTGCTGCGCCGCGACGCCCCGCGCTTTCGCTACCATCGCATGGTGCTGGGCACGCCGGGCATCGGCAATCTGGTGCGCAGCATCAACAGCGCCCGCTTCGCCCGCACCCTGGCCATCCTCAACGGCAGCGGGGTGGCCATTCTGCAGGCCCTGCAGATCGCGGCCCGGGTGGTGGCCAACCTGCCCATGCGGCGGGCCATCGCCGATACGGCGGACCGGGTGCGCGAAGGCGAGTTGATCCACAAGGCCCTGGAGGCCACCGGCCAGTTCCCCCCCATCACCGTCTACCTCATCGCCAACGGTGAGGTGTCCGGCCGTCTCGAGGAGATGCTCGAGCGGGCGGCCCAGCAACAGGAGGACGAGGCCGACAACGCCATATCCACCGCCCTGGCCCTCTTCGAGCCCCTGCTCATCCTGGGCATGGGGGCGGTGGTGCTGGTGATCGTGCTGGCCATCCTGCTGCCCATCTTCGAACTCAATCAGATGGTGGGATGAGGATCCCACCGAGCCGCAGGCCCATGGCGGCCCATGGCTTCACCCTCCTCGAACTCATGGTGGTGCTCACCATCATCGGCATCGTCTTCGTGGGGCTCGTGGTACTGGTCACCGACCCCTCGCCCGACCGGGAGACCGCCGAGCGTTTTCAGGCCAGGCTCGCCCTGGCCCGGGACCAGGCCATGATGCGCGGCGAGACCCTGGGGCTGGAGGTCTGGCGGGACGGCTATGGCTTTCAGCGTCTGACCGAGAACTGGACCTGGCAGCCCCTGGAGGACGGTCCCCTGGCGGCCCAGTCTCTTCCCCAAGGGTTTCACCACCGCCTGCGTCTCGACGGCGTGACCGTCAGTCTGTCACGGGCGCCGGGGCGTGATCCCCAGGTGCGGATCCTCTCCACCGGCGAGTCCACACCCTTCGAACTCGCCTTCGTGGGGGACGGCGGCGAGGTGATCATCCGCCGCGATCTCCTCGGGCGGCCGGTGGAGGGCTAG
>JAABTG010000114.1 GCA_011389995.1 Thiotrichales bacterium
CCCCTCCCAACCTCCCCCACAAGTGGGGGAGAAGCTTTTTCCCCTCCCCACTCGTGGGGTAGGCGCTTTTCCCCCGCTCACTCGTGGAGTAGGAGCTTTTCCCCCTCCCCACTCGTGGGGAGGGCCGGGGTGGGGAAAAGGCGCCGGGCACCCGCGCCCCACGTCAGACGAGTTTCCCCACCCCAGGGAACAAAATGCGCCTCCTGATCCGAGACCCCCGATGGCCCACCGATCATCAAATGTCAAAGCGCCGGACCGCGGCCGGTGTTCATATTGAGCCTCGTCCCGCGGAAGCGGCACGGGCCCCGGCCCGTGCCCCCGAGCATCCATGGAGAGCCCTTCCAAGCCGTCGGCACAACCCACGCGCCATCCCATTCTGCGACGCTGGGCCGCGGTGCTCGGGCCGTTGGCGCTGGGGGTGGTGGTGGCCCTCGTGCTGGCCCGGCAGGGTAGCCCGCCGGCCCGCGAAGAGGGCGCCGGGGAGGCGCGCACGGTGTCGGTGGTGGCGGTGGAGGCCCATGCCGTGGTGCCGCGGGCGGTGGGCTACGGTGAGGCCGAGCCGGGTGACGTGTGGCGGGCGGTGGCCGAAGTGGACGGCCGGGTGGTGGAGCGCCACCCGGAACTGGAGGTGGGTTCCATCCTGCCCGCCGGTACCCTGCTGTTGCGCATCGACCCCACCGACTTCGAGATCCGTCTGCGGGAGGCCGAGGCCGCCATCCGTGCCGCGGAGGCCCGCCTCGATGCCCTGAACACCCAACGCCGCACCACCGGGGACGCCCTGGCCATCGAGCGCCGCAGCCTGGAGGTGGCGCGCACCGAGCTCGAACGCCGGCGCCGGCTGGTGGGCGAGCAGGCCCTCGCCGATACCGCCCTGGACCAGCAGCGACGGACCGTGCTGCAGCAGGAGCGGGCGGTGCAGAGGCTGGAGAGTGAACTGGCCGCCATCCTCCCCGAGCGGGCGCGCCTCACGGCCGAACGCGACCGTGCCATGGCCCAGCGCGACGCCGCCCGCCGCGACATCGACCACAGCCGCATCACGCTGCCCTTCGACGCCCGCGTCGCCGCCGTCGCCGTGGAGGAGACCCAGTACGTGACCCCCGGCCAGGTACTGGTGGAGACCGACGGCATCGCCGCCACCGAGGTCCCCGCCCAGTTCCCGGTGGACCGCTTCCGCACCCTGCTGGACCCGGCGGTGCCGGTGCCGGCCTTCGATTCCCGGGTGCTGGGCACTTACCTCAAGAACCAGGGACTCGGCGCCGTGGTGCGCCTGGCCGCCGGCGGGCGTCCCGTCACCTGGGAGGGCCGGGTAGACCGCCTCACCGCCGGCCTCGACCCCCGCACCCGCACCGTCGGGGTGGTGGTGGCGGTGGACGACCCCTACGCCGCGGCAAGCCCGCCGGACAAACCACCCCTGGTGCGCAACATGTACGTGGCGGTGGAGCTGTACGGCCGCCCCCGTCCCGGCACCCTGGCGATCCCCCGGGCGGCCCTCCACGGTGACCGCGTCTACCGGGTGGATGAAGACAGCCGGCTGGAGATCATCGCCGTGGAGCCCGGCTACCCGGTGGGGGACTTCATCACCATCGCGGCGGGCCTCGCCGCCGGCGACCGGGTGCTGTCGGCGGACCTGGTCCCGGCTATCGAGGGCACCCTGCTGGACCCGGTGGTGGACGAGGACCTGACGGCACGCCTGGAACGCACGGTGACGGCCCCGCCATGATCCGCTACTTCGCCTGCCACCCCTCGGCCTCCAACCTCATCATGATACTGGTGGTGGCCGCCGGGCTGCTGGCCCTGCCCACCCTCAAGCGCACCACCTTCCCCGAGTACGCCCTCGACGAGGTGGGCATCACCGTCATCTATCGGGGGGCCTCGGCGGAAGAGGTGGAAAACGCCATCTGCCGGCGCATCGGCGACGCCGTGGAGGGCCTCACCGATCTCGGGGAGCTGCGGTGCGCGGCCCGCGAGGGCAGGGCCTCGGCGGTGGCCGAGCTCGTGGAGGGCGGCAATTTCGCCCGCTTCATGGACGACATCAAGACCCAGGTGGATGCCATCGAGGAGTTCCCGGAGGAGGCCGAGGAGCCCGTCATCGAACAGCTTGAGCGCACCGACTTCGTGGCCGAGGTGGTGCTCTCGGGGCCCATGTCGGCACCCCATCTGGAGCGCTATGCCGAGGCGGTGAAGGAACGCCTGCAGCGCCTGCCGGAGGTGTCCCAGGTGAGGCTCCACGGCTTCTCCGATACCCAGTACCACGTGGAGGTGCCGAAGGCGACGCTGCAGCGCCTGGGGCTGTCCGCGCGCGAGCTGGCCGGGGTCATCGCCAGCCAGGGGGTGGACCTGCCGGTGGGCGTCATCGAGACCCCCGAGCAGCACGTGCTGGTGCGCTTCCAGGACGAGCGCCGCACCCCGGCGGAGCTGGCGGGGCTGGTGGTGGCCGCCGCTCCCAGCGGCGCCGAGTTGACCCTGGGGGACATCGCCACGATCAGTGCGGGCTTCGAAGAGGATGAGCAGCGCATCGTGGTGGACGGCGAGCGGGCGGCCATCCTGGAGGTGCGCAAGACCGCCGCCGAGGACACCCTGCGGGTCATCGCCGCGGTGCGGCAATACCTCGACGCAGAGCGCGCCCGGGCCCCGCCCACGGTGTCCCTGGAGATATCCCAGAACATCTCGGTGGTGGTGGAGAACCGCCTCACCATGCTGGTGGAGAACGGCCTCATGGGCCTGGTGCTGGTGTTCCTGGCCATGTGGCTGTTCTTCCGCGCGGGCATCGCGCTGTGGGTGGTGGTGGGGCTGCCGGTGTCCTTCCTCGGCACCTTCTTCGTCATGGCCTTCCTCGGCTATTCCATCAACATGATCACCATGGTGTCGCTGCTCATGGCCATCGGCCTGCTGATGGACGATGCCATCGTGCTGGCGGAAAACGTGGCGGCACGCCGGGAGGACGGCGACGGGCCGGTGGACGCGGTGGTGGGGGGCATCGGCGAGGTGGCCCCGGGGGTGGTGTCCTCGTTCATCACCACCCTGGCGGTGTTCGGCCCCATGGCCTTCCTGTCGGGCCAGATCGGCCGCGTCATGGCGGCCCTGCCGGTGGTCCTCATCATCACCCTCGCCATCAGCTTCATCGAGGCCTTCATCATCCTGCCCCACCACCTGGTGGGCCCTGTGGAGCGGCTGGGCAGCCGTGGGCCGGGGCGCCTGCGGGCGCGCTTCGAGGATGCCTTCGACACCCTGCGGGAGCGGGGCCTGGGGCGCCTGGCCGATGCTGCGGTGCGCCACCGCTACGGCTTCATGGGGGTGCTGGCGGCCGCCGCGGTGGTGACGGTGGGCGCCGCGGCCGGCGGGCTCATCCGCTTCCAGGCCCTGCCCGAGATCGAGGGCGATGTGGTGGCGGCCTACCTGCTGATGCCCCAGGGCACGCCGCTGGCGCGCACCGAGGCCATCGCCGGGCGCATCGTCGCCGGCCTGGACGAGGCCGACCGCGCCCTGCGCGAGGGCAACCCCGGCGGCGCCCGCCTGGTGGAGCGGGTCCACGTGCGCTACGGCGACAACCGCGTCGCCCACGAGTCCGGTGCCCACGTCGCCACCATACTGGCCGACCTCCTGCCCTCGGACCGACGCCGGGTGGACCTGGACGTCCTCTACGACCACTGGCGCGAGGCCGTCGGCCCCGTCCCCGATGTGGTGAGCCTCACCTTCCAGGAGCCGCGCTTCGGCCCCGAGGGCTGGCCCATCGAGATCCGTCTGATGGGCGAGGACCTGGCGACCCTCAAGGAGGCCTCCCTGGAGCTGCAGGGTTACCTCGCGGGCTTCGCCGGCACCCGCGAGTTGCTGGATGACCTGCGTCCCGGCAAACCGGAGCGGCGCCTCACGCTGCGCGAGGGCGCGCGCTCCCTCGGCCTGGATGCCGGCCTCATAGCCGAACAGCTGGCCGGTGCCTGGCTGGGCGGCGTGGCCCAGGAACTCCAGGTGGGCGGCCAGGCCATCGAGGTGGAGGTGCGCCATGCCGCCGCCGACCGTGGCGGCCTGGAGGCCCTGGAGACCTTCATGGTGCGCCTGCCCGATGGCGGCGAGGTGCCGTTGCCCGGCGTGGTGGAGATCGCCCCCGGGCGCGGCTGGGCCCGCATCAACCGCATCGATGATCGCCGCACCGTCACCATCTACGGTGACGTGGACGTGCGGGTGGCCAACACCATCGACATCATCGACCGCACCCGCGCCGAGTACCTGCCGCAACTGCAGCAGCGCTACCCTGGCATCGAGGTGGCCATCGAGGGCCAGTCCCAGGAGGCCTCCAAGACCAGCCGCTCCATCCGCCGCGGCTTCCTGGTGGGCCTGCTCGGGGTGTTCGTGGTGCTGGCCTTCCAGTTCCGCAGCTACCTGGAGCCGCTGGTGGTGATGCTGGTGATCCCCTTCGCCCTGCTGGGCGCCTTCTGGGGCCACGCCGTCGTCGGCTACGACATCTCCATGCCCAGCCTGGTGGGGGCGGTTTCCCTGGCCGGCATCGTGGTCAACGACTCCATCCTGCTGGTGCGCTTCCTCAAGCTACGGGTGGCCGAGGGCCGCGAAGTGGCCGCGGCGGCACGGCTGGCCAGTCGCGACCGCTTCCGCGCGGTGCTCCTCACCTCCCTCACCACCATCCTCGGCCTGCTGCCACTGATGGCCGAACCCAGTGTCCAGGCCCAGGTGCTGAAGCCCCTGGTGCTGAGCGTGGTGGCCGGGCTGCTGGCCTCCACCTTCCTGGTGCTGCTGGTGGTGCCCGCCCTCTACGTCATCCTCCACGACCTCGGCCTGGCGCGGCCCACAGCGGCCCGGACCGGGCCGGGAGGGTCAACCGTCTAGGGTCCGGCACCACAGGAAATTTTCAAGGTGCCCCCCCGCCGAGGCGGCTGCGCCACGGACCACGGCTCACCTGCTGGCGACCATCGGCAACATCCGGCTCATCCGTACGGAGAAAATTATCAAATGTGAAAGCGGTTTCGCGAGGCCCTGGCAGAATGTCCTATACGGCTTACAAGACCAATTCCAACGAGCCCCATCGCCAGTACACAGGACGCCAGCGGGGGTGCCCCTATGACCGCAAGCAGTCGTAACCCATGGCATGAGTTGGAGGATCTCCTGGCGCGCTGCCGGCTGGTGGAGCTGCCGGTCACCAGCCGCGGCGACGGGCTCGAGGACGTCGACTGGATACCCGCGGCGGATGTGGACCGCACCGACGAGGCCTACGTCATCCGCCTGGAGTTGCCCGGGGTGGCCCGGGAGGACGTGACGGTGACGGTGGAGGACCACGTTCTCACCATCAGCGGCGGCAAACGCGCCGAGGCGCGGCGGCCCGGCCAGGGCCGCCAGAGCCGTCGCGAGTGCCTGTACGGCCACTTCAGGCGCGCCTTCTCCCTGCCCGTGGCCGGCGATGCCCACGCCGCCGCGGCCACCCTGCAGGACGGCCTGCTACTGGTGTCGGTGCCGTGGAAGAAGACCGCCGCCAACGACATCATCACCCTGGAGATCAAATGACCGACAAAGAGTCTGCATTCGACGCCGACGGCTTCCTCGAGGACCCCCAGGACTGGGACGTGAATATGGCCCGGGACATTGCCCTCGCCGAGGGTCTGCCCGAACTCGGCCCCGACCATATCAAGCTGCTGGAGGCCCTGCGCCGCCACTACCTGGCCAGCGGTGAGCTGCCGCCCATGCGCCACGTGTGCCGCGACGCCGGTCTGGAGGAAAATTGTGTCAGCGACCTGGTGGCCGACCCCAAACGCGCCTGGCGCATCGCCGGGCTCCCCAACCCCGGCGAGGAGGCCAAGGCCTACCTGGAATCCTCCGAGCAGCACCCCCAGCCCGGCACCCGCGAGAAGCGGTGAGGCGTGCCCCCTGACGCGGGGCGCGGGTGCCCGGCGCCCTTTCCCCTCCCCGGCCCTCCCCACGAGTGGGGAGGGAGAAAGCGGTGGCCCGCCCCACAAGTGGGGAGGGAGAAAGCGGTGGGCCCTCCCCACGAGTGGGATAAAAGAAAAAGGGGGTGATTCCTTTCCCGGTCGTGCTCGGCGTTAATCAAATGTCAATGTTGCCTCAGGAACTGCTGCCTACCATGGGGCGCATTCGCAAGACGCCGCGCTGTGCGCAAGGAGGAACCGATGCAACCGCATAACCGAGTCAGGCCCCTCGCCGCCGGGTTGGTGGCAATCTTCCTGGGTATCGTCCTCGCCCTGCCCGCAACGGCGCAGCCGGCGGTCACCGATGGCCGCATCGCCGGCGCGGTGGAGGCCGAGTTATGGAACGATCCACTGGTGGACGCCAATACCATCGACGTCGCCGTCAGCGATGGCGTAGTGACCCTGGGGGGCCTGGTGGACAACATCCTGGCCCGGGACCGGGCATTGAACCTCGCGCGCACCATCAGCGGGGTGCGCGGCATCATTGACCATCTCCGGATCGAGCCCGTGGGTGAGGACGCCCGGCGCTCCGACCAGGACATCCAGGCGGGGGTGATGGCCGCCCTCGCCCGGGACCCCGCCACCGAGGCCTATGACGTCCAGGCCGAGGTGGAAGATGGCGTGGTCACCCTCGAGGGTAGCACTGACTCCTACACGGAGAAGCAGCTGGCCGCCACCGTCACCAAGGGAGTGCGCGGCGTCACCGGGGTGCGGAACCGCATCAACGTGCTGCCCAAGATGGAGCGCCCGGATCGCAAGATCGCCGCCGAGGTGGAGGCGCGGCTGATGAACGACGTGCGGGTGGACGACAAGCTCATCGCGGTGACGGTGGATGACAGCGTGGTGACCCTCGCCGGCAACGTGGGCAGCCTGGCGGAAAAGCGGCGTGCTGGCCTGGATGCCTGGGTGACCGGCGTGGAGGCAGTCGAGAACGACCTCAACGTGACGGCATGGGCCCGCGACACCCTGCGCCGGGAAGCCGCCATGGAGCCGCGGGACGACGCCGAGTTGCACCAGGCGGTGATGGCCACCCTCAGCTACGACCCCCGGGTGAACCCCGTCCATCTCGACGTGAAGGTGGACAGCGGCGTGGCGACCCTGCGCGGCGTGGTGCGTGACGCCCGCGCCAAGCGCGCCGCCGAGGAGTCCACGGAGAACGTCACCGGCGTGTTCACGGTGCGCAACTTCATCAAGGTGCGTCCGGCCGACATCCCGCCCGACGACGAACTGGAACGCCGAGTCGTCGAGGCCCTGGCCGAAGACCCCTTGGTGGAGCGCCATCAGCTCGATGTCGATGCCTACAACGGCCGCGTCACCCTCAGCGGGGCCGTGGACAGCTCCTTCGAGGCGAAACATGCCGAGAACGTCGCCTTCCGCACCCAGGGGGTGGTGGATGTGCTGTCCCGTATCGACTACGAGTTCGAGTGGGAATGGCGTCCCGACCCGGCCATCAGGGAGGAGGTGACGGAACAGCTGTTCTGGAGTCCTTACGTGGACGAGGATGAGCTGGACGTACAGGTGGTCAACGGCGTGGTAACCCTGCGCGGCGAGGTGGACACCTGGTCCGAGCGCGAGGCCGCCGAGCAGAACGCCTGGCAGGCCGGCGCCAAGGACGTGGACAACCGCGTCACCGTGGCCAACCAGGTGCTCGGCCCCTTCTACCGCTGATGGGCCGCTGTCCCTATGCCGTCCACGGGGCCATGAAGGTTACGCGGCTTGCCCATGGGGAATACCGAGATCATCGCCGCCGCCAGCAGCCTCGCCACTGTCGTCATCTGGATGGTGTACCTGCACCTGTTCTGGACCGACTTCCGGCGCCGCAGCCGCCCTTCCCTCATTATTCACCATGCCACCGGCCAGAGCCCCCAGGCCACCTGTCTGTTCGTCAACATGAGCAAGGAGCCGGTTCACGTACAGTGCATCATCGCCCGGGTCAGCGGGCCCCAGGGCGATACCACCCATTACCTGACCGAGTACAGCCGCTTCAGTCCGGAGGACGGTGCGGTGCAGGCCAGGCTGCGGGAGGGGCCGATTCAGGCCGGCGGTTATCTGGTGCTCGGCACCTTCGAGGACATCATCCTCGGTCGTGACGTGGGCCTGGAACAGGACGGCTCGGGTGTGGGCGAGGACATGCTGGACGCCGAGAAGCTGATGGACGTGCAGCGCCTGGAGATCTGCGTGGCCGTCACCCATGGCCAGATCGACCGCCCCATCGGCGCCCGGCGCACCTTCTTCGTGGAGGAGCGCGACGGCGCGGTGGGCATCCATGCCTACAACATCCACACCGAGCAAATGCTGCGGGGCAGCCGGCGCCGGGAGGTCAGAAGATGGGTGGAGAGCCGCATCGAGCCGCGGCTGCGGGAGGAGCCCAATGTCGCAGACGGCGACTGAGGAGGCCGCCATAGCGCTGGCCCCGACGACGCCCGCGTCCTCGAACGGGCAGTGCAGGGATGGTCCTCCCCGCCGTCGCCATGGTGGGCATGGATGCCGCAGGGGGCCATGGCGTGCCCCGGGATCTGAATCAGGCTTATTACCACTTCTGAACGGTGAGATCATGGAACCGGGCCCCTGGGACGAGTGCTGTGCCTTCTGCCTGCAGCGTTACATCTACGAGGAGGAGCGCCGCTGCACGCGCTGTGATGTCGCCGTGTGCCCTGCCTGCGTAGTGCTGGAGGGCGCCACGGGTGAGCCCCTGTGCCCGCCCTGCGGCAAGGCATATGAAGAGGACCGGCGGTCATGACGGTGCGGGCCATCTGGAAGGGCGTCCTGGTGCTCGCCGATCTGCGCCTGCCGGTACGCCTCTACGCCGCCGTGGTGGATCGCGGCATCCACTTCCGCATGCTCCACGAAGCGGACCATCACCCCCTAGAGCAGCGGCTGGTGAACCCGCGAAGCGGCGAGCAGGTGCCAAGGCAGGCGTTGCGCCGGGGTCACGAGATAAAGCGTGGGCGCTTCGTGGTCATCACCGATGAGGAGCTGGACGCCACCCGGCCGGAGCCCTCCCGGGACATCGAGCTGCTGGGCTTCATCCCGCCCGATGCCCTGGCTCCCGGCTGGTACGACCGCCCCTACTGGCTGGGTCCTGACGGCGCCACCCAGGACTACTTCGCACTGGCGCAGGCGCTGGCGCAGGAGGATCGCGAGGGTGTGGCCAGCTGGGTGATGCGTGGTAAGCGCTACGCGGGCGCGCTGCGCGCCCAGGAGGGCTGCCTCGCTCTGGTGACGCTGCATCACGCCGCGGAGGTGGTACCCGCCTCGGCCCTTCCACCGCCCACCGGCCGCGACTTCGAGCGCCGCGAGCGCGCCATGGCGAATAAACTCATCGAATCCCTGGAGGGCGACTTCGAGCCCCGGCGCTGGCACGACGATTACCGCCAGCGGGTGCTGGAACTGGTGGCGGCCAAGGCCCGGGGCGAGGCCGTGGAACCGCCGCGGCAAGAGGGCCGGCCGCGGCCCGGGCGCTCCCTCGGCGACGCCCTGGAGCAAAGCCTGGACGAGGCCGGGTAGTCGATGGCGGCGCAACGCAGGCAACCCTCGAAGGATGACGATGGCGAATTTGGGCGCCGCCCCCGGGCGTTGCGGCCCTTCTGGTCCGGCACCCTCACCTTCGGCCTGGTGAGCGTGCCGGTGGAGCTCTATGCCGGCCATCGCGCCGGCGGCTTCCCGCTGCGCCTGCTGGCCCCCGACGGCACGCCCGTGGTACGGCGCTACGTCTGTACCGCTCACCGCCAGGAGCGGGAGGTGGACCGCGACGACATTGTCCGCGGCTACGAGATAGAGCCGGGGCGTTATGTGGTGGTGGAGGACCGCGAGCTGGAGGCCCTGGCCCCGCGGCGATCCCGGGACATCGACCTCAGACGCTTCGTGACCGTCGATGCCATTCCCGCGCGCCACTTCCAGCGCGCCTACTTCCTGACGCCCGCCGGCGATACCACCAAGGCCTACCGGCTGCTGGCTGCCGTCATGGAGGAACGGGGCCTGGCCGGCCTCGCCACCTTCGTCATGCGCGGCCGGGAATATCTGGTGGCCATCCTCGCCGGCGGCGGCATCCTGCGGGCCGAGACCCTGCGTTTCGCCGACGAGCTGCGCGAGCCCGGCGACGTGGGCCTGAAGACGCCGCGTCAGGTACCCGCGAAGGCCGTGGAGCGCATGCGGGGACTGGTGCGGGATCATCGTCTCGCGGAGATCCCCGAGGGGATACTGGTGGACGAGGCCGCCGAGGCCCTGCGCCAACTCGTCGCGCGCAAGGACCACGAGGGCCGGGATGTGATAACCACCCGCCGGGGCCAGAGCAAGGGCCAGGGCCAGGGCCAGAGCAAGGGCAAGGGCAAGGGCAAAGGCAAAGGCAGGGGCGAACGCGCCGACACTGCGGCGGGCGGCGGCGCCGAGGTGGTGGATCTGCTGCAGATCATCCGGCAACGCCTGCGTGGCGATGATGGGGAGCGGGGCCTGAGCAAGGAGGAGCTCTACCGGCGCGCCCGGGAGCAGGACATCCCCGGCCGCAGCCGCATGAGCAAGGACGAACTGGTGCAGGCGCTGCAGGAGGCCGGTTGAGCAAGGCCCGGCTGACCGGTCCCAGCACAACCCGTCCCTGTCCCAAACCCCGCCGGGGCGGTCCGCGGGAGGACGAATCAGCCCTCGACCCACCGGACCCCGCCGCCAGCAAGGTCCCGCCCGGCGACGCCATGGCCCGGGCCGGGGCGATGGGAAACGACGACCAGGCGCCGGCCTTTCTTCTCGGGCAGGGGACGTGGCGCCTTGGCGACGGATTGCGAAATCTCGTTGAGGGCATTCATGAGATGGCAACAATGGAAAGGGTGTCGAGGGGCGCACCGACGTCCCTGCCCGCACCCAAGCATCTGATTCCATTGATTCCACGAACGCAGGAGGCATTCCCATGAAACGACTCACCACCCTGTTCGGCAGCATGGCCCTCGCAGGCTCCCTCGCCATCATCGCCAGCCCCGCCAGCGCCTGGTGGGGCGATGGCTGGGGCGGGCCCTGGGGCGGCGGCCCCTGGTACGGCTACCCCGGTTGGGGCTATCCCTACGGCGGCTACGGCTATCCCTATGGCGGTTATGGCTATCCCTACGGGGGCTACGGCTATCCAGGATGGGGCTATCCCGGATGGGGCCATCCCGCCGCCGGCGCCTGGGGACACCCCTACGGCTACGCGCCCGCCGTCGTGCAGCCGCGTCAGCAGCAACAGACCCAGCAGTCCCAGCAGTCCCAGCAGTCCCAGGAAACCAGCAAGTAGGCCGGCCACGACCTGTATCGAAACGGCGGCCCCCGGTCGCCATTTCCTTACGGAGATATTGGAGGAGGAATACCCATGAGCCAACACACCCTGAAGTCCGCCATCGGCACGGCACTGGCCGTGTCCCTCGCCGGGGCCACGACCACGGCCGCGGCCGCCAGCCCCTTCACCCTGACGGAGGGGCAAGCCCATCCCCTGCAGCTGGCCGAAGGCAAGTGCGGCGAGGGCAAGTGCGGCGCCGGGAAGGCCGCCGGCGAGACCGCAGGCAAAGACGGCGGACACCGCTCCGGCAGGCCACAGGTGAGCGAGATGGCCGACCGCGACGGCGACGGCGTGGTGTCCCGCGAGGAGTACTTCGAATGGGCCCGCGAGCAGGCCCGACGCCAGTTCAATGAGCTCGACGTCAACGACGACGGCAAGGTGGACCGCGCCGAGCGGGAGACCTACTACAAGCCCTGAGGGCCCCCGCTCATATTTGGCATATTTGGGGTCAGAGTAAAAACCTTGAACATATTTGGGGTCAGAGTAAAAACCTTGAACTTCGGCTCCTCGAGGTGGGGTTTTGCGCAGGGGAGTTTTTACTCTGACCCCAAATGGGAGGTACAGGGGAGTTTTTACTCTGACCCCAAATGGGAGGTACCGCGTTGCGGCCCGGCGTCGGAATGCGCCGGGCAAACGCGCCCTGCGCAGGGGTCATTGCGGCCATGGAGGTGATACCATAGATTGGTTTTTATGGGGGCAGA
>JAABTG010000115.1 GCA_011389995.1 Thiotrichales bacterium
CCCAACGAGGCCGAGTTCGACGGCATGCCCCAGAGCGCCATCGCCACCCGGCTGGTGGACCTCATCCTGCCGGTGGATGCCATGCCGGACTACCTGCGGCGCTTCGCCAGGACCCAGCTGCGGCTGGTGACCGCCAAGAGCACCGAGGACACGGCCGATGCCGACCACCAGACGCTGGCCCACATCTTCGCCCAGCTGCGGAGCCAAATCGGCCAGGACTTCTCCAGCTACAAACGCTCCACGGTGCTGCGACGCCTGCGCCGGCGCATGCAGCTGGCGCAGCAGGAGACCCTCAAGGAATACCTGGCGCTGCTGCGGGAGAGCCCCAACGAGGTGCGCCTGCTGGCGGACGACTTCCTCATCACCGTCACCCAGTTCTTCCGTGACCGGGAGACCTTCGACCACCTCGAGCACATGGTCATCCCCGGCCTCTTCGAGGGCCGCGGGACGGGTGACCGCATCCGCGTATGGTCAGTGGGCTGTGCCACCGGCGAGGAGGCCTACAGTGTGGCCATGCTGCTGCTGGAGCATGCCTCCGGCCTCCCCGACAGGCCGGAACTGCAGGTGTTCGCCAGCGACCTCCACGAACACTCGCTGCAACGGGCCCGCGAGGGTATCTATCCGGAGACCATCACCGCCGCCGTGGAGCCCGGGCGCCTGTCGCGCTTCTTCACTCGGGATGATGCCGGCTACCGCGTCATAAAGGACCTCCGCGAGGTGGTGGTGTTCGCCAACCACAACCTGCTGCGCGACCCGCCCTTCTCGCACATGGACCTGATCCTGTGCCGCAACGTGCTCATCTACCTCCGGCGGGAGGCCCAGCACGACGTGCTCGACTTGTTCCACTACGTCCTGAATCCCGACGGGCTGCTGGTGCTCGGGCCCTCTGAGAGCGTGGATCGCGACGCCCTGTTCCGGCCCGAAAGCAAGCCCCACGCGGTCTACCGGCGCCGCAACGTGCCGCCACCGGAGGCAGGGATGCCGGTGTTCTTCCGCCCCAACCGCCACCAGGACGGCGCGGTGGCCACGCCCCCTCACCGCCCCGAGCCCGCCGTCAGCTACGGCGCCCTGCACCAGCAGATGGTGGAGCGCTATGCCCCCCCCAGCATCCTGGTGAACCAGGAGGGCCGTGTGGTGCATGTCTCCCAGCACGCCGGGCGCTACCTCCAGGTAGGCGGCGGGAACCTGTCGTCCGACCTCTACAAGCTCACCCGCGAGGAGCTGCGCCTGGAGCTGCACGGTGCCCTTCAAAGGGCCGTCGAGACCGCGGCGCCGGCGCGCGCCAGGCCGGTAACCCTGACCCTGGACGGTGGGTCCCGGAGGGTGGCCATGGAGGTGCGGCACGCCGACGGCGACGATCTGGAGGGCCTCTACCTCATCCTGTTCGACGAGTTCGGCCCCGCCGCCGAGGACGATGCCGACGGGGCCCCGGCGGCGGCCGCGGAAGATGCGGAGCTGGCGGCCACCCGCAGCCAGCTGCAGGCGGTGATCGCGCGCTACGAGTCCGGCCAGGAGGAGATGAGGGCCTCCAACGAGGAGCTGCAGTCGGCCAACGAGGAACTACGCTCGGCGATGGAGGAACTGGAGACCAGCAAGGAAGAGCTGCAGTCCATGAACGAGGAACTGCAGGCCGTCAATCAGGAGAACCGCCACAAGGTGGAGGAGCTGTCCCAGCTCACCGGTGACCTCAACAACCTCATCGCCGCCACCGAGATCGCCACCCTGTTCCTGGACCACAACCTGCGCATCCTGCGGGTGACGCCCAAGGTCACCGACCTCTTCAACTTGCGCGCCAGCGACCGCGGCCGGCCACTCACAGACTTCACCAACCGCCTGGGCTACGAGGGCCTGGCGGCGGACGCCGCTCGGGTGCTGGACCGGCTGGTACCGGTGGAGAGGGAGGTAAGGACGCAGGAGGGTGACTGGTACGCCATGCGCGTCCTCCCCTACCGCTCGGGCGACCGTATCCAGGGGGTGGTGGTCACCTT
>JAABTG010000116.1 GCA_011389995.1 Thiotrichales bacterium
AGGCCACCGAGAAACCCTGAGGTCCGCGGGCGAGGAGTACTTGGTATTCTCGCCAAGGCGCCGAGGGAAAAGGCGGATCTCACACGGAGGCACGGAGGCACGGAGAAAAGCGGTTAAGCTGTAATTTTGGAGGTCTCAAGGTTTCATGGTGAGTCCCCGGCGTGGGCAATGGCTCCGCTCGCCGGACAGATGCGCCAGGGGCATCCAGCAAAATAATCTCTGTGCCTCCGTGCCTCTGTGAGAGAAATATTGCTTTTCTTGGCGCCTTGGCGCCCTTGGCTAGCATATCCTTGCGCCAAGGCAAAGCGGATCTCACACGGAGGCACGGAGGCACGGAGAAAAGCGGGTAAGGTGTAATCTTGGAGGTCTCAAGGTTCCAGATGAGTCCCCCGGCACCGGCAATGGCTCCGCGGTCTGGGCAGATGCGCCAGGGGCATCCAGCAAAATAATCTCTGTGCCTCCGTGCCTCTGTGAGAGCAAAATATTGCTTTTCTCGGCGCCCTCGGCGCCTTGGCGAGAGTAATATTCTTTGGCGCGGAAGGTGCCCCGCCGGCAGGGTGATACGGACCGAGGTTCAGGGAGGAGCGTATGTCACTGGCGGTGGTTCATACCCGGGCGCAGGTTGGTGTTGACGCCCCGCCCGTCACCGTGGAGGTGCACATCACCGGCGGCCTGCCGGCCCTGTCCATCGTCGGCCTCCCCGAGGCGGCGGTGCGCGAGAGCAAGGACCGCGTGCGCAGTGCCCTCATCAACGCCCGTTACGATTTCCCTTCGCGACGCATCACCGTCAACCTGGCCCCCGCCGATCTGCCCAAGGAAGGCGGGCGCTTCGACCTGCCCATCGCCCTGGGGATCCTGGCAGCCTCCGGGCAGATCCCCCTGGAGACCCTGACCCGCCACGAGTTCCTCGGCGAACTGGCCCTGTCGGGTGCCCTGCGAGGGGTGCGCGGGGTGCTGCCGGCCGCCATTCGCGTGGCGGAGGCGGGGCGGTGCCTGGTGGTACCCCTGGACAATGCCGGGGAGGCCGCCCTCACGGATCATGGCGCAGTGCTGCCCGCCGGGCACCTGCTGGAGGTGTGCGGCCATCTATCAGGGGGCCAGCCCCTGGAGCCCCCGCGGGGGCGTCCCGCCAGGGTTGCCCAGGAGGTGTGGGCCGATCTGGCCGAGGTGCGGGGCCAGTACCGCGCCAAGCGGGCCCTCGAGGTGGCCGCCGCGGGCATGCACCATCTGCTCATGATCGGTCCCCCGGGCACCGGCAAGACCATGCTGGCCAGCCGTCTGCCCGGCATCCTCCCCCCCATGACGGAGGCCGAGGCCATGGAGACGGCGGCCATCCATTCGGTGAGTCGGGGTGGTTTCGACATGGGGCAGTGGGGTCGGCGGCCCTTCCGGGCGCCCCACCATACCGCCTCGGGGGTGGCGCTGGTGGGTGGGGGCGGGGTGCCCCGTCCCGGCGAAGTCTCCCTGGCCCACAACGGGGTGCTGTTCCTGGACGAGTTGCCCGAGTTCGACCGCCGGGTGCTGGAGGTGTTGAGGCAACCGGTGGAGTCCGGGGTCATCGTCATCTCCAGGGCGGCCCGCCAGGAGGAGTTCCCGGCCCGTTTCCAGTTGGTGGCCGCCATGAATCCCTGCCGCGAGGCCCGCACCGGCAGGGGACACCATGAGGAGTGCACCG
This sequence comes from Thiotrichales bacterium, assembly GCA_011389995.1. GTDB lineage: Bacteria > Pseudomonadota > Gammaproteobacteria > JAABTG01 > JAABTG01 > JAABTG01. Next base: position 1,676 of record JAABTG010000116.1, read on the forward strand.
GTGAGGAGCGCCGGCGCTATCTGGGGCGTCTGTCGGGGCCGTTACTGGACCGCTTCGACCTCCAGGTGGAGGTGCCCCGGGTGCCCCGGGAGCAGATGTACGGCGGAGATGATACGGCCCAGGAGGTCTCGGCGGTGGTGCGGGAGCGGGTGACGGAGGCCCGACAGTGCCAGTTGCGACGCCAGGGGATGCCCAATGCCTTGCTGGGGCCGCGGCAACTCGACCGCCATTGCCCTTTGGGGACGCCGGAGAAGGAACTGCTGGAGCGGGCGGTGGAACGGCTCGGGCTGTCGGCCCGGGGTTGGCACCGCGTGCTGCGGGTGGCGCGAACCATCGCCGATCTCGGCGGCGCCCAGGCCATCGCCACCGCCCACCTCAGTGAGGCCATCGGCTACCGCAGCGTGCTGGAATAGTCCGGCCCGGGTTGCTCCAGGCTACGACCCCGTGGGACTTCAGGCGGCCGTAAGGTTCCTGGAACGCCGGCGTCCGAGCATGCCGAGACCCGCCAGGGCCGTGACCATGAGCCACACGCTGGCGGGCAGGGGCACGGGGCTGATCTCCACGCCTGCCACTCCATCAGGGGCCTGCACCTCCCAGCCCATATCCGCGAGGGCGGCCCAGTCCAACTCCGTGAAGAACTTGCGGGTGCCGGCGTTGATGTCGGGGTCCATGGCCGCTTCCTGGGACGTGCCGGCGACGGTGCTCCGGGTGCCCTCCTGCCAATGGGCGTCATCACCGGACAGGGCCACGTCGCCGCCATGGGCGGCCACGGCCTGGGGCCCGGAAAAGCCGTCCTCCCCGACCAGACGATTCCAGGACGGCGCGGTGCCGAAGCCCAGCACGTGGGCGATCTCGTGTATGGCCACGGAGAAGAAGTCGATGCCGGAGAAGGGCTCCAGAGACAGGGGATCCGCGTCGAAATGCCAGTTTATGCCGTCGTTGGCGAACCAGATGGCGCCGCCCCAGGGGCCGATGTCCGTGGAGGTGGAGGAGAGGCCCGTGTCGCCAACCTGGCCGCGGTTGCTGGCGTTGTTCAGCCACTCCTGGGTCGCCGGGCTGGTCTTGTAGCCGCCGGGACCGCCCTCGCCGGCCACCCCTTCGGAGAGGTCGCGGCCGCCGGTGTAGATGACCAGGGTGTCTTCGGGGATGGTGCGGGCGGCGTCATAGACGAAGCCGGCGTCGGGATCCGAATAGCCGGGGAAGAAGTCGTAGGGACCGCTGCTGTCGATGACCGTGAGGGAGTCGGTCAGCCGACCCCCGACGTAGTCACCGGCGGCCTGTAGCAGGTCCCGGCGGTCCTGTGGGGCAAAGAAGCCGTCGTCGTCGAAGTCGAACTCGATGGTGAGCGCCGCTGCCGGGCCCATGACGGCGACGGTCGCCAATGCGACGCCGCCGGCCAGAAGATGACGTGATGTAATCACTTTGAATTCCCCCGAACCACGATTGTTATGGCGGTCATGATACCCAGTCCCCGTGACGATACCCGTCGCGACGACGAAAAAAGTGTGATCCCGGTCCCAACTCGGGCGGCTCCCCGGTCGCGGGCATCGGGGCTTCCCCCCCGGGGCCGCCCTGGGCGTGTTCCCCATCCGCCGCCGACGGGTGTCCCGGAAGAAGAAGGGATTTCAGTGGGTCCGCTGCACGTCTTGGGGGTTAACGCCCGTGTCCTTCGAGGAGGGCGGAGATGTTGGGAATGGCGTTCTCGGCCGCCTTCTCGCCCGCCGCGATGGCAGGGGCGGCGCGGTGAAAATCCATCAACGCGATGTCCGAGAGGCGGGGCGCGATGATGACGTCCGGCGGGTCGCCGGCCAGGCGGCTGCGGGTGATCTGATCCTGCATGATATTGATGGCGGTGGCGGTGACGTCCAGCAGTCCCGGGCTGCGTTCGTGGTCCGAGGCCGGGGTCACCAGATTGCGGACCCTGGCGGCCCAGTCGGCCGGCAGGTTGGAGGTGAGGCGCTGCAGCCCGTCCTGCAGGGCCTCGGACTTCAGAGTGGTCTCTTCGGGCCCGCCCAGGTGGCGGCCCACGATGCCGCTGTTGAGGTTGACCGCCAGCACCGAGTCCACGTCGAAGGTGCGGGCCAGGCTCACCGGCACCGGGTTGCAGAGACCGCCATCCGCCACCCAGCGGCCCTGGCGTCGCACCGGCGTGAACAGTCCGGGCAGGGCGATGGAGGCGCGCACCGCGTCGGCAAGGGAGCCATCGCGGATCCAGATCTCGCGGCCGCTGCGCAGGTCCGTGGCGGTACAGGCGAAGGGGATCTCGAGTTCCTCGATGGTGATGGAGGGTACGAATTCGGCCATCACCTCCATGAGCCGCGTGCCCTGGATGAAGCCGCCCCCCACCAGGGTCGGATCCAGCAGCCGCACCACGTCCACCCGGTCCAGGGCCTGCACCCACTCGGCCAGGGCATCCAGGTGCCCCGCTGCGAAGGCGCCGCCCACCAGCGCGCCGATGGAGCTGCCGCATATCGCGTGGATGGGTATGTCATGGGCACACAGCCGGCGGATGACGCCGATGTGGGCCCAGCCCCGCGCCGCACCGCCGCCCAGAACCAGGGCAATGCGGGGTCTGGCGGGGCTCACGGTGGTGCCTCCGGGGCCGGGTTCAGCTGCGGGCGCCCAGGGCCATGGCCTGCTCGCGGGTGCGGGCGCATTGCTCCGTATCCGCCGCCCGGTCCGGCCAGCCCTGGATGTGGTCGAGGATGAGACCCGTGAGGGCCGCCACGTGGTCCGGCCGGTCGTTGAGGGCCGGGATGTAGTGGTAGGTCTCACCACCCGCCTCCAGGAAGAAGGCCCGGTTCTGCTGGTCGATCTCCTCCACGGTTTCCAGGCAGTCGGCGGAGAATCCCGGACACGCCACCTGAACATGTCCCACACCGGCCGCCCCCCAATCCTTAAGCAATTCGTCGGTATAGGGGCGCAGCCACTGCTCCCGCCCCACCCGGGATTGGAACGACACCGCCCACCGTTCGGCCGCCAGCCCCAGCTCCGTGGCCAGCAGACGGGCGGTTTTCTGGCACTCGCAGAAATACGGGTCGCCGGCCATCAGATAGCGCTTCGGCAGGCCGTGGAAGGAGAACAGCAGGCGGTCGGGTTCGCCGTGGCGGGCGAAGGACTCCCGCACGCTGGAGGCCAGGGCCGCGATATAGTCGGGGCGATCGTGGTAATGGGTGATGAAGCGCAGTTCAGGAAGGCGCCGCCGGCCCTTCAGCACATCGGCGAGGGCATCGAAGGTGGAGCCGGTGGTGGTGGCGGAATACTGGGGATAGAGGGGCAGCACCAGCAGGCGATCGATGCCGGCGCCACGCAGTTCTTCCAGGGCGTCGGCAATGGAGGGCGAGCCGTAGCGCATGCCCAGGGCGACGGTCACCGGCCCTTGCAGTCGGGTCGCGAGTTCCGCCGCCACCGCCTTGGCCTGGCGGCGGCTGATGGTGAGGAGCGGTGAACCTTCCGTGGTCCATACCTCCCGGTACAGCGCCGCCGAGCGCCGCGGCCGGATGCGCAGGATGACGCCGTGGAGGATGAGGGCCCACAGCCAGCGTGGCGTCTCCACCACCCGGGGGTCCCACAGAAACTGTGCGAGATAACGTCGCACCGCGGCGGTGGTGGGCGCATCGGGCGTGCCCAGGTTCGTCAGCAGCACGCCCAGCGAGCCGCTGGAGTCGTGGCGGAATTCGGATTCTCCGATATACATGGCGTTGGCTAGGAATACTCGTGATGGTTGACCCGGAGTATAACGTCTTGGGCCGGCGGGCAGGACCCGCCATCCGTCACGCCGCCGCGCGCTCCAGTTCGTCGAGGGCTGCAGTGATGACGCCGAGTCCGGCACCGTCCCGGTGCATGTGCTCGCTGAGGTGGCGGCGCCACAGCCGCGCCCCGGGCTGACCGAGGAAAAGTCCCAGCAGGGGGCGGGCCATGGGGCCGAGGGGCACGCCGGCGGCGAGGCCCGCTTCCACGTAGGGCAGATAGGCCTCCACCACTTCGAGGCGGCCGGGTGGCGGAGCGGTGGCCCCGAAGAACACCCGATCCACCTCCGCCAGCAGGTACGGGTCATGCCGGATGGCGCGGCCCAGCATGACCCCGTCCACTCGCTCCAGATGGTCGGCCGCGCTCTCGAGATCGCCGATGCCGCCGTTGATGATGATCTCGAGTTGGGGAAAATCCCGCTTCAACCGGTATACGAGTTCGTAGCGCAAGGGGGGAATGTTGCGGTTGTCCCTGGGGCTCAGCCCCGACAACCAGGCCTTGCGGGCATGGACGACAAAGGTCTGGCAACCCGCGCCCGCCACGATGCCCACGAAGTCGGCGAGGGCGTCATCGTCCTGGTGGTCGATGCCGATGCGGCACTTGACGGTCACCGGCAGGTTCACGGCCGCCGTCATCGCCGCCACGCAGTCCGCCACGACATGGGGCTCGGCCATGAGGGCGGCGCCGAAGGCACCATCCTGTACCCGCTCGCTGGGGCAGCCGACGTTGATGTTCACCTCGTCGTAGCCGCGGGCCGCCGCCAGCCGGGCGCTGCGGGCCATGGCCCCGGCGTCGCTGCCCCCCAGTTGCAGGGCCACGGGATGCTCCGCGGGGTCGAAGGCCAGGTGACGCGCCGCATCCCCCCGCAGCAGGGCGCCGGTGGTCACCATCTCCGAATAGAGAAGGGCATGGCGGCTGATGAGGCGGAACAGGTAGCGGCAGTGGCGGTCCGTGACGTCAAGCATGGGCGCAACGGCGAACCGTCTCATGGGCGCTGGGGTGGGCTCGGCCATGGGTGTGTCTGCTTTGCGCGGGGGCGCGGACGGTCGGTTATGGGGCGAAGGAGTATTCCAGAGCGCGGTGGGCCTGGCAACATAAACTCCTGCTTTAGGGGGCAAATCCGCCCCTTCCACGCCTTTTTCTGTGTTGCAGATGAGACTATCGTGATCATTACCCTTTCATTCCATTGCTATAGGAACCTTGTCCATGAGCGCCATCGTCCACCTGCCCCGGACCCGCATATCCGACGTCGAACGTACCGCCGAGGGTGCGTTGCACCTCACCCTGTTTCCCGCCATGGTGGTGAAATCGGAGGGGATCCCCCTCACCGATGCCAGTACCCTGTGGACCCAGAAGGGGGTGCTGACCCTCTATGGCGTGGAGACCGATTCGCTGCTGGCGGTGCCGTTGGAGATCGCCGGGGGCAGCGTCGAGGCGGACGGGGTGCGTCATATGGACATGCTGCCGCTGCCGTTTAGCCCGGCAGGCATGGTGGAGTTGCGCCTCACCTTCGCCGGTGCCGCTGAGTTCGTATGCAGCGCCGAGCGGGCGACCCTTGAGATGGAGGGCAATGCCAAGTACGTTCGACACCTCGAGCAGGATTGACAGGCCATTGAGGAGCCCGCCATGCCCACCCTTTTCGAAAAAATCGTCCAGGGTGATATCGATGCCGATATCGTCTACCAGGATGACAGCATAACCGCCTTTCGGGACATCAACCCCAAGGCACCGGTCCATATCCTGCTGGTGCCCAACAAGGTCATCGCCACGGCCAATGACATCGGCGCCGGCGACGAAGTGCTGGTGGGGCACATGATGCGGGTGGCGGCCGATATCGCCCGCAATGAGGGCATCGCCGAATCGGGTTACCGGCTGATCATCAACTGCAACGACGACGGCGGCCAGGAGGTCTACCATCTACACCTGCACCTGGTGGGGGGCCGTCCCCTGGGTGCCATGGTACCGGAATGACCCGCCATCCGACGGTCCCGCCGGTGCCGGCCGGGGCCGTGGTGGACGTCGACGAGGAGTCCTTCGAGACACGGGTCATCGATGAATCCCACCGCCGCCTGGTGGTGGTGGATTTCTGGGCCGCCTGGTGCGCCCCCTGCGTGGCCCTGACCCCCACCCTGGAGGACCTGGCTGCGGAGTACGGTGGACGGTTCCTGCTGGCCAAGGTGGAGGTGGATGACAACATGCGTCTGGCGGGGCGCTACAAGCTGCGGGGTTTTCCCACGGTCATCCTGTTCAGGGATGGTGGGCAGGTGGACCACTTCGTGGGCAACAAGCCCCGCCATCATGTCCGTGAAGTGCTGGAGGCGCACATCGCGGCGTGAACATGAAGACGACGCCGGCCGTGAGGGCCGGCGGTCTGGCTCCCCGCGGGAGTGCGCACAGCAGGGGTTGGCGGTAGCGAGCGCCTGAAATCATGGTCGCGTGTTGTCCGCGAGTTCCAGGCGTCCCTCGAGATAGCCCTCCCGCCAGATGCCGTCGAGGACCCGGACCTGACGGCCCTTGAGATCCTCCGCCGTCAGATGGTCGGACAGGTTGTGCGCCTTGACGTGGATCTGCCCGCCCTTGTAGGCGATGCGCACTATGGCACCGGGGGCCACGTGGTTGACGCGGCCCTCGTAGACGCCGGGCTGGTGAGTACCGTTGGCCATGACCAGGCCCGGCAGGGCCAACAGGGGCAGAGCGATGAGCAGTGTCTTGATGGTATTCAACATGGTCTTGAGTCTCGAATGGTCCGCAGGGTTATTCAATGGTTGAGGGCGCCGCATGGTGTGGGGGCATTGAAATGAATCAGCCTCTGCCACAGGCAGCGCAGGTCGACGTGGGTATCGAGCGCCTGTAGCACGACGCCCGTGCCGATAAGCCACCAGAACACGTATTCGGTCCAGGGCTGGCCCAACAGGGCGCCCTGGCCATATACCGCCAGGGTGCCGAGGCCGAACAAGGTAGCCGCCGCCAGTGCGGAAAGTATGTAGATCATGGTTTGTCTCCCGGGCACAGGCCCTTATTAAGTAATTAAGTATATAATTAAAGACTAAATAAAGAATATATAGTTCAACCTCCCCTTTGTGTGACGGAGTCGGCACAAAATAACGTTTTATGACAGGAGGTTAGGCCCGCCGGGCGGGAAGTTTAAGCGGGGGATTCAGTGGGTTGTGTATCAGGGTTTGGCCTGGTTGTCCTTGTTTTCGGGCCTTCAGGCCCTTTCCCGGGGGTTGTCCAGGCGTGCCTCCAGTTCCAGCAGCAGTTCACGATATTTGATCCCCATGGCCCGCTCGTAGGCGCAGTCCCCCTGGTCGCCGATGGCGTGCAGGCGTTCCCGCAGGGAATCCACCATGTCATGGAGCTGTTGCCGGTTGGTATCGGCGGGGCGTACCGGCGGATGTTCATCGCCGCCGGCATGATGGACGGTCTTCATGATGGTCATCTCCTCTTTGAAAATGTAGCCGCGGGGAAATCTCATTTTTCCCGGCGCTTCACAGCTTCACGCGGCCCACGGATGGGCCGCCATTTTCGAGCCCATACGGGCTTGAAAATGTAGCCGCGGGGAAATCCCATTTTTCCCGTGGCGCGCGCTGGGAAAGCCAGGATGGCTTTCCCAGCGCTTCACAAATGAACATTAATCCAGTTTTATTACAGACAGATTGCCTTCGAATCCCCTGATCAGGGACAATGACTGTATATAAAAACAGTCATCCGGAGGTGTCATGGTCGAGCTCACCCGCCGCCAGCAACAGGTACTGGATTTCCTCAAGGGGTTCATGGAGGACAACGGTTTTCCACCCACCCGTGCCGAGATGGCCCGGGCCCTGGGTTTCCGTTCTCCCAATGCCGCCGAGGACCATCTCCGTGCCCTGGCGCGCAAGGGCGCCATCGAACTCCTCGGCGGCGCTTCCCGGGGGATACGCCTCGTCGTCCCCGTGGCGGCCGGATTGCCGGTGGTGGGGCGGGTGGCCGCCGGCCGGCCTATGCTGGCCCAGGAGCATATCGAGGACCATTTCCAGCTGGATGGGCGTATCTTCCGGCCACGGCCGGATTACCTGCTGCGGGTCCAGGGCATGAGCATGCGGGACGCCGGCATCTGGGACGGCGACCTGCTGGTGGTTCATCGCACCACGGAGGCCACCAGCGGCGGTATCGTGGTGGCCCGCCTCGATGACGAGGTCACCGTAAAACGTTTCCGGCGCCGTGGCCATATGGTGCGGCTGCTGCCCGAGAATCCCGACTTCGCCCCCCTGGTGGTGGACCTGCGCCATCAGCCCCTGGTCATCGAGGGCCTCGGGGTGGGCATCATCCGCAATCGCCGGCTCTGAGGGCCGTCACCGCCATGGCCCCCCAGGCTGTGATCCCTGCCCCCGGTGGGCTGGAGCAGGTGCTGCGCCATCCCGCCGTGTGGCGGGGGCGCGCTCCCTCACGCGGTGGCGGACCGGTGGTGGCCAGCGGCAACGAGGCCCTGGACGAGGCATTGCCCGGCGGCGGCTGGCCCCTGGGGGGGCTCACCGAGATCCTGGGCACGGCGGATGGCGTGGGCGAGTTGGAGGTGCTCATGCCGGCCCTGGCCACCCTCACCCGGGCGGGACGCCTCGTGGCCTGGATCGCACCGCCCCATATCCCCTATGCACCGGCCCTGGAGGCCTCGGGCCTGGAGTTGTCGCGGATGCTGTGGCTGAGGCCTCAGGGAACGGTGGACGCCCTGTGGGCCGCCGAGCAGGTGCTGGCCGCTGCCGGCGGCGGCGCGGTGCTGTTGTGGGCGGACGAGGTGGGTGATCGGCAGTTGCGTCGTCTCCAGCTCGCCGCGGAGCGGGGCGGCGCCCTGGGGGTGGTGTTCCGCCATGCCGGACGGGCGGTGCAGCCGTCGCCGGCGATGCTGAGGGCCGAGGTGATGGTGCGACCCGGCGGCGGCGCCCTGCGCATCATCAAGTGCCGTGCGCGCCCGCCGGCCGCACCTATCCCCCTTTGTGGCGCGGTGCCGGAAGGTCCAACGTCCCCCCCGCGGCCCAGGGACGGGCGCCGTTCCGGCTACTGACGGTTCGCCATGCGCTGGCTGGCCGCCTATCTGCCGGCATTCGTCCTCGACCTCCATGGGCGGGCCGTCCCCACGGTCGCTCCCCTGGCGGTGGTCGAGGGTATGGCGGGACGCGAGGTGCTGACGGACTGCAACGAGGCCGCCGCAGTACGGGGGGTGCGCCCCGGCATGTCCCGGGATACCGCCTATGCCCTGGCACCGGAACTGCAAGTGGTGCCGCGGGATGAGGCCGCCGAGGCGGCGGCCCTGCGCAACCTGGCGGCGTGGGCCGGACAATTCACCGACGTGGTGAGCATCGAGCCTGGCCAGGGGTTGATCCTGGAATCCGGTCGTAGCCTGCGGTTGTTCGGCGGTGGTCGGCGGTTGGGACGGCTGGTGCGCCAGGGCCTGGCGTCCCTGGGCTTCGACGCCCGGGTGGCCCTGGCCCCCACCGCCCGCGGCAGTTGGTGGCTGGCGTCGCGGTTGCGGGGCACCTGTATCGCGGATCGGGAGACCCTGAGGCGGCGGCTGGAGGGGCTGCCCCTCACGGTGATGGCCCTGCCCCCCAGGATGCTCGTCGATCTGCGGGCCCTGGGGCTGTCCACCCTGGGGGACCTCGAGGCGCTGCCCCGGGACGGTCTGGCCCGGCGGGTGGGGGCAGGGGTGCTGCGGCAACTCGACGAGGCCCTGGGCCGGTGCCCCGAGGCCCGCCGCCCCCATGTCCCATCACCCCGCTTCCATGGCCATCTGGACCTGCCGGCCCCGGTACTGGACCAGCAGGCGCTGCTGTTCCCCCTGCGCCGGCTGCTGTGGGAACTGGCGGGCATGCTCAGGGGGCGGAGTGCGGGGGTGTCCCGCTTCCGGGTGAGCCTGGACCATGGCGATGGCCGGGCCACGTCCGTGGATGTGGGGTTGGCCACGGCGGATGATGACGGCGAGCGTTTCCTGGAACTGCTGCGCCACCGCCTGGAGCGTCTGGAACTGCCGGCCCCGGTGGAGCGGGTGGCGGTGGATGCCGCGGGGCTGCGGCCCATGGCCCCCATTACCGGTGATCTGTTCGACGCGGCCCGGGCCCGCGACGAGCGCCGGGAAGGCGTCCTGCTCGATCGCCTGGTGGCCCGCCTCGGGGACGCCGCGGTGTGTCGCCTGGTGCCGGTCCCCGACCACCGTCCCGAGCGGGCCTGGCGTACCGTACCCGCGGCCCCCGGCCGCCGTGACGTGTCGGAGGTCCCTGTACATCCACCCCGACCGCGCTGGTTATTGACCGACCCGCGCCCCGTTGCACCACCCGGGGAAGGCCGGGAGGCCCTGCGCCTGCTGCGGGGGCCGGAGCGTATCGAGGGGGGCTGGTGGGATGGCGACGATGTGAATCGTGACTACTACGTGGCCGAGGACCGGGACGGCCGCAGGCTGTGGCTGTTCCGGGAACGTCGTCCACCCCATGGGTGGTACGTCCATGGGTTGTTCGGGTGAATAAAAAGCCTGTCCCCCATCACGCGCCCGGGTAAAGGAGGTTGGGGCGATGCCGATACCTAACTTCGAGAGCAGACGCACGGGTAAGCGCCTCCCACCGGGGCGATATGCTCCGGGCCTTGCCGCATCATCGCAAGCAGCACAGGGTGTTGACAGCATGACGACTTCGCCACAAGACATGGATTCGCGTTCTCTGGGTGCGCGTTTGCGTGCGGCCCGCAAGGCCCGGGGGTGGACCCAGGAACAGCTGGCCTATCGGGCCGATACCAGCCAGGCCGTGATCCAGAAGATCGAGAACGGCAAGAGCCTGCGCCCCCGCAAGATCGACGTCATCGCCCGGGTGCTGGACGTGGATCCGGCCTGGCTCATGTTCGGTGGCCAACGCGCCGGCAGTCTGGAGGACGAGGCCCGGGAACTGGCCCTGGCCTGGCAGAAGCTCCCCGAGGACCAGCGGCTGTTGTTCCGGCGGGAGATCCTCAAGGCCGCCAACGGCGCCAGCCAGCCCTCCGCCCATTAAAACGACAGGTCCGCTGCGCGCCGGGGGCGGGGATCGGGGGACGGGGGTCGGGGAACGGGGCTCGGGAAGTAGGGTGGAACAAGCGCAGCGGTGCCGCCGTTGCGGCGCTGAGGGCATCACTGCGCCGGATATGCGCGGATTTTTATAGCCAACCACACTCGAAAATTCGCACCAGACCCGTCATTCCCCCGGGAGCATGCTCAGGGCCTCCGCCGCCGTCTCCCTGACATCATCGTCGCCATCCGCCAGACAGGCCTCCAGATAGGGCCGGGCGGTAGTGCTGCCCGTCAGGCCGAGGGCGTGACAGGCGTCGGTGCGCACCCGGGCCTCGCCGTGGTGGGTCAGTTGGCCGAGGGGGCCCACCAGGGTCTCCAGGGTCTGCCCTCCGGCCAGCTCCTCCAGAATGGCCATGACCCCGAGGCGCGCGTCGATGGAGGTCTCCAGATCCCCCAACAACAGCACCAGGGCCTCCAGATGGCGGGGTTCGCGTCGTAGCTTGTCCGCCACCGCCGCCCTCCGACCGCTGCCAAGGAGGTGACGCAGATAGTCCGCCATCCCCACCGGGCCGGCGACTGCCTGGCCGGCCCAGTGACGCAGTTCCGTCTCGTCATGGAGCCCTTCCAGTTCGAAGGGCCCCAGGCGGGTCCAGGGGGCGGCACGCACCCCCAACTCGCGGGCCCGTTCGGGGTGGACGGCTACGTTCACCACTTCCAGGGTCCCCAGCAGGCCTTCTTCCATGAGATGGCCCAGGCCCGTGAGCACTACGGGGCAGTGGCGGCAACCGGGGGCGATGAACAGGAGGGCATCGGGCGGTGATGGGGATTGATGCATGGGTCGAACGTCATCCGGAGGCTTGAGGAGTCCGCTGCATTTTACACGGGCCAGGGTCAGGGAATCGCGGGTCCGTCCTGGATCAAACCCGTCGCCCGTCCCGAGCCATGCCACCGGGGTGTCACGGCCGTGACCACGTGATACTGTATATATAAACAGTTTCCCGCGCCCAAGGGCAACTCCTGCTGCCTCGGGGAGATGGCCCTTGCAGGAGCGCCCGCGGGCGCGAACACCTGCGCCTGCGGGGCCTCGAGTTGCGGGCCGGCCCATCGATTCTTCAAGGGGTTGATTCGTCGAGCCCGGCTTCACCAGGAGTGAATCGAACCGGTATCCCATCGAGGGCCCGTCCCCATGTCCCGTCCGCCGCCCGACTACGTCGAACTCCACTGTGCCTCCAACTTCAGCTTTCTCACCGGGGCCTCCCATGGGGAGGAACTGGTGGCGCGGGCCGTGGATCTCGGCTACCGGGGCCTGGCCCTCACCGACGAGGCCTCCGTGTCCGGTGTGGTGCGGGCCCACGGGGCGGCCCGCGGTCATGACATCAGGCTCATGGTGGGCAGCGAACTGCGCCTGGAGGACGGTCCACGGCTGGTGTTGCTAGCCACTGAGCGGGCGGCTTACGGGCGCCTGTGTACCCTCATCAGCCGTGGCCGGCGCGCCGCCGCCAAGGGCGGCTACCGCCTGGTGCGCGAGGATCTCGCCGACGGCGTGCCCGGCTGCCTCGCCCTGTTGCCCGGTGGCACCCTGGGCCTGCCGGACCCGGCGCATGCCTGCTGGTTGCGCGAAGTGTTCGGGGAACGGGCATGGCTGGCGGTGACCCTGTTGCGGGGGGCCGGGGACGGCGAGCTGTTGGAGGAGTTGGCGGGGCTGGGGCGCGCCGCAGGCCTGCCCCTGGTGGCCACCGGCGACGTACTCATGCATGGGCGCGGCCGCCGCGCCCTGCAGGACACCCTCACCGCCATCCGTTGTGGCACCACCCTGGCCACGGCGGGCCGCGCCCTCCAGCCCAACGGCGAGCGCCACCTGCGCCGGCGCCATGAACTGGCGCGCATCTATCC
>JAABTG010000117.1 GCA_011389995.1 Thiotrichales bacterium
GTAGAGCTCGCCCCGCGGGTTGAGGGCGTGGCCGCCCTGGGCGATGACCTCCGCCGCCAGGGGAATGTCGGCGGTGATCACCAGATCGCCGGCCCCCAGGCGCCGGACGATCTCGTTGTCCGCCACGTCGAAGCCGGACCCCACCTGCAGGGCATCAACGAACTTCGACGGCGGTACCCGCAGGGGCTGGTTGGCCACCAGGGTCACCTGCACCCCGGTACGCTCGGCGGCGCGGAACAGGATCTCCTTGATCACCGCCGGGCAGGCATCGGCATCCACCCAGATCCTCATGGTTTCTCGACCCTGTCGTCTCCCGACCCCGCCGACAGCATGCCGTCCTTCGCCGCGCGCACCCGCCGCGCCAACTGGTAGGCCACATAGTACTTCTGGATATTGGCCACGTAGGTCACCGTCTCCCGCCCCACGATTCGCCCGGCCGCCACCTCCACATTGCCGAACCACACGTCGGGGTCGAGCCCGAGTTCCGCGGCAAGCGCCCGCATGCGGCGCACCTTGGCCGGGCCGGCGTTGTAGGCGGCCCAGGTGAGGGCGCGGCGGTCGGCCTCGGTGATGGCGGGATCGGCGAAGTAGCGGTCCCGCAGGAAGGCCAGATAGCGGGTGCCGGCGTGGATGTTGTCCTCCACGTCACTGATGTCCGGGATCCCCACGTTGGGGTCGGCGGCCGTGGTGGGCAGGAGCTGCATGATGCCCACGGCGCCGCGGTGGCTGCGGCGGTCGTGACGCAGGCCCGACTCCTGGAAGGCCACGGCCGCCAGCATCAACTCGTCGAAGCCGTAGCGTTCCCCATACTCGCGGAACAGGGCGAAGTAGCGTTCCACCCGCCGCCTCTCTCCCTCGGTGGGGTCTTCGATCCACTGCGTATTCTCGAAGTATTCGCGGAACAGGATGTTGCCGATGAGACTGCCCTTGCCCTTGGCGGTAATGAAGCTCTCCAGCTCCGCCTTGAGGCGCGGGCTCGTCTCGCGAACCGCCCAGCCCACGGCGTTGCCTTCGGCGAGCCGCAGGTCATGGTGCAGCACCAGGGCCGGCAACACTCGTGCCCACAGTTCGGCCCGATAGCTGTCCACCACCGTGACATCGACGATGCCGGCGTTCACCATCTCGAGGATGTCCTCGCTGAGGAGGAGAGGGTCTGCCTCCACCACCGCGACGGGTGCCAGGCCGCGCTCCCGGAAACCATCATTCAGCTTCCGCAGGTGTTCCGCGTAGCTGCTGTTACGCAACACGTAGACCTCACGGCCCGCCAGGTCCTCGAGCCCCCCCAGGGCCGGTGCCGCCTGATGGCTAACCACAATCTCATCCACCGTCATGCGCCGGCTGGCGGCGAAGTCCACCATCTGGAGGCGCTCCGGGGTCAGGGTGAGAAAGGCCGCCGCCACATCCCCCAGGCCGGCGTTGAGGGCCGGGATGAGCTGGTCGAAGGCGACGGGCAGGAAGTGGACCCGGGTGCGCCGGGTGGGGTCTTCGATACCGGCGTTCAGTTGTTTCTCGAACTCCCGCAGGAAGTCCGCCTGGATGCCGCGGATGCGGCCGTGGTCGAGGAAGAAATCCGTGCGGCTGTAGGTCACCAGGGCCCGCAGCACGCCCCGTTCGCGGATGGCCTCCAGGTCGCCGAAGCGGACTTCGCCCACGGACTCGATGAGCTCGAGCAGGCTGTCCTTCGCCGCCGTCTCCGCCGCCGCCGCCTTATCCTCGTCCTTATCCTTCCCCCCTTCGCAAGCGCCGAGGATGAGCAGGGACAGGATGAACGGCACCATCAGGAAAGGAAGGAGGCGGAGTCGACGGTGCATGGGCCGGTTCACCATAGCGGGGGGTACCTGGATCAAGCAGGACGGGGCTCCCGGGTGTCAAGTCGCCCCGCAGGCCATGGCCCGCAATCGCTGCCCCATGCCGCAGATATCGAAGGTCTCCACCAGGTCGACGCCGCGATCCATGAGGGCGGCGGCGCGGCCGGCGTCCACGGTCTCATAGACCACCAGGCGCCTGTCCGGCAGGCCGAGGGGCCCCTCCTGGGGCAGCAGCTCGGCGTTGCAGAAGTAGTATTCGGGCCCCAGGGCGGCCACTTCGGCGGCGTGATGGTGGTCCCAACGGTCGTGCACCAGGCCCACGGGGCCATAGCGGTGGGCCTGCTCCAACACCTCCCGGTCGAAGGAAATGAACACCACCCGCTCACGGCAGGCCGCCACCTCCCCGAGCACGGCGTCCAGCACGGCCCGGCGGCCGTGATGGGCCAGGCTCTCCCGCTTCAGCTCCACGAACAACAGGGCCGGCGACCCATGCGGGAAAAGGGGGACCAGGTCCGCCAGCCGGGATAGGGGCCGTGATGGCGCCCCGGTATCCGGGATGGTGCCGTGGCGCCGGCACAGGGTCGCCACCTCGTCATGGTCGGTGTCGCAGACGGCCCGCGGCGAGGCACAAACACGCATCAGATCGCCATCATGGGCCAGCACGGGCACGCCGTCCCGGGTCAGCTGGACATCCACCTCCACGAAACGGGCACCGCAGGCCAGTGCCGCCTCGACCCCCGCCACGCCGTTCTCCGGGAAGCGGGCCGGAAAACCCCGGTGGCCCACCAGACGCATTTCCAGGGGTTCTGTCATGAATGGAGCTCCCCGCCGTCGCCAACCGTCGCGCAACGGCTTCAAAGGTTGATGAATAGCCCGGCCCGCCACGGCCCCGGTACCGAATGTGCTATCATGATGGCCGTTTTTGAGGCCTCTGGTTTCGTGAGACCCCGGGTCACGGACCCCGCGAACCCGCCGGTACCCGGCGGCGTTCACCCATCTGGTCTGCACCGCCGGATACGGCCCCCGTTCCCCGCGGCGCCGGCGACCACGCCTCCGGTAACCCCAGCCCATGGGGATTGCCATACCCTCCAGCCATTCCAGGTGAACCATGAATAGCGACACGGTGTCCCCGTTCGGCCAGTTTAACCTCCGGGAAGCCCTCCTCGAGGCCCTGGACGACGTGGGTTACGAAACCCCTTCGCCCATCCAGGCCCGTACCATCCCCCTGCTGCTGGAGGGCCGGGACGTCCTCGGCCAGGCCCAGACCGGTACCGGTAAGACGGCGGCCTTCGCCCTGCCCCTGCTGTCCAACCTCGACCTGGCCGCCGCCGGGCCCCAGGCGCTGGTGCTGGCGCCCACCCGGGAGCTGGCCCTGCAGGTGGCGGAGGCCTTTCAGAAGTACGCCTCCCACATGAAGGGTTTCCATGTGCTGCCCGTCTACGGCGGCCAGGACTACCGCGCCCAGATCCGCGCCCTCGAGCGCGGCGTCCACGTGGTGGTGGGCACCCCCGGCCGGGTCACCGACCACATGCGCCGCGGCACCCTCAAGCTGGATCGGCTGCGCACCCTGGTGCTGGACGAGGCCGACGAGATGCTGCGCATGGGCTTCATCGACGAGGTGGAATGGATCCTGGAGCAGACCCCGCCCCAGCGCCAGACCGCCCTGTTCTCGGCCACCATGCCGGCGCGCATCCGCGGCATCGCCGCCAAGCATCTCCGTGAGCCCACCGAGGTCACCATCAAGGTCAACACGGGCTCGGCCGAGACCATCCGTCAGCGCTACTGGCCGGTGAGCGGCCTGCACAAGCTCGATGCCCTGACGCGGATCCTGGAGGCCGAGCCCTTCGATGCCATGCTCGTCTTCGTGCGCACCAAGATCGCCACCGCCGAGCTGTCGGAGAAGCTGGAGGCCCGGGGTTATGCCTCCTCGCCCCTCAATGGCGACATCCCCCAGAACCTGCGTGAACGCACCGTGGCCCAGCTCAAGAACGGCCAGCTGGACATCATCGTGGCCACCGACGTGGCGGCCCGGGGCCTGGACGTGGACCGCATCAGCCACGTGGTGAACTACGACATCCCCTACGACACCGAGGCCTATGTGCACCGCATCGGCCGCACCGGACGCGCCGGCCGCCAGGGCGACGCCATCCTGTTCGTGGCGCCACGGGAAAAACGCCTGCTGTACGCCATCGAGAAGGCCACCCGGCGCAAGATCGAGCTCATGGAGCTGCCCTCCACGGAGCTCATCAACGACAAGCGTATCGCCCGCTTCAAGCAACGCATCACCGACACCCTGGGCAGCGCCGATCTGTCCCTGTTCCACGAGTTGATAGAGCAGTACGAGCAGGAGCACAACGTCCCCGCCCAGGAGGTCGCCGCCGCCCTCGCCTGGCTGCTCCAGGGCGATAGCCCGCTGCTCATCACCCATCGCGACGAGACCCGCCCGCCGCCAAACCGCCCTCCCGAACGCCCCCCGGAGGACCGCGACCGGCGACCGGCCAAGGGACCCGGCAAGGGGGCGGAGAAGAGGCCCGACAAGGGCGCAGAGCCACCGCGGGAACGGGAGCGCCCCCTGCGGGAAGGCCTGGTGCGCTACCGCGTGGAAGTGGGCCACCAGCACAAGGTCAAGCCCGCCAACATCGTCGGCGCCATCGCCAACGAGGCCGGCATGGAGGGGCGTTACATCGGCAACATCGACATCCGCGACGACCACAGCCTGGTGGATCTGCCCGAAGGCATGCCCAGGGAGATCTTCAACGATCTGAAAAAGGTATGGGTGGCGGGGCGCCGGCTGGACATCTCCCGGGTGACGGAGGACGGCAGCCCCATCAAGGCGGCCGAGCGGCCCGCCACGAGACCCAAGCGCCCGGCCAAGGTGGAGAAGCCCGCCAGGAAACCCAAGAAGAAACTCACCCTGGCACGCAAGAAACCACCGAAGTAGGCAGTCGTTCCCCGACGGCACGCCCTCGGCAGAAAGGCATTCGGGGGGCTGCTCAGGCCTTCAGGCGGCGCAACAGCAAGGGCATGGTGGGGGCCTGCACGAAGAGGGTGAAGAGGACCACGCCGTAGGCCGTCGCCTGGGCCGTGTACCACCATGGATGTTCCAGGGGAATGGACAGGGCCAGGGCGATGGTGACGGCACCGCGCAGGCCGCCCCAATAGAGGACCGCGCGATGGGCCGCGGGTACCGGCTCCACGCCGGGCACCCGGTTCATGAGTGGTACCCCCGCGAAGACCACCGCGCCGCGGGCCACCAGGGCGGCGCCGATGCCCATGGCCATGGCCAGCCAGCGATCGCTGAACATGTCCAGGGTGATGGTGGCCCCCATCAGCAGGAACACCGCACCGTTGGCCAGATGGCCCATCACCCCCCAGCTCTCGTGGGCCAGCCTGGAGACCTCCCGGCGGGCGTCGAGGCCCACGGCGGCGAGGAGGCCGGCGGCCAGCACCGCCATCACCCCCGACAGGTGCAGCACCCCTTCCGCCAGGGCGAAGGCCAGGAAGGCCCCGGAGACCGTCAACCCCACCCGGGCCGCGGGCTCCGCCGTGACCCGGAACAACACCAGCAACATCCCGCCCACCAGGGCTCCCACCCCCAACCCGCCCAGGAACACCCGCAGGAACTCCAGGGTGGCCCCGGCCACCGACATGGAGGCCCCGCCGCCGGCCGCCATGGCCAGCAACAGGCCCGCCAGCACGATGGCAGTGGCGTCGTTGAACAGGCTCTCCCCGTCCACCAGCACCGCGAGCCGTGGCGACACCCCCATGGTGCGGAACATGGCGAGCACGGCTACCGGGTCGGTGGCGGACAGGATGGCACCGGTGAACAGGGCCGCCATCCAGGGAAAACCGGGACCGATACCGACGCGCAACAGCCCGGCGATGATGACGGTGGACAGCAGCAACAGGGGCACCGCCAGCACCAGGATCATGGGCAGGTTGCGCCGCAGGTGCCCGACGTCGAGGTTCAGCGCGGCCTCGAACACCAGCACCGGCAGGAGCACGAAGAAGACGATGTCGTGGACCGCATCCCACCGCAGCCCGATGTCTCCCCCCAGGCCGGTGACCACCTCGGAGGCCACGAAGCCCACCACCACCAGACCGGCGCTCCAGGGGATGCGCAGGCGCGCCAACGGACCCTCCAGGGCGATGCCCAGAACCAGGGTCGCGGTGATGAAGAGCAGCAGGTTCATCGGCCCTTGGCGGTCATCCCCTTGGCGGTCATCCCCTTGGCAATCATCAATACGGAACGATGGCCTTCAGGTCCTCGAGCCGGTCCCGGGCCACCGCCCGCTGCCGCTCATAGGCCAGGGTCTCGGCCTCCAGTTCGCCGAGTTCCCCCTGGAGGTCCTTGATCTGCTCCAGCAACGCCCGCCTGGCGTCCCTCGACGTGCCATCCCTTACCAGTTCCTGCTCGCGGGTGGCCAGCTCGTCACGGATATCCTCCATCCGGCGCTGGTCGGCGCGGATGGCCGAACCGAGGCGGCGGACCTCGCGCTGGTAATCGTGGACCCGCCGGCCGAGGTCGTAGCCGTCCAGGAAGCCACCCTCCAGGGCGCGGGGGCAGACGCCCTCGTAGTCCTTGCCACGGCGGCCCAGCTCGTAACCCCGGGCCGGCGTACAGAACTGCGCCAGGCCCTCGCGGTGCCCCTGCCGATAGGCCGCCAGGTCGGGGGTTACGCCGAACTCCGCACAGGCGGATCGATGGCTGCCCACCCGGGATGGCGGCTCGCCGGCGGCCCCGTCCTCGAAGCCGATGACGCGCCAGTCCGCATGGCGGCATTCGGACTCATCCAGGGTGGCACAGCCGGTGAGGGCCATGATGACCAGGGTGGTCCACAACCCGAGGGCACGGTTCGGGGTGGGAGGGGGAACGGCGCGAGGGATAATCATGGTGGGGAGGATAGTCCATGTGAAGGGCGGAATCCGTCTGGGAACTCCCCATGGGATCGGGAGGCCGGGATTACCCTGCGCCCCATCCCGACCCACGCCAAACCCGGCGAGACCTCATCCCTTCATGCCGGGCTTGAGCGGGCATGAAGGGCAGGTAGCACCTGGGGTGACCACATCCCGCACTCCAAACTATCAGGGGTAAGGGTCAGACATCGGCGGGGGCCACGCCAGCAAACGGTGGCCTTGGCGCAACGCCATGTTCACCAGTTGAGCTTCATCTGCACCCCCAGGACCTGGGAGGGTTCCAGGGAGCCGTCGTCATCGAACAGGGCATCGCCTCTGCCGCGGGGCCGCCATCTGTGACCGCGACCCAGTTCGCTGGGACGGCCATAGTGCATGCGCCAGGATACGCCCTCCTCCCTCAGCCGTTCCGTATCCAGGTGTTCGACGATACCCCGCAGGGGGGTGGAGATGAGGTGCACCAGAGGATCGGCACCGTCGCCGGTGGCGGGGGCGGGGTCCGTCAGGATGGGCTGATCCATGGCGTCAGCGGCGCGGGACTCGAATACCACCGAGGCCAGGGCCCGATACCAGACATTCCCGTCCCCGTCTCCCATGGACATCACATGGGGCCCGCTGAGGGCCTCGGAGAAGAACCGCGACAGACTGGTGAGGGCGGGACGCGGGTCCCACGGCGATGGTGTCCCTTCATCTTCGGGCCCGCCGCCAGGGGCCGCGGGGGCGGTCGTGACCGCCGCCCCCGCGCTCCGCAGGGCGCCGCCCGCTTCCACGCCGGCATCGGGGCTGCCCTGCACGGCCACCGCCCCGGCGGGGCCGAACAGCAGCAGCGGGGCGAGTATCCCCACCGCCCCGCGGGACCCGGGCCTGATAAGGAAACGAAACGCGGACATGGCTTCAAGCATAGCACCGGATGTCGAAAATGCTGCCGCCGTCACATTCCGGGACCCGGGCCCGGACACCACTTCCCAGAGGCCGCGGGTCGCCGATGAAGCATCGGGGACCCGCCGTCCATCTAGTGCCCTGTCACGCAAGAATCATTCGATTCTCGCTTGTTCGCAGCACGCCATGGGGCGTTATTCGTCGTCGCCATAGCGGTGCTATGCCTCCTCCTCTTGCCTTGCCTGGCGCACTGCGCCCGGCGCGACTTCTCGAACATGCTTACGGGACAGGACACTAGGGCCCGGGAATGAACGGCGAATCGCTATTCCCGCAGCCCCAGGTCCCGTTCCAGTCCGATCACCACACTCTCGCGGTTCATGGCGCGCCCGTGGCAGAGGTCACACTGCTCCAGGGTCTCGTCGCGGTGGAGAAAGGAGTCCCCCGTGTCCGGCCGCGGGCGATGCATGCGGTGGCAGTCCGTGCAGTGGATCTCGTGGTCCAGCACCTTGAGTTCGCCGTGGCTCCACGAGGCATGGAAGGACCCGAAGGGCACCGAGGTGGCCAGGTCCTGGTGGCAGCGGTCGCAGAAGCGGTCGGGGATGGGGACCTTCAGGTGCTCGGGTTCGCCGTAATCGGCGAAATAGTAACGCAGGGTGTTGAGGGCGGCGTCGGTCATGATGACCACGGTCTCCTCCGGGGTGGTGCCGTGGTGGCAGTCGGGGCAGTGGAGGCGCTCGCCGGGGCCGGTGTCGAAATGCGCCCCCGCCAGGCTGCCGGGGGGCGTGGCCGTCATGAGGTCCATCTTCCTGCCGTGGAGACGGTCGCCATCGGGCAGGTGACAGGAGTCACAGAAGCCCTCCGCATGGATCTGCCGGTTCAGGGTCCAGCCCCCGCCCGCCACGCCGAGCCCCAGCACGACGAGCAGCAGCAGGAGGCCGGCCCTGGTCTTCACGGGCCCGCTTCAGGCGGCACGCACCGCCGCCAGGGCCGTCATGTTAAGCAGGCCGCGCACGGAGATGGATGAGGTGACGATATGGGCGGATCGGGCCGTACCCAGGAGCAGCGGCCCGATGGCAATGCCCTCCCCCACCTCTTTGAGCAGGTTGAAGGCGATATTGGCGGCGTCCTGGTTGGGCATCACCAGCAGATTGGCGCGCCCCTTGAGGTGCGAGGCGGGGAAGCGCGCCAGGCGCATGGCCTCGGACAGGGCCAGATCGCCGTGCATCTCCCCCTCCACCTCCAACTCCGGCTGATCCGCCCGCACCAGGGCCAGGGCCTCGCGCATCTTGCGTGCACTGGCGGAGTCGTGGCTGCCGAAGTTGGAATGGGACAGCAGCGCCACCTTGGGTTCCAGCCCGAACCAGCGCACGCCCTCGGCGGCCAGCCCGGTGATGGCGGCCACCTGGCGGGCATCGGGGTCCTCTATGACCCGGGTATCGGCGATGAAGATGATGCCGGACGGCATCACCAGGGCATTCATGGCGGCCAGGCAGGGGGCCGCCTCGGCACGGCCGATGACCTCCCCGATGGCCCCCAGATGCTGCAGATAGCGGCTCACGGGGCCGCAGATGAGGGCGTCGGCATCCCCCGCGGCCACCATCATGGCGGCCAGGGTGGTGGGGCTGTCCCGCAGCCGCTCCCGGGCCTCATCGGGAGAATAGCCGCGGCGCGCCACCCGCTCATAGTAGGCCTCCCCGTAGGCCGCGTTGTCCGCCAGCATGCGGGGCTCGGCCACCTCCACGTCGTCGTCGAGGCGGATGGACAGGCCGATATCCGCGATGCGTTCCTCCATCACCCCGCGCCGCCCCACCAGCACGGGCCGCGCGATGCCCTGATCCACCACTTGCTGGGCCGCCTCCAGCACCCGGGGATCCTCGCCCTCCGAGTACACCACCCGCCGCACCCGGGCCTGGGCCAGTTCGAACACCGGGCGCATGGTGAGGCCGGTGATGAACACCTTGTCCTGAAGGCTGTCGCGATAGGCCGCCAGGCTGGCCACGGGACGGCTCGCCACCCCCGACTCCATGGCCGCCCGGGCCACCGCCAGGGGCACGTATTCCATCAGCCGCGGGTCGAAGGGCGTGGGCAGCAGGAACTCCGGCCCGAAGCGCGGTGTGCGGCCGCCGTAGGCGCGACGCACAACGTCCGAGGGCTCGGCGCGGGCGAGTTCGGCGATGGCCTCCACGCAGGCCAGCTTCATCGCCATGTTGATGTCCGTCGCCCCCACGTCCAGGGCGCCCCGGAACAGGAAGGGGAAGCACAGCACGTTGTTCACCTGGTTGGGAAAATCCGAACGACCGGTGGCCAGCAGGGCGTCCGGGCGCACCGCCCGCGCCAGGTCGGGCATGATCTCGGGTACCGGGTTGGCCAGGGCGAGGATGAGGGGGCGCTCCGCCATGGTCTCCAGCCAGGGCGCCTGGAGGATGCCGCCGGCGGACAGGCCGAGGAAGACATCGGCCCCCTCCAGGGCCGCGGCGAGGGTACGGCACGCGGTGGGCCGGGCATAGCGCGCCTTGTAGGGGTCCATGTGCTCGGTTCGCCCCTCGTACACCACGCCGGCGACGTCGGTGACCAGGATATGGGCCGGATCGAGGCCCAGGGCCACCAGGAGGTCCAGACAGGCCAGGGCGGCGGCCCCTGCCCCCGCGGTCACCAGTCGCACGTGGGCGATGTCCTTGCCCACCACCGTCAGGGCGTTCCTGACGGCAGCGGCCACCACGATGGCGGTGCCGTGCTGGTCGTCGTGGAACACCGGGATCCCCATGCGCTCCCGCAGGCCCTGCTCGATGATGAAGCATTCGGGGGCCTTGATGTCCTCCAGGTTGATGCCGCCGAAGGTGGGCTCCAGACGGGCCACGGTGTCCATGAAGGCCTGCGGGTCGGTCTCGGCCACCTCGATGTCGAAGACGTCGATGTTGGCGAACTGCTTGAACAGCACCGCCTTGCCCTCCATCACCGGCTTGGCCGCCAGACCGCCGATGTCCCCCAGGCCCAGCACCGCGGTACCGTTGGAGATGACCGCCACCAGATTGCCCCGGGCCGTATAGTCGGCGGCGCTGGTGGCTTCGGCCTGAATGGCCTCACAGGCGGCCGCCACGCCTGGCGAATAGGCCAGGGCCAGGTCCCGCTGGGTGGCCAGGGGCTTGGTGGCACGGATCTCCAGCTTGCCGGGGCGCGGTTCGCGGTGATAATCCAGCGCCGCCTGACGCAGATCTTCCGCCATGGACGACAATCTCCCGTGGGTTGTGATGGCCGGGTCGGCGTTCAGCCGGCGACGGCGGCGGGGACCCAGGGGGTCTGCTCGCTGAAATCCCCCAGGAAGGCGTTCTCCAACTCCTCTTCCGGACAGTAGCCGAGGCCGGCCACCCCGCCGATGTGCATGTGTCCGGCCCGCGCGTCCAGGGGCTCGCCCACGTCCCCGGCCAGCCAGTTGTCCGTCACCAGGCCATGGACCCCGGCACCCGGCAGGGCGGCCGCCAGATGCAGGGCGCCCCGGGTACCCACGGCGCTCTCGATGGCCGAGGTGATCACCGCCTCCTTGCCCTCGCCGTAGGCCTTGCGGGCGAGGGCCAGACAGCGCCGGGGCCCGCCGTGGGCGATGGGCTTCAGCACCAGGCGGCGCACCGGGCAGCGTTCCAGCAGGTCCTCGGCGTTGCGCCCCGACAGGGATTCGTCGAGGGCAATGGGAAAGTCCACCAGGCCCTGAAGGCGCCCCAGCATCTCCGGGTTGCAGGCACTGAGGGGCTCCTCCAGGGATTCCACGGGCAGCTTGTTGAGGGCCGTGAGCACCCGCACCGCGGTCTCGCCGTCCCACATGCCATTGGCGTCCAGGCGCAGGCGGATGCCGGGTTCGAGGCGGGTCGCCAGGTCCTCGAGGCGTTCGATGGCGTCTCCCGGCTCCACGGTGATCTTGACCTTGAGCACCGAGAACCCCTGACGCACCGCGGCCATGGCGCGGGCCTCCAGGCCCTCGTCCATGGCCCCCAGCCGGGCACTCACCGCCACCGAGGTGGCGGCGTCGGGATCCAGCAGGCGCGCCACGGACAGGCCCGCCCGCTTGGCCTTCAGGTCCAGCACCGCCGTCTCCACGGCATTGCGGGCGGCCGGTGTCTCCCGCCACTGGTCGCAGAGGGCCAGCAGATCGGCCGCCTGCCGGCCCGAGCAACCGAGGATGAACTGCTCGAGCTGGCGGCGCGCCACCATGGAGGTCTCGGTGCCGAACTCGGGCCAGGGGGCGCAATCGCCGTAGCCGGCCACCCCCGCCGCGTCCTCCAGACGCAACAGCAGGCCGCATCGCCCCACCCAGCGCCCCCGCGGGGTCACCCAGGGTGCCAGCAGGGGCAGCCGGTAAGGCAGGAGTCGGGCACAGCGCAATGGCGGTTCGGCCATGGTCAGGATAATCTGGTTATGGATTCGGGTAACTGGGGTGCAACATCAGTGGAACAATCGAGGGACATACTGCCAACAGCCAGACAAATGTCTGCGTTTGTTCGGGCCGTGTCAACGGCCCTGCCTTCGCCGCCCCCATTTGAGCTATGCTGAGACCGCGTTGCGGCGCGCCGATACCGGCCCCGAATCGCCAATCCCTGTCATCAATCCATCAAGAGGAGTCCATGTACAGCCAATCCCGCATATCCAGACGGTTATACCCTGCCAGCGGCTTCACCCTCATCGAGGTCATGGTGGTGGTGGTCATCCTCGGCGTGCTGGCCGCCATCGTGGTGCCCAAGATCATGGACCGTCCCGACGCCGCCCGCATTACCAAGGCCAAACACGACATCCGTGCCCTGGGCAGCGCGTTGAACCTCTACCGGCTGGACAATTTTCACTACCCCAGCACGGACCAGGGCATCGAGGCCCTGGTGAACAAACCCGGTGGTTCACCGGAGGCCCGCAACTGGAAATCCGGCGGTTATATGGACAATGTACCCAAGGACCCCTGGGGCAACGAATACCTGTACCTCAGCCCGGGCGAGCATGGCGACTTCGACCTCTACACCCTGGGAGCGGACAACCGTCCGGGGGGTGAGGGCGTGAATGCCGACATCGGCAACTGGAACCTCGGCGACTGAGGTACCGGCGGTGTCCGTCAACCCCGAACTCACCCTCGTCGACAGTGACCTCCAGGCGGCAGAGACGGCCACGGCAGACCAACCGCCTGCCGGCCCCTTCCGGCGCCCCGGCTTCTCGTTCTCCAAGCGTCACGGGGTGCTGGTGACGGAACTGCAGAACGGCCGCGCCCGTGTCATCCACCGGCCCGGCCTGCGGCTGGGCATAGTCTCGGAACTGCGCCGTTTCATGGATTGCCCCCTGACCCTCGAAGGGGTGAGCGAAGAGCGCTTCCAGCATCTCCTCACCGAGGCCTACGAGCAGGGCTCGGACGAGGCCATGCACTCCATGGAGGGACTGGACGAGGAACTGGACCTGTCCACGGTGGCCCAGCAGCTCGCCGAGCCCGAGGACCTGCTGGATGCCCAGGACGATGCCCCCATCATCCGCCTCATCAACGCCGTGCTGTCGGAGGCCATCAAGCAGGGGGCCTCGGACGTCCATATCGAGCCCCAGGAAGGGCGCCTCATGGTGCGTTTCCGCATCGACGGCGTCCTCCGCGAGGTGCTGGAGCCGGCCAGTGGTCTGGCGCCACTGGTGTCCTCCCGCATCAAGGTGATGGCCCGCCTCGACATCGCCGAGAAGCGCCTGCCCCAGGACGGCCGCATCTCCCTGCGACTGGCCGGCCGGGCGGTGGACGTACGCGTATCCAGCCTGCCCTCGGCCCACGGCGAGCGCATCGTGCTGCGGCTGCTGGACAAGAACGCCGGGCGTCTGGACCTGGAGCAACTGGGGATGCCGGCCGACACCCTGGCCCATGTAAACACCCTCATCCATCGTCCCCACGGCATCGTGCTGGTGACCGGCCCCACGGGCTCCGGCAAGACCACCACCCTGTACGCCGCCCTCGAGCGCATCAACGACAAACGCCGCAACATCATGACGGTGGAGGACCCCATCGAGTACTACCTCCCCAACATCGGCCAGACCCAGGTCAACACGCGGGTGGACATGACCTTCGCCCGCGGCCTGCGGGCCATCCTGCGCCAGGACCCGGACGTGGTGATGGTGGGCGAGATCCGCGACCTGGACACGGTGCAGATCGCCGTCCAGGCCAGCCTCACCGGCCACATGGTGCTTTCCACCCTCCATACCAATACCGCGGTGGGGGCCATAACCCGCCTGCGGGACATGGGTGTGGAACCCTTCCTCCTCTCCTCCAGCCTCATGGGCGTGCTGGCCCAGCGCCTCGTGCGCATGCTGTGCCCCCACTGCAAGACCCCCTATCAGCCCAACGAATTGGATTGCGGGAAGCTCGGCGTGGCCCCCGACGCCGTCACCACCCTCTATCACCCGGCGGGCTGCCCACGCTGCCGCCACAGCGGCTATCAGGGCCGCAAGGGCATCTACGAGCTGGTGCTGGTGGACGAGACCATGCGCACCCTCATCCACGATGGCGCCGGCGAGGGCGAGCTGTTCCGCCACGCCCGCACCCTCACCCCCGGCATATGGAGCCATGGCCGGGCCCGGGTGCTGGCCGGCGAGACCTCCCTGGAA
The DNA here is from genome assembly GCA_011389995.1 of Thiotrichales bacterium. GTDB lineage: Bacteria > Pseudomonadota > Gammaproteobacteria > JAABTG01 > JAABTG01 > JAABTG01. Next base: position 14,208 of record JAABTG010000117.1, read on the forward strand.
GAGGTGCTGCGGGTCAGCGAGGCGGACTAGGATGCGCACTACGGCATCCCTTTCGAGCGGCACCGGGCGGCCCTCCCCCTCCCCGCTTGCGGGGTCCGGA
>JAABTG010000118.1 GCA_011389995.1 Thiotrichales bacterium
GTATTCCTTGTGACGCTCCAGCCAGGCCTGGAGGATGGCGGCGTAATCCGCCTGGGCGCCGGCAAGGCCGCCGCCGCTACTGTCATCGCCGCTGCCGATATCCTGGGCCCGGGAGCCCTGGGTGCCTGTGCCTTCACTGCCGGGGTCGGGCGCGGTCGTGGCCACCGGTCCGGGCGCATCCGCGGAGGCTGCCGGACGGGGCGTGGGCTCCTGAGGTGATTCCGCAACGGGCGCCGGGGCCGGCTCAGGGATCGGCTCGGCGACGGCCACGGGCTCGGGCGGTGGTTCCACCGGGGGCTCCGGCTCCGGTGGCGGTGGCTCCGGCTCCGTAACCGCCACTGGTTCGGGCTCGGGTTCGGGCTGGGCTTTCTCGACGGGCTCCGGCTCCACGGGTTCCACGGGTTTCACGGCGGCCACCTCGGTGGGCGGTTCCGCCACCGCCGGCGCCGCCTCGGGGACGGCAGCGGGTTCTTCCGCGGGAGGGGCCTCGGGCTGCTCCTGCTGGGGCGTCCCTGCCCCGCCGGCGGCCCCACCGGCGGGCCCCAGGGCCACCTCGATACCCCCCATGCCCACGTCCACGGCCCCGGGGTCGGACCACTCCCAGAACACGGCCGCGGCCAGCCCGAAATGCAGCAGTGCCGCCACGCCGAAGGCGTGCAGCCAGTGGCCGCGGCGGATGGTCACAGTCCCTCCACCGGCACCGTGAGGAGCCTCAGGCCCTCGACGCCGGCGTCCCGCAACAACTCCATGACCTCAACCACCCGCACCGCCTCTGCCCCGCCATCGGCCTTGAGGCGCACCTCCGTCGCGGCCTGTTCCGCCAGCCGCCCGGCCACCGCCGCCTCCAGGGCGGCCTCGGCGAGTACTTCGCCGTCCAGGGCCAGGCGGCCGTCGGCGGCCACCAGCACGAGCATGTCCCGGACCTCCGCCGCCTCACCGTTGGCGGTGGGGGGCGGCTCTATGGGGAAGGGGTCCGACGGCGCGAGGCGACCCGCCACCATGAAGAAGATGAGCAGCAGGAACACCACGTTGATGAGGGGCAGGACGCGCTCCTCGTCGTTGCGGGGACGGGGGTTCTCGAAACGCATGGTTCAACGGCGCCCGGGGCAACGGCGCCCGGGACAATGGCCCCCGGTTCCATGGCCTTGGATCACCGGCACAGGGATCATCTACCGGGGGACCGGGCGAGGGACAGGGCGCGCACGCCGGTCCCCGCGAGGCGGTCGAGCACAGCCACCGCCGTCTCCAGGGAGACCCCGGGGGCGGGCCTCACCAGCACCCGCTGGTCGGGGCGGCGGGCCACCCGCTCGGCCACCCGGGCGGCCAGGGCATCGAGGGACAGGGACTCGCCGGAGAGGCGGATGCCGTCGCGACCCAGTTCCACCAGCAGCGCACCGTCCACGGGCGTGGCCGCCGTCGCCCGGGCGGGGGCACCCAGGTCGATGGCGCGCCAATCCAGAAAGCTGGAGGCGAGCATGAAGAAGACCAGCAGGATGAACACCACATCGATGAGGGGCGTGAGGCTGATCAGGGCGCGCCGCCGGCGCGGGTTATTCGCCAGCCGTGGCAGCGGCAGGGCTGAGCCGTTCGACGCCATGTCCTTCCTCGTCAGTCACGTCCGACAGATCCGACAGGTCCTCCGTGAATACCCGGGTGACCACGCTGTCCATCTCGTGGGCGAGGCGGTCCACCTTGCGTTCCAGCCAGTTGAGCAGGGCCACCACGGGAATGGCCACGGCGAGGCCCACCGCGGTGGTGAGCAGGGCCTCCCAGATCCCCCCCGACAGGATGGCGGGATTCACCTGATTGCCCGCCTGCTCCAACTGGCGGAAGGCCTCGATCATGCCCAGCACGGTACCGAACAGGCCCAGCAGGGGCGCCAGGGAGGCGATTACCTCCAGGGGACGGAACCAGTGACGCAGGGTCTCCAGCACGTCACTGCCCCAGCGCACCACTTCTTCCCGCACCTTGGCCTCCGGCAGGCCCCGCTGCTGGCCGCGAATGGCCCGGGCCAGGGCCTGGGCCACCGGATTCCTGGAAGCCGCCGCCAGGGCCAAAGCATCGCCCACGCGGCCGCGGTGATACAGTTCGAGGGCACCACGGGCGGTCTGGCGATCACCGAGACGCGCGCCACTGAACTGCCACAGCTTCACCAGGACGATGGTGAGGGCCACCATCGACATCACCAGGAGGATGGCGACCACCGGCCCCCCCGTGGCCAGAAAATCCCCCAGGCCTTCCCTGAGGGGGACGCCGCCCGCTGCATCGAGGGCCGCCAGTTCGGATTGCAGATGGTCGTTCATTGCCGGATTTCCTGGGTCGGATGAATACACAACGGCCCATCATGGCCGCAGTGAAACATCATTGCGGACTGCTAATGCGAATCGTTTTTATCACGTTAGTCAGTTGCGTTCAAACTTACGCCGGTGTCGCCAGGGGCATGTCGGCCTCCGCGGACCGCCTGTTCTCCATCCGCCAAGGGCCGCGGAATCGGGCCCGGGGGGGGGCCTCTACGGCACCGTCCACGGTGGCCCGGTGCCGGCGGCCATGGCGAACCCGCCGTGGCGTCAGGGGATCACCTTGCGGGCGGTGTCCAGGTAGCGGGCACCGTTCTCGCTGACGGCGCCGGCATCCGCCCTCTCCGAGGCCAGGTGGACGGCCTCCAGGGTCTCCGCCATCTCCGAGAACCCCTCGTCGATGCGCTCCAGGGCGTTCTCCAGGGTATAGGTGAGGCGGTGAATGGTGGCCAGATCCTGGGGGCTCAGTTCCTCCTGCTCCAGCAAGGCGGCGAGCCTCCCGTTGTACTCCGAGAAATGGGCCACCGCCTGCTCGAGGGTCTCGGCCTCCTTGCCTTCGTAATGCTCGGGCTCGTCGCTGGCCGGGGCGCCGGCGGCCAGGGTCAGGCCGGCGATGAGGATCAAGCTCCGTGAAACACGCGTCATGGGAAACTCCTTAGGACATGGGTTGCGGGAAAATACCGGACGGTCCTATCCCGGTGCCGTCGGCCTGCCAACGGATAAGTATGATTGCCCTCCGGCCTTCCTTTCAAACCCGGGACAGGGCCAAAAACCTCGAGACGCAAGGCCCCGCAAGGAAAAACGCGGCCATCTTCAGCGTCTTTTTTCGACTCAGACATCGAGTGTGACACACCATCGGGGCGGCAGCTCCGGCACGGCGCACGGGTACCAATACGCCTCACGATATTACGAATGAGTCCCATTTGCAATTTTTCAGACCGGAACCGGGTCCATATCATTGCTTCGGCGTCCGTTGCCCAACGCCCGCTACACCCCGGGCTGTTCAACCGCGGGAGCGCAGGAACAGCGCCAGGCCCAGGATGCCGACCCCGGTGATGATAAAGGCGCCCAGGGCCATGGCCCCGTCCCGCAGGTCTCGTCCCAGGGGCTCCAGGAAGTCCCATTTGTGAACATAGGCGAAGAGCCACCCTTCGAGGCGGTCGGTGTCGTCGATACGGGCCGCGATACGGCCGCTGGCGGTGTGGACGTAGACGGCATCCCGGGCGGCGGTGTCGAAGTCCACCCGCATCACCGGCAGATACTTGTTCACGAAGCCGTATTCGCCGCCGAAGGCCCGCACCTCCGACACGCCGGCCACCCGGGAGGATGGCAGGGCGGTGCCCGCCAGGGCCACATCCAGGGCGTGGTCCTGGGCGCCGACGGGCCCGCCGTGGCCGCCGTGGGCAGGGATATACAGGACCTCGCCGGCCCCGCCGGACGGGCCGTGGTGGCCCTGGGGGGCGGGCTGGGGGGACTCCCCCGCGCCGGCGCCCCGCACCCGCTCCACCCGGTAGTAATAGGCGTCGCCCACCCGCACCAGGGCCAGGGCCCGCAGGCCGAAGTCCGCCGCCAGCATCGCCGCGTCCGGCGCGGAGGCGATCTCCAAGAGTGGCAGGTCAGGCAGACGGTCCGGGGAGGGCGCCTTCCCGTCCACGGACATCTTCACCAGATGGACGCCACCGCTGGCGGCGAAACCGAGGAGTACCACGGAGGCGGCCAAACCCACGCGGCGGTGCCACAGACGCAGCCCGCGGCGGCCACCGCCCGCGCCCTTCAGATACACGACGATGCCGCTGGCGGCCGTCATCAGCGCCGCCACCACCAGCACCAGGGCCACCGCCAGTCGCAGGGGCTCGGCGCCATGGAGCCAGTCCCACTTATGGAGGTTGCGGAACAGCCAGTCGAGGATGGCCTTGCCATCGTCCACCAGGGCACCGTTGAGGGAGGTGACGGTGTCCACGTAGACCCGCACATTGTCGGGCCCCTCGAAGGCCACCCGGTATACCGGCAGGACGCGGTTGACGGCGTCGTACTCGCCGCCGAATTCCTCCACCCGCCGGATGTCCCGTACCGGCCCGGCGTGGTCCCCCAGGTAATGGCGGGCCAGGGCGCGGGCGTATGTGCGGTCGCCGTCCGGGAGCTCATGGCCCGTGGCGGCGTGGAAATAGCGCGGCGGAGCCGCCGGGGCCGTCTGGACCTGGTAGTAGGGCTCGCCCGCCAAGGCGACGAGGCGAAACGACACCGCCTGGCCGATACCCGCCATGGCCGCCAGCTGCGCCGGCGACTTCAGGGGCTGCGTCGGGCGTTCCACCGCCAGGGCCGGCGGCGCGCGGTTCGCCGCTTCGGGCGAGGCCCGCACCAGCAGGGGGTGGAGCATGCCGCTGACGCTCCACAGCAGTGCCCCCATAGCGGCCACCACCCCGATGCGACGGTGCCAGGAACGCCAGGCGGCTGCCGCACCGACCCGTGCCGCGGTAGCCGCCCTTGCCGGCGCCACGACGCTAATGGCGCCACTCCAGGCCCACGAACACCGAGCGGGGCGCCCCGGGATTCAGGATCTCCGCATCCGCGGCGGCGCGCTCCCTCACCCCGTGGGTGGCGATGTAATCCTCATCGAACAGGTTCTCCACCTCCACAGAGGCCCTGAACCCCTTGCCTTCCCAGCCGGCCAGAAGCCCCATGATGGCGTAGTCATCCACCTTGAAGCGGTTGGCGAAATCAGCGTAGCGGTCTCCCACGACGTCGAAGGTGGGCCCGCCGTAGAGACCGTTGCGGTGGCGATACAGGAGTTCGCCGCGCACCACGTATTCAGGCGCCGCCGGCAGGTCGTTGTCGTCGTAGACGGGGTCGTCGTCGAAGGAAAAGCGGTTCACGGTGGCACTTAACCGAGGTGCGAGGCGGTGGCGCCCCCCTTCATCCAGGGCCAGATCGGCTTCCAGGGCCAGCTCGAGCCCGGCGTGGACGGTACGGTCCACGTTGGTGGCGAGGCTGGTGCCGGTCTGAAAAGGGTCCTCCACCGACAGGATCTCGTCCCTCACGCGGGCATAGTAGAGGGCCAGGTCCCAGGACCAGGTGCCGCGGCGCGCCAGGGCCCGGGTACCCCGGGAGCCCACCTCCAGGACCACGCCGTGCATGGCGTCCAGGGCCTCGTCGCCGCCCCGCACGTCATCGTCCAGCTCGAAGTTGGTGGGTGGCTCGTAGAGGCGGCTGAGGTTGGCGAACACCTCGATGTCCGGAGCCGGGTGGTGAATCACTCCGAGACGGGGATTGACGGCGACGTAGTCCTCCTCGGGATTGCGCACCACGCCCGTGGCCACCGTGGTGTTGTCGATCTCGCGGCTCGCCCTCACCACCTGCAACGCCGCCACCAGCGTCCAGGCATCGGCGAGGCCCCAGCGGTCCATGGCGTAGGCCTCGAGCTGGCTGGCATCCTGGTCGATGAGGGTGCTGAGGCCATCCCGCCGGCCACCGTCGTTGCCGAAGTGTTCGCCGTCCACCCTGCCCTCGGCGTAGTTGAGGCCGAACAGCAGGGCGTGGTCGCCGGCCTGGTGGCGATAGCGGGCCATGAAGGCGACGTCACGGTGGTCGGTATCGATGAGCAGGCCGTCGAACACCACGCCGACCCCCGGCACCGTCACCTTGTCGACGATGGGATGAAACAGGGACTGTTCCTCCATGGAGAAGCCGAGGTCGAGGCGCCGCCGGGCATCCATCACCCAGGTGGTGCGATTGGCGATGCGCCGGGTCTCCACGTCGAGTTGGAAATCCCCCCCCAGGGCCGCCGGCCGGGCCTGGTCCCGGTCGGCCCGCAGCTGGGCGCGGGACAGGGAGCCGGGCAGCTCCTGCTCGTTGTCCACGTAGGTGGCGTAGAACCGCGTGTCCCAGGCCTCGGAGATGCGCCAGCCGGCGTTGGCGTAGAGACCCAGCCGCTGCTGGTGGTTGTGGTCGCGGAAGCCGTCCCGCTCCTTGCCCTCCACCGTCACCAGGCCGTCGAGGCCGTGGTCGAACACCCGCGCCACGGTGGCCCGGCCCTGGAGCTGGCCGTGACTGCCGCCGTTGACGAGCAACCGGGCGCCCGGGACGTCGTGGGCGGTGGGGCTGATGAAGTCCACCGCGCCGCCGAGGGTGCTGGCGCCGTACTTCATGCCGTTGGCGCCGCGGGCGAAGATGGCGCGGCGGGTACTCAAGGGGTCGATGATGCGGTTGTGGTTGTTGCCGTCCGCCGTGGTCACCGGCAGGCCGTCCTGCAGCATCTTGATACCGTTCCTGTCGAAGCCGGTGGCATCCAGGTTGGAGCCGCGGCTGGATATGAATACGCCGTCGTCGCCATTGGTGCTGTCCACCCACAGCCCCGGCACGTAGCGCAGCATGTCCGCCACGCTGGAGACGTTGCGGCTGCCCAGGATAGTGCCCTCCACCACCGTCACGCCACCGGGGGTGAGGCTGCGCTCCCACAGGTCTTCCGCCAGGCCCGGGGTAGACAGGGCCCGGGCCGGCGCGGTGACGGAGACGGCCTCCAGACGCAGGGGCGGCGGGTCGTCCCCGGCACCGCGGGCACCTCCGGCCACCGATGCCAGCACCATGGGCGCCAGAAGCAGGCGCCGGGAGGTTTTAAAAGAGGTTCGAAATGTCATGGAGGCCGCCTGATGGAGAATGACCGGACCCCGGGGGCGGGATGAGACGCCCTGAGGAGACCGACGGAAGCGGCGCTTAATCTATGCTAAGAACGGTGGGGCGTGAATGCGACGGATTGACGCAGGGGGGATGCCCGACCTACAGAGTTCAGTCCCTGGGGTGATGGATTCGACAGCCCTAACGGACATGGCGCGAGGCCACCCCGAAGAACGAAAGGTGCGCCATGTCCGTCCCTCACCCCGGCCCTCTCCCAGGGGAGAGGGAGTCCACAGGTGTCGCTGCGCGACTTTCACGTTAACGGACATGGCGCGAGGCCACCCCGAAGGATGAAAGGTGCGCCATGTCCGTCCCTCACCCCGGCCCTCTCCCCGGGGGAGAGGGAGTCCACAGGTGTCGCTGCGCGACTTTCAGGTTAACGCCGCAGCGCTTTCTCCCGCCGCAGGCGGGGCCTGGGCTGAGTCCCGTCGGACCTTGGCCCGAGCCGGCTCAGCCATGGGCCCCGCGGCAGGCGTTGAGTAAATCAGCTACCCTGGTTCGGACTGGAGTTCGTACCGTCAGCGGCCATGGGTGACGTGGCGGTAGCCATTGAGGATATTGCGGGCCATCCGCTCGCACAGGTCGGGGTCTTCCTTTGCCCCATCCCACCCCGGCGCGCGCACCAGGCGCACCATGGATTGATCGCTGTCGATGATGACCACGCCGCGGTCCCCGATGCCGGCGTTGCCGCCCCTGTACATGCTTGCCATGGCTCTTCTCCTCGATGAGTTGCGAAAAAATACAACGCGAATAATTCTCATTCACTTTAACGAGATTTGCAAATGGGAATTGATCTCAACATGGGCGCGATGTGTTCAAGAGGAGGCGGGGAAAGGGGGCAGGGTGTCCTGAACGCCGGATAATCCAAGGTGGCCCGGGCGTGGTGTCCCCCGGCGGGTTCCTTCATGGCTCTTGAGCCAGTCCATTGCGGGCCGTCCATGGCCCGACGGGAAGCGCAGTCTCAGACGGCGGTGTATTCGGTGCCGTTGAGCATCGCACTGCCTTTGACGTCGATACTTCTCACTAACGAATCCAGGACGGGGCACTGGCTTTCGACGGCGTCCACCAGGGCCTGCAACCTGTCCTGGCTATCGGGACTGACGATTTTGGTCTTGAACCTGACATCCAGCAGCCCGGGCGGGATGCCCTTGTCCTTGCCCATGCCCAGCAGCCCTTGCAGATCCAGATGACCGGTCACATCGACGCTGGCCTCCTCCAGTTCGATGTCCATGACGGAGGCCAGGGCGGAATACATGATGAGCTGGCAGGTGCCCAGAGCGGTGAGGAGCAGATCCACCGGGCTCTGGGCCGCATCGCCGCCCCCGAAGGGGGAGGGCTCATCCACCACCATGGGTTCAAACTTCCGCACCCGGGAGGTGCAGCGTACATCGCCCTCCCAGCGGGTCTTCGCCCTGTAGGTCAGTACCGCCTGCTGGGGATTGCTTTGTGCGTTCCCGGCCATCTTCTGGATGGCGACTTTTACCGTTTCTTGACTCACTTGGGTTCTCCTGTGGGAAGAAAGATCGATGGTGTTGCGGGGGTCCTTTGCCTGACGCCTTCAGAAGCGAATGGTCCAGGTGATGTCGGCATCCCAGCCGTTGTATTCCAACTCGGTGCCCTCCCCCAACTGACTGAACAGATCGCCGTCGCCGTCGTCGGTTTCCTTGTTGGGAAGGGTACGAACGAGGTTGAAGGCGATGGAGTTGCCATGGTCCATATGGTATTCGCCACCCAGGCTCAGGTGGGTCTCGTAGACCGCGGGCACGAGGCCGTTGGCGAAGGCGTTATGGCTGCGGATGGGTGAGCGGCCGTGGTTGACGCCTCCCCGCAGGGTCCACGTCCGGCTCAAGGCGTACTGGGCACCCACGCCGATAGTGTGCTGATCACGCCAGCCGAAGCCGCCGTTTTCGGGATCCTTCTCGAACAGGGGGGTGGTCTCCCAGCCGATCCACTTGTAGTCCGCCGTCAGGGTCAGGCGCTTGTTGGGATGAAAGGCCACCCCCACACGGATCTCCGGGGGCAGTTCGAAGTTGGGAATGAGGTCTTCATAGGGCCCGAAATCGTCGATGAACCAGTCCGGCGTCTTGGCGGCGACACCGACGGACCACTGGTCGTTGATGTCGTAGATGGCGCCGAGCCCCAATGCCAGGGCATAGGAGATCTCGGTACGGCCCCGCCCCTCGGTCTCCACCAGCACGCCGTTCTCGTTGACCCGGGCGAGGTCGGCGGAAAAGAACGCCGCCGCGATGTGCACGCTCGCTCCGATACGCAGGCGATCCGATACGTCGTAGGAGATGCCCGGAATGGCCTTGAGCACGAAGAGCAGGGACTGGGTGTCGAACTCGTCACCGGTGGCCGAGATGGGGGTCGTGCCATCGGGCTCGAACAGGACTTGCGGATTCACCCGCGGGCGGTCGAAGCGCGCGCCCTCGCCGGCGACCCCCGCGAGCATGCCGCCGAAGGCCCACCGCGAGCCGGGTGTCTTCCAGCTCATGCCGGTGAAGGGCGTGATATAGACGGTCTGTTCACTGTCCTGCTTTCCTGCATCGGGGTTCGCCAGCGGCCCCTTCGCGTCCATGGAGCGGTTCGCCTTGAGCCAATGGGCGCCGAAGTCCGTCGATTTGCCGATGGTGCCGAGGCCGGCGGGATTAGTGAGGATGGTGGAAGTATCCACGGGGAAGGCGCCGTTGGCGCCGCCCATGGCACGGTTCCTGGCACCGACGCCGTAGAAGATCAGGCCGTTGATGGCCAGGGCATCCGTCGCCACCATCATGGACAGCACGACGAACCAGAACTTGGTATTACGGTATTTCATGGACCACCCCTCCCAGCGTCAAATGATAGGGAGCAGTCTAGGTTTCGGGGAGCGGAATCCCATTCGTAGAACCAGACGCCAGTCCAGGGCCATTCCATGAGTTGCGCCGCCCGGTGTCCGCTATGGGGCCGGTTCACTGGGTGCCATCAACCCCTTGCCTCCGTAGTCCTACGGAGGCATCGAGGCGTCGGGTGTAGAATACTTGTATTAACCGGGACACGCCCCCCGGCATCCCGACAGGGATGCCCCGGCGCCTTAGGCCTTACACCGGCAGTACCCGGACCAAGTGGCCCCCGGTCTCGACGGCCGACCGTGGGTTCTTTCATGGCGAAACCGGTACACCCTTATGTTTCCTGACATCTATGCCCTCATTCTGCTTCTGTTGCTCGGGACGGTTTCCGTATTCGCGTGGCGGATGAAGCGCCGCCTCGTCGACAACGACATCCGGCTGCGGACCATCATCGAGTCCGAGCCCGAATGCGTGAAGCTGCAATCCTGCGATGGCGTGGTGCTGGAGATGAATGCCGCCGGTCTTCAACTCCTGGAGGCAAAGACCCCGGCCGAGGTGATCGGCCACAAGGTCTACGAATTCGTGTGCCGGGAGCATATCCCCGACTATCAGGCCCTCACCCGCGACGTCTTCGCGGGGCAAAAGCGGGTGCTGGAGTTTCAGGTCATGGGGCGGGAGGGCACCCGGCGCTGGCTGGAAACCAATGCCACGCCCCTCCAGGACAAACACGGCAATATCAGTGCCCTGCTGGCCATCACCCGGGACATCTCCCACCGCAAGCTCCTGGAGAAGGAGTTGCAGCAGAAACAGATGGAGCTTCATCACGTGTGCCGGGTCAGCACCATCGGCGAGGTGGCCTCCGGCATCGCCCACGAGTTGAACCAGCCCCTGTGTGCCATCTCCAGCCTCGCCGAGACCTGCGTCTTTCTCGCCGAGACGGGGAACCACGACAAGCTCATGGCCAAACTGGACTCCATCGTCAGGGAAAGCCAGCGTGCGAACCATATCGTATCCCGGGTGCGGGGCGTGGCGACCCATAAGCGCCACAACAAGGCCACGACGGACATCCTGCAGATCATCGAAGACGTGATCTCCCTCACCAAGCATTATCTGGAAAGCAACACCGTGAGGCTCAGCATCCGGGCGGAGGAATCCCTGCCCCGGGTGTACGTGGACAAGATCCAGATCGAACAGGTGTTGTTCAACCTCATCAGGAATGCCGTCGAGGCCATGGCCGCCAACACCCACGGGCGGGAACTGACCATCGCCGCCAAGGGCATCCAGGCGGACCAGGTCCTGGTGGAACTGCGGGACAACGGTCCGGGGATCCCGGAGGCGAATCAGAAGCGCGTCACCGACTCCTATTTTTCCACCAAGGAGAACGGCATGGGCATCGGCCTGTCCATCAGTCGCTCCATCATCAGTGCCCATGGCGGGCGATTCTGGTTGGAGCAGACGGCGCTGGCGGGGGCGTGTTTCTGCTTTTCCCTCCCCACCACCACAGGTGCCGGAAAGTGAAGCCCCGGGACAGCGGGGCCGATGCCACGGTGTTCGTGGTGGACGACGATGCCGGGGTGTGCGATGCCGTCTCCAGTCTCGTCGAGACGGTGGGCCTGAAGGTGGAGTCCTTCAGTTCGGCGGAGGCCTTTCTGAACGGTGCCCATGACCACAGTATCGGCTGTATCGTCCTGGACATCCGCATGGCGGGCATGGACGGCCTCGAGTTGCAGGACCACCTGAAACGCAACGGCGTGGACCTGCCCATCATCTTCATCACCGGCCACGGGGACATTCCCATGGCGGTGCAGACCCTGAAGAAGGGGGCCTTCGACTTCATCGAAAAGCCCTTCCGGAATCAGGCCCTGCTGGACAGCATCAAGCAGGCCATCAGGACCTCGGCGGAGAGACTGGGGCACCTGACCCGCCAGAAGCGGATCCGGGAGCGCCTGGAGACCCTGACCGCCAGGGAGAAGGAGGTGGTGGAACTGCTGGCCCATGGCCTGTCGAACAAGGACATCGCGCGTCGGCTGGATGTGAGCGTGCGCACCGTGGAGACCCACCGCGCCAATGCCATCCACAAGCTGGACGTGGGCACCTCCGCCGAGATCATACGGTTCTTCTCCGACGCCGAGCGGGACGAATCCGCCCCCGGGCAATCCTTCGCCATGGGACGTCCCTGAGGGCCGGTTCGGCGCCTCAGGGAAATGGCGACATTCAGCCCTTCCCCGGCAGCAACGGCATCAGTGCGCCGGCGGCCAGCAGTACCGCCACCAGAACGGGGCCGAAGGGCTGGTCCCCGGCCAGGGCAATGGCAAAGGCGAGTCCGTAGCCCGCGACCCCGATGGCGGCGCTGAGACCTAAGCAGGCGCGCCAGTTGGGCGCCATGCGGAAGGCCATCCAGGGTGGCACGAACACCAGGGCGAAGGCGCCCATGAGTCCCAGGATGCCGGTGCCCAGGGCCATGCCGAGGGCCGCCAGGGCGTCGAAGGCCAGGTGCCAGCGCCACGCCGGCAGGCCATTGGCGGCCTCATGACCGGGGAACAGGCGGGCGCGGATGAGGCGGGGCATGACCCAGGGCAACACCACCGCCGCCCCTGCGGCCAGCACCAGGGCGCTCACCAGATGGACGGGGCCGGCGAAATAGAGCTGGCCCTCCACCAGGGCATGACCCATGACGCTGCCGAGGGCGGTGTTGGCGGCCACCAGCAGGGTGGCGGCCCAGCCCGCCAGGATCATCAGCCCGTAGACGGTGTTGCCCCGGAAGCGCCCGAGGCCCTTGAGGACCGCCCCCGCCAGGGCCCCCAGGGGCGCACCCACCACCACCGGCACACCCCCCGCCAGGCCCACCAGGCCGCTCGCCCCCGCCAGGTGGGCCAGCCCCAGGGCCGCCAGCCACTCGTCCCGCAGCCGCAGCAGCACCCCCAGCAGGGGCAGCACCAGGGCCACCACCAGACCGGCGGCGAAGGGCAGGTGGAACATGGGGTCCACCACCATGGACCAGTTCACGGGCCCACCTCCAGTACCCGGCTGCAGGCGGCCTCCAGGAAGGCGCCCTCGTGGCTCACCAGCAACACCGCCCGCCGGCCCCGCTGGTTGCCGAGGATCTCCGCGAGCATGGCCTCCCCTTCCGGGTCCAGGTTGTTGGTGGGCTCGTCCAGCATCACCACATCGGCCCCACAGCCCAGCACGGACCACGCCGCCAGCAGTTGGAACTGACCGCCGCTCATGGCGTCCATGCGCCGGTCCAGCCAGCCGGCGAGGCGCTGGGGAGGCGTGTCCCGGGCCCCGGCATAACGCAGGTAGTCGCGGCCACTGAAGGGCATCTCATGGAGGCGCACCGGCTGCTGGGCCAGCCACGCCACCGTGAGCCCCGGCCGGCGCGCCAGACGCCCGTCGAAGACCCGGGCGGTGCCGGCGATGGCCCGCAACAGGGTGGACTTGCCGCTGCCGTTGGCCCCCCGCAGGCCCACCACCTCCCCCGGGGCCACGATGAAGGACACCGGCCCCACCACCGGCTGGTCGTAGCCGGCCACCAGCTCCCGCGCCTGCAGCAGGGGCTCGGCCATCAATCCCCCGCGGCCAGGGCGTCCACCCAGCGCGCCATATGGTCCAGATAGGCCTCGCCGTCGGCATCCAGGGGAGGTTCCAGGGGCAGGTGGGTGACGGGCCATCCCAGGGCCCCGGCGAGGGTGGTGGCCGCCTGGCGGGGCTGGTAGCTGGCCAGCAGGACCACCCCGTGGCGCCCCGCCAGGGCGTCGGTCAAGTCCCGGAGATGGCTGGCGGTGGGCGGCACCCCGGGGATGGGCTCGAGGGTGCCGAGGTGGGGCACGCCGAAGCGGTCCAGCAGGTAGATGACATCCTTGTGGAAGCTCACCACCCCCGGCGCGCCGGCGACACGCCCCTGCCACTCCTCCAGGCGCGCCTGCACCTTGCCTTCGAAGGCCCCCGCCCGCTCCCGGTATATACGGCCATGGTCCGGGTCCAGGTCGGCCAGACGCTCCGCCAGGGCCAGGGCCACCCGGGCCATGCGCACGGGGTCCATGTTGACGTGGGGATTGCCCACGGCGTGCACGTCCCCCAGGGCGCGATCCGCCGGCCCGCCGGCATCCAGCAGCCCCACCTGCGCGGCAGCCTCGAAGTAGCCCGCCCGTCCCGGCAGAATGGCCGGATTGGCCGCCTGGCGGATGGCGGGGGGCAGCCAGCCCACTTCCATGTCAGCCCCCAGGGCCACCACCAGGTCGGCGCCCCGCAGGGCCCACATCATGCTGGGCCGCGCCTGCAGGTAGTGGAGGTCCCGATCCGGCGGCGCCAGCACGGTGACCTCGGCGTGTTCGCCCGCCACCTCCCGCACCAGGGCACCGGTGCTGGAGCTGGTAGCCACCACATCGAGGGCCGCCTGGGCCGCCAGGGGCAATAGCAGCAGGCCGGGGATCAACAGTCGTCTCAACAGTTTCATGATGAACTCCTTAGGGGGTCGGGGGTG
>JAABTG010000119.1 GCA_011389995.1 Thiotrichales bacterium
GGGGCCGTCGCCGGTGCCCTTGCCATGGCGTCCGGCCGGCCGCGGTAGTGAGCGGTGGCCACCGCCGGGGGCGGCGCGCTGCTCGGCGAGGCCGCCGCCGGCCCCGGCGCCGGACACCAGGCGGGTCAGGGAAGCGACCAGGCCGTTGAGCTCGCGGGCCTGGCCGGCCAACTCCTCGGAGGCCGAAGCCGACTCTTCGGCAGTGGCGGCATTGGACTGGGTCACCTGGTCCATCTGACTCACGGCGGTGTTGATCTGATCGATACCCTGGGACTGCTCCTCGGACGCGCCGGCCACCTCGTTGACCAGCTGATTGACCCTGGACACGGAGTCGACGATCTGTTCCAGCACGCCGGCCACCTCGCTGCCCACCTCGACACCGTTGCCGGCATTGCGCTGAGCGCCCTCGATGAGCTCGGCGGTATTGCTGGCGGCCTCGGCGGAGCGCTGGGCCAGGTTGCGAACCTCCTCGGCCACCACCGCGAAGCCCTTGCCCGCCTCGCCGGCCCGCGCCGCCTCCACCGCCGCGTTCAAGGCCAGCAGGTTGGTCTGGAAGGCGATCTCGTCGATGGTCTTGATGATCTTCGCGGTCTCGTCGGCCGAGGTCTTGATGCGGCCCATGGCCTTGTTCAGGCGCCCCATGGCCTCCTGACTGGTCTGGACGGCCTGGGAGGCCTCGCCGCTGGTGGTGTTGGCCTGGCGGGCGCTGTCGGCGTTGCGCCGGGTCATGGCCGCCATCTCCTCCAGGCTGGCGCTGATCTCCTCGAGGCTGGAGGCCGACTCGGTGGCCCCTTCGGCCATCGCCTGGCTGGCGCTGGAGACCTGCTCACTGGCGGAATCCACCTGGGCCGAACCGTTGCTGAGCCCGCTGATGACGCGCTTGACGGGACGCGTGATGCTCAAGGTGAGGAACACCCCCAGGGCGACGCCCACGACCAGCGCCAGCACCACCCCGGTAATCATGATGGCATTGGCGGTGGTGAGGCTGTCGCGCGCACCTGAGGCGATGCCCTCGGTGCCGGCGATGGCGGCATCCGCCGTGGTCTTGGCGGCGTCGATGAGTTCCTGGCCGGTACTGTCACGCTCGCGGCCCAGCTGCTGCAGCCGTTTCCATTCCACCTGCAGTTTGTCCATGGCCCCGGCATAGTTGTCGGCGGCCTGCTCGGTGGCGTCGATGCGGGCGATGTCGACGTCCTGGCGGGTGATGGTCCGCAGCTCCCTGAACATGTCGTCCATCTCGGCGAAGCGGGCCTGGCCCTCCTCCAGCACGGCGGGCTCGCGCACTGCCTGGGCCTTGAACGCCGCCACCCGGGCCTGGTTGCCGGTGTTGCGGATGTTGGTGGCCAGGTTGACCTTGGTCATGCGCTCGCGCATGTCGGTATCCAGCTGGGCGGACTGCCCGTCGACATAGGTCTCGACGCTGCGGGTGTAGTTCGCCGCCGCGGTATCCATGCGGTCACGGAACGCGGCCAGGCGGGCCTGGTCGGGATTCGCCTTGCGCACCTCCTCGAGGAAGCCCCGCATGCTCTCCTGGTAGCTGTTGGCGGCACTGCGGATGCTGGCGAGCAGCTGGCGGTCCTCGGCCAGGCGGGTGATGTCCTCCACGGCCGCCAGGGTCGGGGCCACGTCATCGAGCACGGCCACGGCCTGGGCCATCTGGTCCCAGTCGGAGGCGGCCTGGGCCTTGAAGTTCTGCACCCGTGCGCTGGAACCGATGTCCTGCAGCTGTATCGCTGCCTGAACCTTCCGGAGGCGCTCCTCGAGATCGGTACGGAAGGCCTGGCGCTGCTCCTCCACGAAATCGTGGATGCTGGCCATGAATTGGTTTGCGCTCTCGTCCATGGTGTTGCGGGCGGCCGCCAGGCGCCCCGTGATCTGCTCGGTATCCTTGACCAGGGCGAGGTACTTCTCTTTCGCCGACCGGGCGGCCGTCAGCTGACCGGACAGGGCCTTCAGGTGGGTGGCCCGTTGGGCCAGGGCCTCGCCCTCGGCGAGGGCCGCTTCCAGGGCATCCAGCTCTCGCTGGGCCGCCGCCAGGTGGCGGGGCTCCTCGGTGAAGCCGTAGCCCCGCATATCGTACATGGCGCGGTTGGCGGCACCCCGCAGCTTGGCGGCGAACACCACTTCCGGGACGTATTCATCCGCCAGGATGGCGGAGTCATCGGCCACCATCGTCATCTGGTAGACACTGGTGAAGCCGAGGATGGCGGTAATTACCAGCAGCACGCCGAACCCGGTGCCCAGCTTAGCGCCCAGGGAAAGGTCTTTGAACATGATTATTGCTCCGTTGGGCCGCAGGCTGGGGGCCTGCAGCGTCGGGTTCGAAAGTGCGCCCCAGCGCACCTTCGGTCATCTGAGCCAACCCCAGAGCCGGAACGATTCTTGAGAGTTGCGAATCGCTTCATACATGGAGGGCGTTGAGTCTGTCGTAATCTTGAGGGGCTGCAGGTCAGCCAGGGATGAATTTGGAAGCTAACTGACCTGGATCAACTACGTTCCCGGAGGAGTATGGGCCATGGCCGGCCCATTCCTTCCTGACGCGGGGCACTGCGTCACCGTCCGCCGGCGACGTCGTTCAAGGCCCAGTCGTAATCCAGAAACCGCAGGCGGTAGTCCCCGGCCCTGATGCGCTGCCGCTCCCCGGGGGTGTCCGCCAGGGCATCGGCGTAACGGGCGAAGGTGGCCGCGAGAGAGTCGAAACCCTGGTGGCCGCGGGCGAAGTCAGCGCCGTACCAGTCGAAGATCCTGGACACGTAGAGGGTGCCGGTGGCGGCGTCGAAGCGGTTGCGCCGGCGGTGGCCGAGGAAGCGCGCCATGGCCGCCTCCAGTTGAGCCTCCAGCTCTTCAGCCACGAAGGCCCGGGGCGGCAGCATGGGACAGCCGATGGAGGCACACACCACCGCGGCATGGATACGGGGCTCGTCATAGGCCCCCGGGGCGCGGATCATGTCGTGCTCCACCTCGTCCAGGTGGCGCTCCTCCCCTAACAGGGTGAAGAAGCGCTTCTTCCAGGGCGAGCGGAACAACCCCCCCAGGTCGCGGATGGAATCCAGGTCCGGGTAGCGGGTGAGGACCAGCTCCACGGTGAAGGCATTGTAGGCGTTGATGAGGAAGGCCAGGCGTTGGGGCCGGCTCCAGGCCTGGAACGCTGCGGTGGACACCTTGCTCAACTCATCCAGATAGCCTCGTAACTCCCCGCCCTCCGCCTTTACACCGGCATAGTCCAGTTGTGAGGCATGGCCGCCATCCACCACCACCACATGGCGCTGCAGCAGGGCGTCCCAGGCGCCATGACCATGGTCGAAGGCCACGGCGACCACGGGGGTGGTCAGCAGCAGGATGAGCAGCCATGTCCTGCCCATGATCGCTTCTCTCCAGGTGGGGGTCGCGATCATCAGCCGCGACGCCAGGCGTGGAAGCGCCCCAGCCAGCGCAGCACCCCCTGGGGGGCATGGGCCTGCTTCCAGCGCCCGGCGGCGTACTTGTTGGCCTCCGCGAGGGTAGGATAGACGTGGATGGTGCCGAGGATCTTGTTCAGCCCGATGCCCTGCCCCATGGCCAGCACCCATTCCGCCAGCAGTTCGCCGGCGTGGGACCCGACGATGGAAACCCCGAGGATGCGGTCCTTGCCCGGCACCGTCAGCACCTTGACGAAGCCGCTGGCGGCGCCGTCGGCGATGGCGCGGTCGAGGTCGTCGATGCCGTAGGTGGTGACCTCGTAGGGGACCTCCGCCTGCCGCGCCTCCTGCTCGTTCAGCCCTACCCGGGCCGCCTCGGGGTCCACGAAGGTACAGTGGGGAATGACGTCGTAGTTGACGCGGAATTTCTTCAAGGGGTCGAAGAGAGCGTTCACCGCCGCGTACCAGGCCTGGTGGGCGGCGGTGTGGGTGAACTGGTAGGGCCCCGCCACGTCGCCGGCGGCGTAGATATTGGGATAGACGGTCTGCAGGAAGGCGTTGGTCTCGATGGTGCGCCCCGTCGGAATGCCCAGCTCCTCCAGGCCGTAGCCCTTGAGGTTGGCCTCCCGCCCCACGCCCACCAGCAGGGTGTCGAAGGCGATCTCCCGCTCCTCGTCGCCGCGCCGGGCCACCAGTATCCTGCCCTCCCCTTCGCGCCGGAAGGCCACCGCATCGTGGTCCACCAGCAGCTCCACGCCGTCCGCCTCGAGGCCCGCCGCCACCGCCCGGGACACGTCCAGGTCCTCCCGGGAGAGGATGCGGGGGGAGCGCTCCACCTGGGTCACCGCGACTCCCAGGCGGGCGAAGGCCTGGGCCAGCTCGCAGCCGATGGGGCCGCCCCCCAGCACCAGCAGGCGGCCGGGGGATGTGCGCAGCTCCCACAGGGTGTCCGAGGTGAGGTAATCCATGTCCTCGATGCCCGGGATGGGGGGCACCAGGGGCCGGGCCCCGGCGGCGATGACCACCGTCCGGGTGGTGAGGCGGCGGGTCCCGCCGTCGGGCCGCGTCACCTCCACCTCCCAGGGCGAGACGAGGCGGGCGCTGCCCTCCATGACGTCCACCCCGAGATCGGTGTAGCGGGCCACCGAGTCGTGGGGCTCGATATCCCTGATGACCCGCTGCACCCGCTCCATCACCGCCGCGAAGTCCACCTCGGGCGGCGCGCCTCCAAGGCCGAACTCCCCGGCCCGCCCCATGTCGTGGGCCAGGCGCGCGGCGCGGATGAGGGCCTTGGAGGGCACGCAGCCGGTGTTCAGGCAGTCGCCGCCCATGCGGTGCTTCTCCACCAGGGTCACCTTCGCCTTTACCGCGCCGGCGATATAGGCGCTCACCAGGCCCGCCGAGCCGGCGCCGATGACCACCACGTTGCGGTCGAAGCGCGCCGGCCGCCGCCAGCCGCGGTAGACCTTGCGCCGGCCCAGCCAGCCCACCAGCCAGCGGGCCAGCAGGGGGAAGAGCCCCAGCAGGGCGAAGGAACCGATGAGCCCCGGCGACAGGATGTCACCCACGGACTGGATCTGGGCCAGCTGGGTGCCGGCATTCACGTACACCACCGTGCCCGCCAGCATGCCCACCTGGCTCACCCAGTAGAAGGTCCAGGTGCGCAGGGGGGTCAGGCCCATGGCGGCGTTGATGACGAAGAACGGGAACACCGGCACCAGGCGCAGGGTGAACAGGTAGAAGGCGCCGTCCTTGCGCACCCCCTCGTTGATGGCCCGCAGGCGTCTGCCGAAACGGGCCTGCACCCAGTCGTGCAGCAGCAGGCGCGACACCAGGAAGGCCAGGGTCGCCCCGAGGCTGGAGGCGAAGGACACTACCAGGGTGCCCCACACCAGGCCGAACACCGCCCCGGCGGCCAGGGTCATGATGGTGGCCCCGGGCAGGGACAGGGCGGTCACCAGCACATAGAAGGCGAAGAAGCCGCCCGTGAGCAATACCGGGTGGTGGTCACGATAGTCCAGCAGCTGGTCGTGCTGGGCCTGGAGGTTGTCGAGGCTGAGGCGCTCGTGAAGCCCGAGGGCGAAGAAGGCCACCACCGCGGCGGCGATAATGACGATGACGAGTAGACGGCTCTTATTCATGGTTGAGGCGGATCCGGGTCGTGAGGTCGGGCCGGGGATGGGGCTCCCGGGAGTTCGGGGCTGCCGCGGGCATCAGGCCGCTCCCCGGGCCTGCCGGGCGCGGCGCCCGGCCAGGGTCAGGGGCAGCAGGAAGGCGGCGGTGCAGATGACGAGGCCGTAGAGATTGGTGCCGAGGAGCAGGGCGTAGCGGCCGCTGCCGATGGCCCAGGAGTCGGGAATGGCACCCATGGCATGGAGCACCCCCAGTAAGAGGCCGCTGAGAAAGGCGAGGTGAAAGGAGGCCGGGGCATGCTCCACCCGCCCCGCCAGCAGGAACACAGGCGCCAGCCCCATCACCATGGTGCCGCTGATGGTGGTGGCCTTGAGGATGTCGGTGCCGGCAATCATGGGCAGGTTGCCCACCACGGCGAAGACCACCATGGCCACGGCGCCGCGACGCAGGGCCGTGGCGGAGCCAGGCAGGCGCCAGCGGCCCAGCAGGGGCAGGTCCCAGGCCACCGTGCGGGCCAGGGCGGAGAAGGTGGAGTCGAGGGTGGAGGCGGCGGAGGACACCATCACCGCCATGGTGGCGAAGAAGGCCGCCACGCCGAGACCCTGGGCCACGCCGGCGGGGACGTTGGCGGAGGCCGGCAGTTGCTCCAGCCTGGCATGCACCCCCACCAGGCTGAAGGCCAGGATGGCCACGAAGCCGAGGACACCGGCCACCAGGAAGGCCCGCAACATGGTGCGCTCGCGGGTCAGGAAGGCGCGATCCGTGAGCACCGGGTCGTGGAAGGGATAGGACACCGTCTGGAGGGCCGCCACCAGCAGCAGGTCGAGGCCGGCGGACAGGGCCAGGTCGCCCTCGCTGAGGAGGCGGGCAGGGCCATGGGTCGGCAGGATAAAGCCCAGCACCAGCCCCAGAAACAGCACGAACACCAGGGCCTGGATGCCGTCGGTGACGATGGAGCCGCGCAGCCCGCCCTTGAGGCTGTAGGCGAGGACCGCGAGGGTGAACACCAGGGCCGCGGCGACGAAGGCCAGGCTGCCGGGGGCACCGAAATAGCCCCCCACCACGGCGGTATTGCTCCACACCTCGTTGTACAGGCGGATGAGGATGGCCCCGGAGAACAACAGCGCGGCGGCGCGCCCGTAGCGGGCGATGAGGAAGGGCACCAGGCCGGTGGCGCCGTGGCGTGTGCGCAGACGGTAGATCACCACCCCGGCCACCGGTATGGAGAGCCAGTAGACGGCGTAGGCGAGCCCACCCACGATGCCGTACTCGGCGCCCAGATTGGCGGCGTTGGTCACCGACTTGGCGAAGATCCAGCTGATGAACACGCTCATGGTGAGGGCCCAGCCGGAGGTGGGGCGGCCGGCCTCGTCGGCGCCCCGGAAGTAGGCCGCCGCGCTGCGGGCCCGGGGCGATATCAGGTACATGACGAGGCCGAATGCGAGGAGGAAGCCCCAGAACAGGGCCCCCTGGGGGAAGATCAACGTGGACACGCGGCTTTGTTCCTCCTGGTGGTCGGATGGTGCGGGACGGCGCCCCATTCGTCCCGGCTATGGTTCAGGCCCATTCATCGGTGGCCGTCGCGCCCCCGCAAACCGCGCCTAGCCCATGCCGGCGCCAGCGGCCCGGGTCCCCTCTCCAGACCCGGCGAAGGCGCCCTATGTTACCGGCTCCTCGCGGCGTGGTGAGCGAGGGAATGAAATGGAGGGCCCGGGAAGGCGGTCGAGTCCGTTGAGGTGTATGCATGAGCAAGACGAGCCCCCGGGTCACGGTACCCATAACCTACCAGAGCGAATGGCAGGACGGCTTCGGTGCCCGGGGCTGGAAGCTGGACGCCACCCTGGACGAACCCAGCGTCATTGCCGCCACCGCCGAGACGGGTGAGAACATCCCCACCTCCGTGTTGATCCACGACCTGCTGGACCACCACCTCAGTGGTTTCGCCGTGGGCGGCCACCGTAACGAGGCCCGGGCCCTGATCCAACTCGCTTCACGCACCGGCGCGGACCCGGAACTGGACTACACCCAGATCGTGGACGAGGACCTGATGGCCCGTGGCCACTGCAGCGGCGAACCCCTGCTGGACTTCCTTCCCGCCGATGTACTGGCCTGCCTTCCCGCCGGTGTCCGGGAGGACCAAGAGGTCATGGACGCCCTCTTCCAGCGCTGGGGGCGGGACGCCCTGCGGGCACGCCTGATCCGCCACTTCCGGGAGGTGGGTGAGGCGGCACAGGGCGAAGTGGAGGCCCACTGGCAGGCCCTGGGGCTGGACTATGGCACGCGGCAGGCCCTCGGCCTGGCCTTGCAGGCGGTGTTGCGCCCGGCGGACATCCAGGTGTCCGTGGAAGGCTGGCGTCATGCCCACGGGTGCTTCGTGGTGGCCGACGGGGTGTGCGCCCTGGAACTCGACCGTCCCTGGCAGCTCACCTGGCGGCAGCGGGTACAGGCCGTCCCGCGCCGGCCCCTGGCGAGCCAGCAGCCGGTACGACAGGCGTAAGGTGTCCCGTTTTACCGCTGACGGCGCCCTTCACCATGGCCGTGGCGGATACGCCCCCTCATGAATAACGACAACCCGTTTAACCCGAGCACAGGCCATGGCCGAACTTAGCGAACAACAGGTACTGGAATATGTGCAGAAGGCCATGGAGGACTTCAAGGAAGGGGGCCGCCTGCGCGACAAGGAGGGCACGCGCATCGCCCGGCGCACCTCCCAGATCGTCCGCTGGTCCTTTGTGGGCATGGTGCTCCTCGGCATCGGCCTGTCCATCCTGCTGGTGCTGCTGGCCGACAGCCTGTTCACCGCCACCGAGAAGATCACCGGCATCCACGAGGCCACCATCGAGATGAGCGCGAACCTCGACCGCGTCAGCACGACCATGACGGGCATGGCCTCCGATATATCCAGCCTGACGACCACGGTGGGAGGAATCCACGACCACATGGCCGGCATGCGAACCAGCGTCGGGGACATTCACGGCGAGCTCGTTCCGCTGGAGGACAATGTGGGCACCATGACACAGCATGTCGGCACCATGGCCCGGGACATACGCCGCATGGATCAGCGCCTCGACGGCATCGCCCGGGCCATGGGCGGCCTGACCCGGGACATGCACGACATGTCGGAACCCATGCGCCTGATGCCCTGGCCCTGAACCAGAACCCTGAACCCTGGACCCTGAGCCCTGACGGCCACGACGACCCCATGACCGAAGGCCGCCGGGGCGAGCCCACCACCCCCACCCCGGCCATGCCGGCCGATGCCAACCCGACGGAGGACGTCTGCGGTGGCTGGGCATGGTCCCGGCCGTTAACCGGACACCCACTACAGGAGGCGTAAACCAGACACCCACTTCAACGCCACCCGGCCACCGCGCCAGCCCGAGCCACGGCCCGCCCCACCCCTTCAGGCTCGGGGCCGCACCCGGGCGGTGGGCACCGCCGCCCACGGGTCGTCCGGCCAGTAGTGTTTGGGGTAGCGCCCCTTGAGTTCCTTCTTCACCTCCGGGTAGGTGCGCTTCCAGAAGCCCCGCAGGTCCCGGGTCACCTGGATGGGTCGCTGGGCGGGGGACAGCAGATGCAGGGTCACCGTCACTGCGCCGTCGCAGACCGCGGGGGTGTCGGCGAGGCCGAACATCTCCTGGATGCGCACCGCCAGCACCGGGGCCTCCGGGTCGCCGTAATCCAGGCGCTTGCGGGCCCCGCTGGGCACCTGGAGGTGGGTGGGAGCCAGGGCGTCCATGCGCTGTTGCCGGGGCCAGTCCAGCAGGGCACCGAGGATGGCCCGCAGATCCAGGCGCTTCAAGTGCTCCAGCCGGCCCATGCCGTCGAGCCAGGGCGCCAGCCACTCCTCCAGGCCCGCCTCCAAGGCGGCGTCGCCCACGTCCGGCCAACCCGCGGCGGGTTGCCAGTGGGCCAGGGCCCGCAGCCGCTGCCGCCACGCCTCGGCCTCCCGGCTCCACGGCAGGACCCCCAGGCCGCGCTGGCGGATGCCGTCCAGCAGCGCCCGCTGCCGCGCCTGGGGGTCCACCTCGTGGAGTTGCTCCGCGGCCAGGGTGACGGCCCCGAGCACCTCCTCCCGGCGTGCCGTGACGGCACCGGCAGCGTCATCCCACTCCACCACCTCCCGGCGGCTGATGGCGCCGCCGTGGAGGGCCCGGATCTCTTCCACTTCCACGGCGGCGGCCAGGAAGGCCCGGCCCTCCCGCCGGCCGGCATCGAGGGCCGGGATGACCAGGAACTCCGCCGTCCCCAGGGGTTCCCCTTCCGGCAGGCGGGCACCCCGCCCCGCCGCCAGGCGATAGCCGCCGGAGGACCGCCGGCGGGCGATGCGATCGGGAAAGGCGAGGCTCAGCAGCCCCCCCACCGACAGGGGCGGCCCGACACGGCCGGCGCCCCCGCTCCCCACCGTCCGCACCAACTGGCGGGCCGCCTTTTCCACTTGCGCGCAGGCGCCGGGGTCCACCTCCGGGCGCGCGCCGACGCCCCGCCGGTCCTGCCGCCAGCGCCCCAGCAACTGCAGGCGGTCCTCCACATCCACCCCCACGGCCATGTGCCGGGAACGCCGGAAGACGTCGCGCTCGGAAAGCAGGGCCGCCATATCGGCGGCGAGGGGCGCCTGCCCCGTGTCCCGGGCGACCATCATCATGTGGGCCAGCCGCGGATGCAGGGGCAGCTCCAGCAGATCGCGCCCGGTGGCCGTGATGCGGCCCCTGCCGTCCAGGGCCTCGAGGCCGGTGAGCAGGTCCACCGCCTGGGCATAGGCCCCGGCAGGCGGGGCATCGAGCCAGTTCAGGGCCGCCGCATCCGCGACCCCCCAGTGGGCCAGCTCCAGGGCCAGGGGGGCCAGGTCCACGCTCATGATCTCCGGCGGGGTGTGGGGCGCCAGACGGGTCTGCTCGGCGGCGCTCCACAGCCGGTAACACACCCCGGGGCCCAGGCGCCCGGCGCGGCCGGCGCGCTGATCCGCCGCGGCCAGGGACACCCGCAACGTCTCCAGGCGGGTCAGGCCGCTGTTGGGGTCGAAGCGCGGCAGCCTGGACCAGCCGCTGTCCACTACCGTGGTGATGCCCTCGATGGTGAGGCTGGTCTCGGCGATGGCGGTGGCGAGCACCACCCGCCGCGGCCCCCCTTCCAGGGGGCGAATGGCGCGGTCCTGGGCCTCCCGGGACAGGTCCCCGTACAGGGGGCAGACAATCCAGGCCCCACCGGCCTCGCCACCCAGGCGACGCTCCACCTCGCGGATCTCCCCCGCCCCGGGCAGGAAGGCGAGGAGGTCGCCCTGCTGGTGCGCCAGGCCACGGCGTATCCCGGCCGCCGTGACCTCGGCGATGGTCCCGCGGGGGGCGGCGTCCAGGTAGTGGAGTTCAACCGAGTAGGCGCGCCCGTGGCCCTTCACCAGGGGGGCATTCAGCATCCCGGCCACGGCCGCGCCGTCGAGGGTGGCGGACATCACCAGCAGACGCAGATCGTCCCGCAGCCCCGTCATGACGTCGCCACACAGGGCCAGGGCCAGGTCGGCATGGATGCTGCGCAGATGGAACTCGTCGAAGACCACCAGGGCCACGCCCTCGAGGCCGGGGTCCCCCTGGAGCCGGCGGGTGAGGATCCCCTCCGTGACCACCTCGATGCGCGTGTCGGCCGAGACCCGGCTGTCGAAACGCACCCGGTAGCCCACCCGTCGCCCCACCGGCTCTCCCAGCAGATCGGCCATGCGGGCGGCGGCGGCGCGGGCGGCCAGCC
Organism: Thiotrichales bacterium; assembly: GCA_011389995.1. Classification (GTDB taxonomy): domain Bacteria; phylum Pseudomonadota; class Gammaproteobacteria; order JAABTG01; family JAABTG01; genus JAABTG01. The sequence continues at coordinate 11,271 of JAABTG010000119.1, forward strand.
GGCGCGGCTCCAGCATCACCATGGACCGCCCCGCCATCCACGGCTCCGCCAGCAACTCCAGGGGCACCACGGTGGTCTTGCCCGAGCCCGGCGGTGCACTGAGCACGGCGGAGGATGAGACTTTCAGCGCGTCCCGCAGGGCCGGCAGGGTCTCATGGACGGGGTATCTGGGCAGTGCCAACGGCGGGTCCTTCTCGAACGGGTCGGGTGGGGTCACGGGGCGTCAACGGTCCGGCGGCGACCCGGGGACCGACTCGGCCCGGGCATGGCCCCGGAGAGGTTGGCGGGTACCCGCGAGCCGACCTGCAAATAACCCTCGCAATCTCGCCGGGAGGGCGTATCTTATCGGCATCAAGAGGAGTGCATACCATGTCCAAGCTACAGCGTTCCAACAAGGAATCCAAGAAACAGGCGGTGTTGTCGCCCAAGGAGAAGAAGGCGGCCAAGCGCTCCAGGAAGAACGAGGGCGACGCCGCCCCCTTCATCACCAAGAAGGCCTGACACCCGGGCCACAGGACCGTCCGTGCCCCGGACGGCATCCAGCGGCACGGCGTCCTGTGCTCCCCGCGCCGCCGCTGGGCGCCCTGGCCATTACCAGCGGGTGAGCAGTCGGGTTACCTCGTCACAGCCACGAAACAGATTCGTGTTCTTGTCGCTGCCTTGATACCAGGCTGACTAGTGCCCCATCGCCGATGGTGATGCAGAGCAATGGGGTCCAGCCTCTTGCCAACGACCACGCCCCCAAGAACCCACCGAGCCTCGCCCGAAGTCGGAGCGGAACATGAAAACGGAAAAGATCAGCGTGCGCACCGAGAGCGGGCAGATGCTGGAAGTGCAGGTCCTCCACAAGAGGGCGACCGCCATCGAGGTCGTCCTGGGGCAGGGCGTTCACAGTGTGCGTTGTGAACTCGTACCCACACGAACCGGCAACGCGTACGTCGGCTTCGTCCAGGGCCGGGAGATCGTCTACGAGAAGAGCACGGCACAGGTGCAGATGGAACTGGACCGGCTGGACCCGGCACAACGGAAATCGAGACCCAGTCCGAAAAGATAGGGTTCCCGCTTATTCCGAGACCAAAAAGGGGACGGAGGGATTAAAAGTAATCCCTCCGTCCCCTTTTCTCCTCGACGCGGCAGGATCAAACCAAGGCGTTGGCCACCAATGCCACGCCGGCGCCAATCATGGACGCGTTGAGCGCCTGCACCCAGATGCCCTGGGGGAGCAGCTTCTCCGCCAGGACGAACAGGGTGAGGCCGGCAAACCACAACAGGCTCATGACGCCGCTGACGAACATCAGCAGCATCAGGGCCCAGCAACAGCCCACACAGTACAGGCCGTGGCTTACGCCGGCCATGTAGGCGCCGAGCCGGCCGGGACGCCACTTTGTGAGCATCTGGAACAGCGGTGTCCGACACTGGCTGAGGCAGGCATGCTTGAGGGGCGTGTACTGGTACGCCCCTGCGAGGATGAGCAGGGCGCCGGCCAGCAGCGGGCTGGTATTGGTCATGAGGGGCGACATGACACCCACCTGGTGGAGTTGCCAGTTGAGCAGGGTGGCCACCAGGCAGAACCCCATCCAGGCCGAGAGGTAGCCACCCAGGAACACGGCGGTGGAGGCATAGGGACGCTGCATGGCGGCCCGGCGGCGGTTGATGGTGGCGAAGCCCACCACGGTGGGCGCCACCGAGGGCAGCATCATGGCGGTCATCATGATGGCCCACATGAGGAACAGCATCACGAGGTCGGAGAAGGTCCAGCCCTCCGTCGGAGGCATCCACATCTCGATCCCGAGCCACGATTCCCCCGGCGCGCAGAATGCCCCGAAGCCGTTGACCAGGTAGACCAGGGGATCGACATCCATCAGCCAGGCCTGGTAAACGGTGTAGCCCATTGCCACCGCCGTAACCAAACCGAGACCCGCCATCACCACCACGCGATCCCGCCTGACCAGCACGTCTACATCCATCATCGATCCCCCCTGCCAACGACCGCCCCATCCTACGACAGCCCCCCGTTCCAGCTTTACACGTAGAAATACCCGGCAAAGGGGTGCATATACGCGTTAACGATCTCGCGTCCGCTACGCTAGGTTTAACGCATAGGCTGCCGTAGGTGAAGACAGAGAAAACTTGCCTATGGCTTTTTTTACTCAACTGCACGCGAAGGGGAGTCAGTATGAAACTGGGGGAGATCGAGAAGAAATCGGTATCAATGGAGAACGGTGAGGCTTCCAGACGCCGCACGTTCCTCAAGGGTCTGGCGGGCGTACCCATGCTGGCGGCGCTGTCGGGGCTGGTGTCCACCCGGGCGTCCGCGTACGCCAAGGCCGGGGAATCCGGCGAGACCGCGGAGGGTAAAGCCGAGGCCCCCGAGGCTAAGGTCTATGCCCTGGAGGGCACCTACATGGAGTCCTGCAACTGCGACTCCATCTGCCCCTGTGTCTTGCTGGACGATCCCACCGAGGGCTTCTGCCAGGCCTTCGTCGGCTGGCATATCGACAAGGGACACCTCCGCGACGTCAGTCTCGACGGCCTGAACGTGGCCGTGTGGCTGCACGCCCCCGGCAATCTGACGAAGGGCGAGTGGCGGATGGCCTATTACTTCGATGAAAAAGGCACGACGCAGCAGATAAATGCCCTGCGCGAGCTGTGGTTCGGCGAGCACGGCGGCTACCTCGAGGTCATCGCCTCCCTCGTCTCCGAGAATATGGGCATCAAGGTGACCCCCATCGATTTCGAGGTCACCGACAAGGGCTCGTCCTTCAAGGTGGACGGCGTCGGTGAGGTGGATATCGTCAATACCGAGGCAGGCAATGGCGACAGGGTCCTGCTCCAACACACGCCCCTCGCCGTGGCCCCCGGTCATCCCATCACCATCGCCAAGCAGAAGATCCTCAAGTACCAGGATCATGGCATGGACCAGTTCCTCTCCGGCCGCAACGGCTTCTCGTCCCCCTTCACCTATCACGCCTAGGG
>JAABTG010000120.1 GCA_011389995.1 Thiotrichales bacterium
TGGAGGCCACTCCGTGGCGACGGCACAGCGCCCCATCATGCCGGCGACGGCGGGCTTTGACCTGACCTTTGAGCATTATCGACCCGGGGTCCGGGTTACTCAAGGTCAGGCGATGCCGGGCCACCCCGTCGGCGGCGGGCCGGGTTCGGCGAGGGCGCCACCGCCAAGCCCATCTCCATGGGCAGGCTGCCGGCCCTTCCCGAGCCACGGCTCTTCAGGCAGGCCCAGTGCGGTGGAGGCGCATCAGCCGGCAGCGCCGGATGTCACTGGATGGGTATGGAGGCGTAACCCTGGGCGTGATAGCCCGTCAGGGAGACGAAGGTATTGCCGACGGGCTCGATGCCCTCGAGCAGGCTGGCGTTATCGATGTTGAACAGACCGGTGGCAACGGAGCAGGCCTCCATCCTGGCCCCGGACTCCCTGAGTTCGGCCAGTTGTTCGGCGATGCGGTCCAGGTGCTCGAAGGCGGTCAGGTCCACCTGCTCCCGGTCCTCGGAGATCAGGGTCACCGACTTGCCGCGGAAGGCCAGTATGACGTCGGGTTCCACTTCGTGGCGCCGGAGATCCGCGATGGTCTGCTGGATCACCCCGAGATACAGGGATACCTTGGCGGGATTGCCCGTATTGATGTCGAACACCACCTTTCCGGTGTCGACGCCCCGTAACGCGTGGTCATTGCCGGGTGGGGTCTCGGCAACGCTCGCCTGGGTGACGGCGAGGAGGAGGGTAAGACAGACGCTGGTGAAGATCTTCATAGTGGTTCTCCTTCGGATTGGAAATGGGGTTCCCCCCATGTGGCGCCGGGTAGTCAGTCCCAAGCCCGCGGGAAGTGCCTTAACGCCCCCCGGACAGGACGGGTAACGGGGCGTGGCATCCCGCCAGAGTATGGGGGACGGAGGGTTGCCTGGGTATCGGGGACGGAAGGTTGCCTATACTGTCCCCCAACGGTAGAAACGGGGCTCCTGAGAGACATTATCATGACAGCACCATGGACCCAATGGCGCCAGCGGCCAGTCATCGTCATCCCCGGTATCACCGCCACCACCCTCCACGACGAATATCCCATAGCGCGCCAGGACCTCTGGACGACGGTCCTCAACAAGGAATTCGAGCGCCTGGCGATGCATCCCAGCGACCCCCGTTACGAAACCGATGAACCCGCCATGGTGCGTCCCGGGCGGCTGTTGGGTCTCGTCTATGACGACCTCATAAAGGCCCTGCGCTACGAGCTCACCGAGCGCCGGGATCGGCCGGTGCCGGTGTTTCCGTTCCCCTACGACTGGCGCCAGGACCTGCACACCACTTCGGAGCGGCTGGCCGAGTTCATCGAGGAGGTGCTGGAGCGCACATCGCTGCTGCGCAACTACAAGGGGTTCGAGGGCGAATATCGCGTCGACCTGGTGGGACACTCCATGGGAGGTCTGGTGATAGGCGAATACCTGGCCGGCCATGGCGCCCGCGGACGGGTCGGCCGGGTCGCCACCATCGCCACCCCCTATCTCGGCTCCGTCGAGGCCTTGGTCAAGCTGCTGACCGGCGCGGGCAATCTCGCCGGGGGCATCCCCCGGGAGCGCGAGCGGGAGGCGGCACGTTCCATCAGCGCCATCTACCACCTGCTCCCATCCTATCCGGGTGCAGTGGTCAGCACGCCCGGCACCAACGTCCTGACGGACCTGTTCGAGGTGGGAGCCTGGCAGACCGGCGTGTTGGAGAGCCTGGCCGAGTATATACGCCTGCATGGTGTACCCCCATTGCCGGAAAACAAACGCCCGGCGGCGGCGCGCAAGCTCCTCAAGGCGTTTCTGGATACGGCGAAGGCCCACCGCCAGCGCATACTCGCTCTCGACCCGTCGGCAGCCGGCATTGCGATGAAGGACTGGCTGGCCATCGTGGGGATGGGCGAGAAGACGCGCTATCAGGTGACCGTCAGGGGACGGGCGGGGGATCCGTGGTTCGAGATCGCCGACGACCAGATCCAGACCCGCTGGCCGGCAGAGCCGGACTCCCGGAAGACTGGCGACGAGACGGTGCCCCTCGAAGGGGCCATCCCACCCTTCATGGACGAGAAGCGGATCGTCGCCATGACCTTCGATGATTTCTCCTTCTGGGAGTTGCGGGATCGGCTGGCGGCCAACGTGGCGGGTCTCCACGGGCTCTTTCCGGCCATGAACAGGGTGCAGAAGCTGGTAATCAAACACCTCCGGCCGGAGCATCCCACACCGGTCAAAGGCATCGGCCGGCCACTGCCCGGCATTCCCCCACAAGAATGGTCATCCCCCACCACTTGGGGTCAGGCTTGAGTTGTTGCGTTAGGTGAGATGACCCTCTTTTCAGAAATTAAAGCCTGACGCCAAATGCAATAACGCAACAACTCAAGCCTGACCCCATACTCTTGAACCCCCGGGATACGCCTATAGAATGTGCGACCTGTGGCGGTGCGGGCCGCTCCCGACCCTGGTGTCTTTAATGTAAGGAGATGGATTCATGGCGAGTTGCCCTTTCTGCAAGGCCGAACCCAGCGGCCTGTTCTGGGAATCGGATCTGGTGCGGGTCATGTGGGACAGCCGCCCCCTGACGGACGGCCACACCCTGGTGGTACCCGTGCGCCACGTGGCCTCCTACTTCGATACCTCTATCGAGGAGCGCACCGCCCTGGGCGAGGCCCTCGACGTGGCGAAGGCCAAGGTCGAGGAGCACTACCGGCCCGATGGCTACAACATCGGCATCAACGACGCCCCCGCCGCCGGCCAGACCGTCCCCCACTGTCACATCCACCTCATCCCCCGCTACGAGGGCGACACCGCCGACCCCCGCGGCGGCGTGCGCTGGATCCTCCCCGACAGGGCACGCTACTGGCAGAGCTGACGCCCAGGCACCTTTCAAGGGGGACGGACCGTCGGCTCATCCCAATAGGGTGGTTTCTCTCCGAGGCCCGGATCTGACCCGCCAGTCCTGCAGCACTTCCGGCCCACCCGGGGCGGCGAGCCGGCGGCGGCTCATGTCACGGGGGGCTTGCCGGCCGGCAGCACCAGCGTCCCGGAGTGGGACCCGCCGCCCCGCCCCTGGACGATGTCGAGCAGGGTGGCGATGGATCCCCTGAGGGCCGCCGCCTGGCTTTGAAGTTCGCTGGAGGAGGCGGAGGATTGCTCGGCGGTGGAGGCGATGGTCTGGGTGACCTGGTCGATCTGCCCCACGGCGGTATTGATCTGGCCGATACCCTCGGTCTGCTCGTCGGAGGCCATGGAGATCTCGTCCACCAGGGTGCTGACCTTCTCGGCCCGCTCCATGATCTCCTCCAGGGACTTACCGACCACTTCGACGATCTCGACACTGCGCCGGGCGCTGTTCCGGGAAGACTCGATGAGGCTGCCCGTGGTGCGTGACGCCTCGGCGGAGCGCTGGGCCAGGTTCCGCACCTCCTCGGCCACCACGGCGAAGCCCTTGCCGGCCTCGCCGGCCCTCGCCGCCTCCACCGCCGCATTCAGGGCCAGCAGGTTGGTCTGGAAGGCGATGTCGTCGATGGATTTTATTATCTTGGCGGTTTCCTCCGAGGAGGCCTCCACGTCCCGGATGGCTTCCCGCATCTTCGTCATGGCCTCGTTACCCTGCCGGGAGACGTCCCGGGTCTCCTGGGCAAGGGTCCGCGCCGAGCCGGCGCTCTCGGCATTGCGGCGGGTCTTGCCGGCCATCTCCTCCAGGCTCGAACTGGTCTGCTCCATGGAAGCGGCCTGTTCGGAGGCGCCCTCTGCCAGCCCGTGGCTCGCGCTGGATACCTCGTCCGAAGCGGAAGACACCTGTTCGGAGGCGGCGGCGATGGATTCGATGATGCCCATGATGCTGCGGGTGAGTCGTCCGGAGAAGATGAGCCAGAAGGCGAAGGTGGTAAGCAGGGCGATGGCGGCGACCACGAGGATCGAGCGTTCCGCGGTGGCGGCTGCCGTGCCGATACGCCTGCTGGCGGCATTGAACTCCTCCTCGTAGGCGGAGGCACCGATGATCCAGTCCCATTCCTCGAAGTACTTGAGCTCCGTCAACCTTGCCTTCGGCTCCGTCTCTCCCGGGTTCTTCCACTGGTAGCGGTGGGTCGCCGTTTCCTTCGGGCCGAGGGCAGTGGCCTTCTCTATCATCTCGCGGATGAAGTGCCCGCCTTCCCCGTCCCTGGCCTCCATGATGTTCTCGCCATCCCGCGCGCCGTCGTCGGAGATGACATAGTTACCCGCGCTGTCCAGGACGAAGGCATAACCCGAATCTCCCACCTGCATGTTCAGAATGGCCTGGCGCAGGCTTTCCACGCTCTCCTGGGGCACGCCTACATAGAGGACACCCACTACCTTGCGCTGTTCATCGAAGATGGGTTTATAGGCAGTGATGTACCATCGGTTCACCACGAAGGCCCGGCCGTTGTACTGCCTGCCGTCGAGGACCACCGCCAGCACGGGGTTCTTCCGGCCGTCCGGATTCACCGCCGGTATATAAGTGCCGATGGCGCGGGTGCCATCCAGTTTTTCCACATTGGTGGCCACACGCAGCATGTCGCCCTGTTGGTTCATGCGCTGGAAGATGGTGGCCGTGCCCCCCACCATCTCTTTGAGCCGGTCGATCACCGGGACCTGTTCGCGCATGCTGCGCACCTGGCCCAGCCACTGGTCCCCGATGAGCATGGGGGGTAACTCCACCGAGGTGGCCTTCTCGGTGTACTGGTTGACTGCCGACCATTCGACAGTGTCCGCGCCGACTCCGATGCCGCCCTCCCGGGCCACCAGTTCCTCCATTACGTTGAGGTTGGCATGGATGGACTGCTCCAGCAGCTCCTGCTGGGACTCACAGATGGCATAGACCCCTTCCACCAGGTGCACCATGCCGTCGTGGGCGAGCCCGGCGGTCTCCTCGGAGGCGGCCTGGCGCATCCTGGCGTTCTCGTAAAAGACGATGCCGGTGATGACGGTGAGGGGGATGAGGCTGAGGACCAAGCCGACGCTGAGAACCTTCCGGCGCAGCGAGAGATTCCTGAACATATTCGGATTCCTTACAAATGTGAGACGTCGTATCGGTTCTCTTTCGGGGTATGCACGTGACTGGCGGCAAGTGATGCCGGCCCTTTAACCTGGAGAAGTAATTAACATAGATAAATTTTTGATTCTCAACCATTAAAGATGGTCACGAGGTTGCCGATAGTCATTCTGCTTCGTGCCCTGTAAACGCAGGAGCTTATTAACGGACTGTTATATACCATCCCCATCAATATCCTTATTTAGCGAGGTGGCATGATGAAAAAACGTACCCTTAATTTTTCTCCAATCCTATTGTTAACCCTGCTCCTTTTCTTTACTGCTAGCCCGACCTTCGCCGTAGATATTCCCTTCATCTCCACGGCCGATCTCAAGGCGAAAATGGATGCCGGCGAGGAGTTGGTCCTGGCCGATGCCCTCAGTTCCATCGAGCACAATGAACTCACCATCAAGGGGTCCGTCAACATCCCGGCCAGCCAGGTGGAAGGAAACGCCAACCTGCCGGCGGACAAGGACACCCTGCTCGTTTTCTACTGCAAGGGCCCCAAGTGCGGTAAGAGTCGCATTGCTGCCGAGAAGGCCCTGAAACTGGGTTACACCAACGTCATGGTCTACAACGAGGGCCTGCCGGCCTGGGCGAAACAACGCTATCCCCTGGAAAAGAAGGCGTCATATCCCGCGATTGAAGTAACCCGTTTCTCTCCGGACCAGGTGCATGGCATGAAGGATTCCATTGCCATCCTCGATATCCGCGGCGCCAAGCACAAACAACTGGGCAAGATCGACGGCGCCATGGAAATCGTCCTGGACAACCTGAATATGGAATACACCGCCCTTCCCCGGGACAAGAAGATCATCGTTGTCGATCACGCCTCCAAACAGGTGGTGGTCGCGGCCAAATTTCTGAGCATGAAAGGCTATGAAGATGTTGCGGTTATGGACGGCGGCGTGGCGGCCTGGATTCGGGCCGGTCTGCCGGTGAACAAATAACGCACCCCGTCCGTCTCTTTTGGGCACCATGCCAGGGGTCTGGCAACTTCATGATAACGGTGAGATATATATGAACATTTCCGCCATAAAGAATGTTGGGAATAAGTACCGCCTTTATCTCACCTTTTTCATGTTATGGGCGCTTTCCACCTTCCTGATCCTCTTTGCCCTCTATTCCATAAACTCCCTCAGAAAGGACGTGGAAACAGTGAGCGATCAGGTCTATCCGCTGACCAAGCTGGCCATTGAGATGGAGGGTCTCGTCGGCCAGGTGGTGGAAAAGTTCAATGTTGCCAAGGCCGCGGCCAGCACCTCCCGCCTGAGTGAGATCGACCCCCTCAACAACCGGGTGGAAGAGTTGCTGGCCGAACTTGCCCCCCTGTCCCAGGCCAGTACGGACGAAAAGATAGCCGACAGCGCACCCCTGCTCCAGAAGGCCTATCAGGCCTCGTACGAGACCGGGACAGAGATGGTCAAGGCCTCGATTGATATGGACTTTGCCAAGGAGGGCGATCTCGGCCGGGAGTTCGACGCCCACAACCAGATGATGCTCAACACCCTCGAGGAGGTGGTGGAGATCAGCTCCAACCTCCACCAGAGCAGCATGGGCCATATTCTCCAAGTCTTCGGCGGGCTGACTACCGCCATGACCATTTCTTTTGTACTGCTGGCCGCCATCGGCATCATCTGTTTCTGGCTGCTCTCCAGCATGTCCAGACACCTGGCCAACATATCCGAGGAATCGTCCACCGTGGCCACCTCGCTGCTCACCTCCATGAGTTACATCAAGGAAATGACCAATCAACTGAGCATTGCCTCTTCCTCGTCAGCCACCAACCTCGATGAAATAAGCTCCACCTCTGGTCACATGGCAGGCAGGGCCAGGGATAACCTCGATGTGGCCCGCAGTTCCGAGGATTCCACCAAAGAGGTCCTGCAGACCGCCGTGGAGTCCGACAAGGCCATCAAGGATGTGGTGACCGCCATGGGGGAGATGATTGCGGCGGACAAGAAGATCTCATCGCTGGTCCGCGACATCGAGGAAATCGCCTTCCAGACCAACCTGCTCGCCCTGAATGCCGCCGTGGAGGCGGCCCGGGCCGGCGAGGCCGGTGCGGGCTTTGCCGTGGTGGCCGATGAGGTGCGCAGGCTGGCCGGCCGCGCCACCGTGGCCGCCCAGAAAGTCGGCGACCTCATCGGCCGGCTGGACAGCAAGATCCACCAGGGCGAGAAGGTGGTCACGGCCCTGGAAAACACCTTTCCACGAGTACATGAATCGAGTAGTGCCGTTGCCGAAAAGATGGCGAAGATCATCACCAACTCCAGCGAACAGTCGACCAACCTCGATCAGGTCAATCAGGCCATCGTATCCATTGATTCTTCCGTGCAATCCCTGGCGGCCATGTCGGAAGAAGGGTCGGCCACGGTCAATGAGATCACCGATCAGGTGGCCGCCCTCAATAAGCTGATGGATCAGCTCATCATCTTCTGGGAAGGCAAGTCGCCTTCCCGCCGTCAGGAAGTGCCCCTCCTGCCGCAGCATTCATGAGGAAAAACCGGAAGAGTTATCCGTTCGTATGGCAATGACCCGTCCCCGATTATCTGCCGATTACGCGATTCGTGGGCGCAGGCCGTGATGGCGGGGGTTACTTCACCGTAATGCGGTTGGTGACATCCATATCGCTGCTGTCCCGCATCAGACCTTCCGCCTGTTGCCGTTGAGCGGCCGTTTCCACGAAGCCTTCCAGCACGATGCGTCCCTGGTCAATGGTGATGTCGATGGCCGATCCGGCGATATCCTCCGACTCGAGCAGAACGGCCTTCAGCCGGACCTCCTCCGGGGTACCCTGTCGGGGAATGTCGGTGGCCGGTTCCCCATCGAAACCGGCGCAGCCAGTGACGAGCAACAGCCACAGCATCAGGTGACGGCCGCCGGCCCTAATGGTTGTCAGACTCATCTTCACCTTCCCGGGCGTCGTCGATGGCTTCAAGGGAACGACTCGCCAAGCCGTCGCAGTAGGGGGCCTCTTCCCCCGTCCCCAGGTCCAGCAGGGGCAGAAGGGCGGCGATCGGACCGGCCAAGGCGGCCAGGGCGGCGCTGCCGCCCGAACGCCATGCGAGGCCGCCCGTCTGCAGGGTCGCCTCAGGGTCATGGAAGGTGCCCCCGAGATGAAACGGTGTGCGCGCGGCCAGGACGCTGACGTCCTTGGGATGGGCGGAAAGGGTAATGTCCAGGCGCTCGTCGTTGAGGTTCACGGTGCCGGTGCCGGTAAACGTGGTATCCGTAGTATCTATCGCCAGGGTGTCGACGGTGGCGACACCATCCCGGGTCTGCACATCGATGTAGGCGCAGTCGATGGGGATAGGGTCCCGGGCCCTCAGCCAGCTCAGAAACGACTGGGTGGCATCCAGCCCGGCCAGCTCCACCAGGAGGGCGTCCAGCCTGCCCCGGGTCATGAGCATGACCAGGCCACCGTCGGCGGAGCCGAACAAGTCGGCAATGGAGGAGCCCGTCACCCAGAATTTGCCCTGTCCGCCGACGGTGCCCACACTGTCATTGGCCAGGGACCAGTCGCTAAGGGCTTTCTTGAGATCCACCGCCTGAACCTCCAGTTGCACGGTGCCCCCCGGTGGCGTCAGTTTTGAGTCGATGTCCAGATCGAAATCCACCTGGCCATCACCGACGCCGAAACGCACCGGGGAGAACCGGCCGTGCCCGTCCGCAAGCTTGAAGTCGATGACGACGTTGCTCAGGGGTATGGCCGCCGCCTGCACCGAGGTTCCCCGGTAACGTATATCGGCGGACACGTTCTGCCAGGCCGCGGTGACCAGAGGTCGGTCCGGGAGCACATGGCGTTTCCTGGCGTCTTTCGCCTTACTGTCCGGGCTTGGTTGTTCAGCCGATACCGGCTCCGCTCCCGCCAGCACGCCGAGGTCTTCCAGATGGAGGGAGTCGGAGTTCAGCTCTCCCGTCAGATGGGGCGGGCGTGGGCCGACATCGAAGGCGATGCGTCCGCCCAGATCACTGTCACCCACCTGGCCCTCGATGTTGCCGAGCGTCCACAGGCCGTCCCTGAGGGACAGGTCGCCGGACAGGGAATACGGCGGCAGGATGGGCAGCGGTATGCCCAGCAGGCGGCTCAGACGATGGGGATTAGGGCCTTCGAGATCGAGTCCGAGGTCCAGCCCCTTCAGGGCCAGGGGTTGCAGGATGCTGCCCTGCACATGGATGCGGCTGTCCACCACGTCGCTCGATAGCTCGAGGGCATAAGAACGGTCCGGGTCCCGGGCCGCCAACAGGGGGTCACCGCGGAACCGCAGGGAAAACGGCGAGCCGTCATACTGGCCTCGACCGTCAATCTGAAAGACCTGATCACCGGCGCCCAGACCCCGGGTCCGCAACTCGAGGGTCATGTCCGTGGCGGCCTGGGGATCCTTGAACGTCAGCCGGGACGGCTCGACGGTGAGGCGGCCGATAAAAGGCAGTGGCAGTTCCTCTCTGTGGTCCACCGCGAGGGTCTCGGTGATGCCCAGACGGAGCTCCCCGGAAAGCCTGCCCAGACGGTCTTCGATGGGGGTGAAGGTGTCGCCGAACCGCCCGAGGGCGATGGCATCGAGCTCGGCATCGACCGTTCCCGAGGCGGGCTGGCTGGTGGCATCCAGTGCCAGGGAACTGCCCCAGCTGCCCCCGGCGACATGGAAATTCAGCGGCTCGATCTCGAGCCTGCCGGCGTCCAGGCTGGCGACCAGCTGGAGGTCCGTCAGGTCCGGCGTGCCCGGCAGCACCAGGGTCTGTGCACGCAGGTTCAGCCGGCCATCGAATGTGCGCAGTGCCGCCAGGGGCGAGCCCTGGTCCGGCCCATTCCCGTCCGTCGATGATGGCCCTGGCTGCGAATCGCCCCCCGTGAACTGGGCGAGCTCGATGCGACCGGCCTGGAGGTCCACATCCACCTCGGGTGAGTCCCCATGACGATAGCGGACCTCGCCACCCAGTTCGGTGACCCCGACGGTGCCGTCCAGGGCGGTGACGGACCATACATCCCCGTCACGGTCCAGGCGTCCCGACAAGCGGAAGCCGGGCAGCGGGGGCAGGGTGGTTCCGACCCAGGTCTCCAGGGCCTGGCCGCCATTACCTTCCAGCACCAGGTCGCCGGCAAGGCTCCCGGGTGTCAGGAGCGCCCCCAGCCGGGTATCGGCCCAGGCCGACAGCCCACCGCTCTGCGCCTGTGCCTCCAACCGGTAATCCGCCGGCTCCTCCAACAGCTCCACCAGGGGAGCCCCCTCGATGGACAGGTCCAGCCCCCGGCCCTTGAACCTCCCGTTCACCGAGAGTACCGCGGCGGGCGGCTCTGCGGCCTCTTCGAGGATGAGGTCCAGGTCAGTGCCGGCCCCCTCGTCCTGTTGCGGCGCCCGGTAGGATGCCCTGGCCACCCCGATGTCCAGATGCTCCAGCAGGGTCCTCAGACCGAGGGAAGGGGCCTGGGGCAACTCCTCGAGACCGAGTTCGAGTTCGGCATCGAGGGTTTTTCCGGGCTCCGCGGCGAGGCCGAGGGCCTGCAAGTCGGCTCGGCGCAGGTCGAGCCGGGCCTGGGCGGTGATGAAGTCGGCGTCACTGCCAAGGCGGCCCGAGGCCTCGCCCCGGCCTCCCGCCACCTTGAACTTGAGGGTTTCCAGCACCAGTTCGTGCCGCCCCGGGCGTATGCGGGCCTTTACCTCTTCGAACGTCGCCGGCTTGAGGATGACCTGGTCGATGGTCAGACGGATGTCTCCCGCCACACTGGGCAGCACCGGCATCGACACGGCGGGGGGGGCAGCCCCTTGGGACTCAGGCAGTGCCGCCAGCATGTTGGTGACGTTGAACGAGGGCGAATGCAGCTCTGCAGTCACCACCGGTGGGCTGGCACCGGTATCCACGCCAATGTCGCCGTCGATCCGAACCTCGCCCACCCGGGCCTGAATGCTATGCAGCCGCCAGTGGCCGTCGGCGAATCCCGGGTCGGTGGTGGCCGAGAGCTCGCCGGGCAGCACCAGCCGTTCGCCGCCCATTACCACGTCGGCCTCCGCCCCAAGTGAGAGCCTGTCACCGGCTAGCGTCAGCGAGCCCAATGATAAAACCTGGGGCTGCTCCCTTCCCGGTGAGAAATAACGGATCTCTCCATCCCTGATATCGATTTGGTCGACACCGAGGGCCGGCCCGGCCTGATCCCCGGTGTCCTGACCCCCATTTTCGCTCCCCCCGGCTGTCCCGCCTGGCCCTGTCATCGCGGGCAGGACCCAGTTGCCGGGCTTGCCTTTACGGCCTTCGAGGTTGATGGTGGGGCCTGTAATGGTCAGGTATTTAAGCGCCAGCTCGCCTCTGAACAGCCTGGTGAGCGAGGGTTCAAGTTCGAGGCCGTCAATGACCAGCATCTCCTGAGCCCGTCCCCAGCCGGCATTGGCGAGATTGAGTCCACCCACCTCCAGGTGGGGGCGGGGCAGCAGACTCACCGAGATGTCACCGCTGATCTCCAACTCGCGGCCGGTCATGGCCTCGACGCGATCGCCGACGGGACCCTTGAGGAAATTCAACGGCATCAGTTCCGTCACCAGAACCGCAACCACCAGCAGACCGGCGAGACCGGCCAACGCCCACCCCAGAACCTTGAACAAGGCGTACAGGGCGGTGCCGTTACGCCTTTCCATGGGTGCTGCGGAAGCGGCGGATGGTCAAAGGATCACCAGGCATTGACATGGGAAAGGCAAAGGGCACGGTGAATTGGCCACACATTGTCGGCTTCACCATGGTCGGTGTCATTGACAAAATTGGACAGTCAGCCGGAGGCCGGGACCCACCTTTCGCGACAATGCCTGCTACCCTGTCCACCGGCCCGTGTGGTCCGGCACCGCAGGAACAACGCGGCCTGTTTCATGCGCGCGAAGGGCTTGTGCCGCTAAACGCAGTCCCGGGAAGGGGCTGAGACTTTCATGGAGGACGCCATATCGCCATGGTATTGGCGCCGGCACCTCATCAGGCCGGCTTGATTACCATCAGGACGTAGATTAGGAGCATGGCGGCGAAGGCGGGCACGCCCAGCCAGAACCACAGGCGCACGTACCGGTGATGACGCTCCGGCAGCGGCCGCCCGCCGGCCGCGCTCGCCCTTGCCAGATCCCCCATGCGCCCCTGGAGCCAGGCCGCCGGCAGCCAGCACAGGCCGGCGAGCGCGAACAACGCCAGGGAGATGCCCACCCAGCCGTCCCAGCCATGGCCACCCGCATGCACCAGCCAAAGGCCCGACGACAGTTGAATAATCCCCGCCGGCACCGTGAAAAACCAGTCGGCCTGCACTGCGAAGGCGGCAACGCCCGCCATCAACCGCGGGTCACCAAGGCGCTGAGCGCGCCACAGGTAATACGCGCTACCCACCCCCACCCCGACGAGAAAGGTCGCGGAGACGACGTGCAGCGTCTTGATTACCAGGTATTCCATCAACGTTTGCGCAGCAAGGACTACAGGAAGAAACTGAAGCTTGAGCAGCCGGACGTCAATTTGAACGGGCAAGGAAGGTTATTTGAACGTCCAGGCATAGCTCCCTACTTCCCCCTGGTGCGAGTACCGACAGATCACAGTCCGAGCACCAGCCGCAACCCTTCCTCTACCCGTGCCATCAACCGCTCCGGCAGGGTTCTTACGCGCGAGGACAACAGCCGCTTGTCGAGGGTCACGAGCTGGGACACGTTGACCACCGAGGCCCGGGAAAGCCCCGACTCCGACTTGCCGAGGCGTACATTGCCCGGCGCCTGGGCAAGCGCCAGGTTGGAAGTGATCACGGCAACCATCACCGTGGCGATGCGACTCTGGTTGAAGGGGTTGGACTGGACGACGATCACTGGGCGCCTGAAACCGGGTCCGGACCCCGTCGGTTCCGGCAAGGACGCCCACCAGACCTCACCACGCCTCATCGTCCAGTACCGCAATCTGGGCGCGCAACAGAGCCTCATCCATTCCGGACTCCTCTACCCGGTACACCGCGTCCAGCTTCTCGGTGACGGCCTCCGGGCGATGGTGGGCGACGTACTCCTCCAGCGCTTCGGCAAACACCTGGCTACGCGGAATCCGCCGTTCTTTCGCCAGGCGCTCGGCCGCTTCGAAGATGGCGTCGGGGATAGAGACTGCGACTTTCATCTGGGAGACGGTATCACCCCAGTATTACCCACCGCAATACCTCAGGATTCCATCCAGGAAGGAGTCACCCATCCCTTCAACCGCAAGCCGACCAACCGCGGACCGCGCCTGGACTTGAGAAAACGGCCCCCGGGATCGGTGCAATCGAATCAATCCATTGTCTGTCGAAGGCCAGCCATCAGCAGCTTCACCGCCGCTTCTTTTTCCTGGCGGCCCCTTCACTAAAGGCAAAAGTAAGACCTGACCCCATGGCTCTTGACTCCATGGCTCTGAGCAAAGCCGGAAGATCTATTAAGGAACGCCAGCGTTCGTCGGCACGATACGTTTACGACTCAATACGCGAGTGCACAATTCAACACTTGAAGGACGTCGCTGTCCCATCGCTCGTCCAAAATTACACGATTGCTTAGCTTGCCTGGGCAGCGGTCGTGTATGGTCAGATCATGAACTAGCGCGTAGCTGAAATCCCATTGTTCTGTTCTTGGGTGTAAACATGCCGCCACTACATCGAATTCACTAGGGGCGTAGTATCGTGAGCATGGATCAGCTTTAGACGATCTGGTGCGTTGGAAATCTAACCGATAACTACCGTCTTTGTAAGGACGTCTCAATATGTTCTTGCACTCAATATAAAGTGGCCGACTTCCGTCAAGAGAAACCCGAACATCGGGACCGCCATCTTCCTCGATGGAACTGCACTCGGTAATATCTGGCAATTCTTGCAACTGCCTTACCAGATGGGCTTCGGCTACCCAGCCCCTCACAGCCATTTTGAGGCGTGGCGCACTCTCTATAAGATCAAAAATCTCGTTTTCCGTCAGTTGGAACTCCGACGTTAGCTGATGGATATGGGGCACAGTAGGGGCATCATAATCACC